>NZ_LR743509.1:2066388-2382777 GCF_902712875.1 Hyphomicrobium sp. ghe19 | reverse complement strand
GGCGGACGCGGCATTATTCACGGTTTCGAACTGCTCGAGAAACTCGGGTTCCATGAATGGGGGTTCGACTACGTCCTTCTCGATTTCCTTGGCGACGTCGTGTGCGGGGGCTTCGGCCTGCCGATCGCGCGTGATATGTGCCAGAAAGTGATCGTCGTCGGATCCAACGATCTGCAGTCGCTCTACGTCGCGAACAATGTCTGCTCGGCGGTCGAATACTTCCGCAAGCTTGGTGGCAATGTCGGCGTCGCGGGCATGGTCATCAACAAGGATGACGGAACGGGCGAAGCGCACGCCTTCTGCAAGGAAGCGGGCATCCCGATACTGGCTGCCATTCCAGCGCACGACGACATTCGCAAGAAGAGCGCCAACTACGAGATCATCGGGCGCCCCGGCGGCCGCTGGGCACCGCTGTTCGAAGAGCTGTCGCTCAATGTCGCGGAAGCGCAGCCGCTGCGGCCGAAGCCGCTGACGCAGGATGAATTGCTCGGGCTGTTCTCAAGCGAACACACCGGCCGCGACGTCGTCCTTCAACCAGCTTCGCTCGAAGACATGTGCGGCGGGAGCGTCGCCGAGAAGCCGTCACTCGAAGTCATTTACGAGACCGTCTGATACCGCTCGAAAAGAAGTGCGCAATGGCAGTGTCCGAGCACGAAAATTTCGCAAGACGCTCGACTTCGGAAGTCGTCTACGACGAGCTTTCCGGGGCTCACCCATTGGACGGTGGCGCGGTTCTGTCAGAGCCGGATAACGGTCCTGTGCCTGATATGCCTGCGGTGAAGGGCGACGGTTTGGGTTGCCATGCGGGCAAGGCCGAGATGCGCCGGGCCGCCGATGCGGCCGGTAAATCCGAAACGCTGGCGCGATATGCGGCCGACTATCCGCAAGGGCCGCACGATCAGCCGCAAAGCATGTGCCCGGCGTTCGGATCGCTGCGCGTCGGCCTGCGGATGCGGCGAACGGCGACGATTCTCTCGGGTTCGGCGTGCTGCGTCTATGGCCTGACGTTCACATCGCATTTCTATGGCGCGCGGCGAACCGTCGGTTACGTGCCGTTCAACTCCGAGACCTTGGTCACGGGGAAGCTTTTCGAGGACATTCGCGAAGCGGTTCACAACATCGCCGATCCCGAGAAATACGACGCCGTCGTCATCATCAATCTCTGTGTGCCCACGGCGTCCGGGATTCCGCTACAGCTTCTTCCGAAGGAGATCGACGGCGTCCGCATCATCGGCATCGATGTGCCGGGCTTTGGCGTTCCGACCCACGCAGAGGCGAAGGATGTTCTCGCCGGCGCGATGCTCAAATATGCCCGGACCGAAGCTGAGAATGGTGCGGTGAAGGCACCGCGGACCGGTCGCAGCGCCAAGCCGACGATTGCACTGCTCGGCGAGATGTTTCCTGCTGATCCTGTTGGTATCGGCATGCTTCTCGAACCACTCGGCCTCGCCGCCGGACCGGTCGTGCCTACACGCGAATGGCGCGAACTCTATGCCGCTCTCGATTGTGCAGCGGTGGCGGCAATTCATCCATTCTATGCGGCATCCATTCGCGAATTCGAGACGGCGGGCCGGCCGATCGTCGGGTCGGCGCCGGTTGGCCGCGACGGCACAGCGGCTTGGCTCGAGGCAATCGGCAAAGCCTGCAACGTCGCGACCGAGAAGATAGATGCAGCCAAGTCGCGCGTTCTGCCGATGATTTCCGCGGCACTTGCGAAGATGCCGATCAAGGGACGTGTGACGCTCTCGGGATACGAAGGCTCCGAACTCATCGTTGCGCGCCTCCTTGTCGAGAGCGGCGCCGACGTGCGCTATGTGGGCACCGCGTGCCCGCGCACCGCCTGGTCCGAAGCCGATCGCGAATGGCTCGATGCCAAGGGCATAACCGTCACTTATCGCGCGTCGCTCGAGCAGGACCTCGCCGCGCTTCGGGAATTCCAGCCGGACCTCGCCATCGGCACGACTCCGGTTGTGCAGAAGGCCAAGGAGATGGCGATCCCGTCGCTCTATTTCACGAACTTGATTTCGGCGCGGCCCTTGATGGGGCCGGCGGGCGCGGGCTCGCTTGCTGCAGTCGTCAACGCCGCGCTCGCGAACAAATCTCGCTTCGATACGATGAAAGAATTTTTTGAAGGTGTGGGACGCGGCGCGTCGGCGGGCGTCTGGCAAGAGACGCCAAAGGACAACTTGCAATTCCGCGAGGAATACAAGCGCCGCCTCGACAAGGAAGCCAAGAAGCGCAAAGCGGAGGAGATGATCTGATGCTCGTCTCCGATCATGATCGCGCCGGCGGCTATTGGGGCTCTGTGTACGCTTTTACGGCGATCAAGGGTCTACAAGTCATTATCGACGGCCCGGTCGGCTGTGAGAACCTTCCCGTAACGTCGGTGCTCCATTACACGGATGCGCTGCCCCCGCACGAATTGCCTATCGTGGTGACGGGGCTGTCGGAAGACGAACTCGGCCAGCACGGCACCGAGGCGGCAATGAAGCGGGCGCACAAGTCGCTCGATCCGTCGCTGCCGGCGGTCGTCGTCACCGGATCGATCGCGGAAATGATCGGCGGTGGCGTGACGCCGGAAGGAACGAACATCAAGCGCTTCCTTCCGCGCACGATCGACGAGGATCAATGGCAGAGCGCCAACCGCGCCATCAATTGGCTATGGACTGAATACGGGCGGAAAAAAATTCCGGCGCTCAAGCCACGGGCGGAGGGGCAAAAGCCGAAGGTCAATATCATCGGTCCGATCTACGGCACGTTCAATATGCCAAGCGATCTCGCCGAGATCCGTCGCCTGATCGAAGGGATTGGTGCGGAAGTCAATGTGGTCTTCCCTCTTGGGTCGCATCTGGCGGACGTTCCGAAACTCGCCGATGCCGAGGTCAACGTCTGCATGTATCGCGAGTTCGGACGGTTGCTGTGCGAGACGTTGGAGCGTCCCTATCTGCAGGCGCCGATCGGACTGCACTCGACGACGAAGTTTCTTCGCACGCTTGGCGAGCTTCTGAAGATCGATCCGGAGCCATTCATCGAGCGTGAGAAGCACACGACGATCAAGCCCCTCTGGGATCTGTGGCGCTCGGTCACTCAGGATTTTTTTGGCACGGCGAGTTTCGCGATTGTCGCCAACGAAACCTATGCGCGCGGCGTGCGCAATTTCCTCGAAGTCGAGATGGGACTGCCGTGCACCTTTGCGTTCGCGCGCCGGCATGGTGTGAAGCCCGACAACGAAGCGGTGAGAACAGCGGTTCGCGAGAAGACGCCTCTTATTCTGTTCGGCAGCTATAACGAGCGCATGTATCTGGCCGAGACCGGCGGCCGGGCTATCTACATACCGGCGTCGTTCCCGGGTGCCATCATCCGCAGACATACAGGAACTCCGTTCATGGGATACGGAGGCGCGACCTATATCGTGCAGGAAGTCTGCAACGCGCTTTTCGATGCGTTGTTCAATATTCTGCCGCTTGGCACCGAACTCGACAAAGTCGAAGCGACGCCGGCGAAGCATCATGAAGAACTTCCGTGGGAAGACGATGCGCTTGAAGCGCTCGAGGCCATACTTGAATCTCATCCGGTCTTGATCCGCATTTCGGCGGCGAAACGGCTTCGGGATGCAACAGAGCGCGATGCCCGGCGTGCTGGGGAAACCTCAGTGACGGCAGCGCGCGTATCGCGTTCGGGCACGTTGAGTGCAGAAGGAAAAGCTGCATGACGCAAGCTCGCGCGAGCGAATTTCGGATCGCAATCGACAGTAGGGCAGGGAGGACGCAATGGCGATCAATATAAGCCGCCACGACGAACGTCACGGGAGGTTCGATCGTAAGGCGTCGGTCGAATATCACCTCATCTTCAGTGCGGTCTTCGTCGTTCTGCTTTTCACAATGGTGCTCGAGCGCATGATGCCGTGGACATGGCTACACAAGGCCAACGAGGTCCGCCGGGCTTCGGTGATCTCCCGCGCTTGGGATGCTGCACAGACCTGCACGGCCTACGCCTTCATGGGTTAGGCCGAAACGTTCGCCCGGCGATCGCTCGCGGGGCGGAGATCGCGGACGTAAGCCGCGATCATCTCTGCCGCGCTAGCCGCGCGGTGAAGTTGAAACATGCATGAGGAGAAAAAGACAATGGCAATTGAAGATAGGCGAGGCGGATCCTTATCCGGCTTGACCGAACAGGAAGCGAAGGAATTTCATGGAATTTTCATGACGAGCTTCATCCTGTTCACGGTAATAGCCATCGTCGCTCACATTCTCGTTTGGATGTGGCGCCCCTGGTTGCCTGGCCCGAATGGCTACGCATCGCTTGATGGCGTGACCGACGCCGTCAATTACGCAACGGCGGGCGGAATTACAGACGCCGTCAGCTACGTCAAATCATTGGTAGCATAGGAGAAGGTGACATGTGGCGACTTTGGCTTCTATTCGATCCGCGTCGTACGCTGATCGCGTTGTTTACCTTCCTGTTTGCGCTGGCGCTGATCATTCACTTCATTTTGCTCAGCACAGATCGCTTCAATTGGCTCGAGGGTCCGCACAGGGCTGCGGCGCCGAAGGCAGAGCTGCAGCAGACAGTACCGGACCGCGCACCGGCCTGACCTTCACGGGGCAAGTCCGCAGACGAAGAAAAGGACGCGGTTCGGACACTGTTCCGAGCCCGTCCATGCCCGAGACGAACAGGCGAGCTCGAATGCTCGCATCCGGAGGAGCGACCGATGGCCATGTTGAGCTTTGAAAGGAAATATCGCGTTCGCGGCGGCACGCTGATGGGCGGAGATCTATTCGATTTCTGGGTCGGGCCGTTCTACGTCGGCTTCTTCGGCGTAACGACGATCTTGTTCGTCATCGTCGGCGTTGCAATGATCCTCTACGGCGTCTCGCAAGGGCCGACGTGGAGTCTGTTCCGGCTGAGCATCAACCCACCGGATGTGAAATACGGCCTGGCCTTCGCGCCGCTGAAAGAAGGCGGCATCTGGCAGATCGTGACGGTTTGCGCGTTGGGATCGTTTGGCTCGTGGGCTCTGCGGGAAGTCGAGATCTGCCGCAAGCTCGGCATCGGCTATCACGTGCCCTTCGCCTTCGGCTTCGCGATACTCGCTTACTTCACGCTCGTCGTCATTCGCCCAGTGCTCATGGGTTCGTGGTCCTACGGTTTCCCGTACGGCATCATGAGCCACCTCGATTGGGTCTCGAACACCGGCTACAGCTACGGGAATTTCCACTACAATCCAGCGCACATGATTGCGATCACGTTCTTCTTCACGACGTGTCTCGCGCTTGCATTGCATGGCGGTGTGATCCTCTCGGCTGTCAATCCCGGACGACATGGGCCTGAGCCTGAACCGGTCAAGACGCCGGACCACGAGAACACTTTCTTCCGCGATACGATCGGTTACTCGATCGGCACCATTGGCATTCATCGGCTCGGGCTATTTCTCGCCCTTTCCGCCGTTTTGTTCAGCGCGATCTGCATCGTCATTAGTGGACCGCTGTGGGCGGAAGGCAACGCGTGGGCCGACTGGTGGGACTGGTGGCTGAAGCTTCCGATCTGGTCATAAGTCGATAGGGGAATGCTATGGCGCAATATCAAAACATCTTCACGCAAGTGCAAGTTCGCGGTCCCGTTGAGTTCGGTGTGCCCGTTCGGCGTAGTTGGCCCCGCCAAGGCCAGCCCTTCTTCTCGTACTGGGCTGGTAAGATCGGCGATGCTCAGGTTGGGCCCGTCTATCTCGGAACGATCGGTGTGCTGTCAATCGTTTCGGGAATCATCGCGATTGAGATCATCGGCCTCAATATGTTGGCGTCGGTTGATTGGAATCCGATCCAATTCATCCGCCGGCTGTTCTGGCTCTCGCTGGAGCCGCCGGATGCCAAGTGGGGCCTGACGATTTTTCCGCCTTTGAAGGAAGGTGGCTGGTGGCTCATGGCCGGCTTCTTTCTGACGACCTCCATCCTTCTGTGGTGGGTGCGGATGTACAAGCGCGCCCGCGAGCTGAGGATGGGGACGCATGTGGCTTGGGCTTTCGCGTCCGCGATTTGGCTGTTCCTCGTGCTCGGGTATATTCGCCCAATTCTGATCGGCAGCTGGAGCGTGGCGCCGCCGTTCGGCATCTTCCGGCATTTGGATTGGACGAACCAGTTCTCGCTCGATCACGGCAATCTCTTCTACAACCCTTTCCATATGCTCTCGATCGCCTTCCTCTACGGGTCTGCGTTGCTGTTCGCAATGCACGGCGCCACGATCCTAGCGGTTGGCAGATATGGCGGTGAACGCGAGCTCGAGCAGATTACGGATCGAGGAACGGCGGCCGAGCGGGCTGCACTCTTCTGGCGCTGGACGATGGGCTTCAACGCGACGGTGGAGTCGATCCACCGATGGGCTTGGTGGTTCGCCGTGCTCTGCCCGCTCTGCGGCGGCATAGGTATTCTGCTGACGGGAACGGTCGTCGACAATTGGTACGATTGGGGCATCAAGCACGGCTTGGCTCCAACCGCGTATCCTTAACTAACGCAGACGTCTCCACGATGTTTGGGTGTCCCCAACTCGAGCGACTTCCGGTAAATCCGGCAGCCGCTCGCTTTTTTATTCAGGGGAATTACAGAGCAGATAAACCGCCTTCGCGGAAACTTCGGGCGGTCCCGATTGTTTGTCTTTGAAGTGTTTGAGAGCGCTGAACGAATTTTGGGACATTAAATTGCGATAGGAACTCGCGGTAGGAAACCGCCGGCAAGAAGGAGAAGAGACATGCAACGCAACCCCGATGCACCGAGCGACTTCACCGTGGCCTTTGCGACCTTCATCGGATTCTTCGCTGTCACTATTTTTGCGGCTGGGATCGGCAGCTATATCGGCCGTCACAGCACGCCGGAACCTTCCCAGGCTGCGGCCGCGCCGGCGCCTGCCTCGTTGCCTGCCCAGGCATCTCCGTCAAAAACCCCTTGAATATATGGGTAAGCGCGAACGCGACTTATGGCGCAGACAAAAATAAGCACCGCGAAGACTGACCTTCACGGTGCTTTGTTTTTTAATTGAGAGACCTATTTCAGAGATTTCAGATATTCGATGACATTGGCCCGATCGGCGTCATCCTTGAGGCCGGCGAAGATCATTTTTGTGCCGGGAATTTTCTTGTTCGGCCCCTGCAACCATTCATTCAATTGTGCATCGTCCCATGTAATCCCGGAATTCTTCACGGGCTGCGAATAGTTGTAATCCGGCGCCGTACCCGCTTTGCGGCCGTACACTCCGACCAAGTTCGGGCCGACGGCGTTCTTGCCGAGTTGATGGCAGACTTGGCATTTGTGGAACACAGTCTTGCCGGCTTCCGCGTCTGCAGCCACGGCCACCGCCGGAACGCCGGCGAAAATCGCTGCTGCCAATATCCATTCGCGCATTTCAATTCTCCTTTGTAGCCATCACGTACTCGGGGTCAAACCACTGCGTTTTGTTGCTGCGCTCTATTCCGCGGCGAGGCGGACATATTTGCCGTTGGCAATGGGACACGCGGCCCAAAGTGTTTGAAGCGCGGTCAGGAGGTGCGCCATCTGCTCGTCTGTGTGGACAGGCGATGGGGTGAGCCGCATCCGCTCCGTCCCTTTAGGTACGGTCGGATAGTTGATCGGCTGAACATAGATCCCGTGCTCCGTCAGAAGCGTGTCGGTCAGGGATTTGCAATGCACGGGATCTCCGACCATTACCGGAACGATGTGGCTGGGGTTGTCCATGACCGGCAGACGAATTTCTTTCAGTAGCCGCTTGAGAGTCCGCGCACGTTCCTGATGGGCAGTCCGCTCGACCGTGCTGGCCTTGAGATGGCGGATGCTGGCGGTGGCTCCGGCAACGATAGCGGGTGCCAGAGACGTGGTGAAGATGAACCCGGGCGCGAAAGATCTAATGGCGTCGCAACAGGCGCGCGTTGACGCGATATATCCGCCCATGACGCCGAAGCCCTTGGCCAGGGTTCCGTTGATAATGTCAATGCGATCCATGACGCCGTCGCGTTCGGCGATGCCGCCGCCGCGCGCCCCGTAGAGACCGACTGCGTGCACTTCGTCGAGGTACGTCATGGCATTGTATTTCTCAGCCAGATCGCAGATGGCTGCTACGGGTGAAATATGGCCATCCATCGAGTACACGCTTTCGAAGGCGATCAGCTTCGGCGTGTTTTTCGGATATTTCTTAAGTTTGCATTCGAGGTCCGCGAGGTCGTTGTGGCGGAATATGTGCTTCTCTCTCTGCCCACGGCGAATGCCTTCGATCATCGAGGCGTGATTCTTCTCATCTGAGAAGATCACAAGGCCAGGGACAAGTTTTGCGAGCGTCGACAACGTTGCGTCGTTGGCGATGTATGCGGACGTGAAGACGAGCGCCGCGTCCTTGCCATGCAGGTCGGCGAGTTCATGCTCTAGCTCGACGTGATAATGAGTCGTGCCGGCGATGTTCCGTGTTCCGCCTGAGCCCGCACCGACCGCGTCAATGGCGGCGTGCATAGCGTTGAGCACAACCGGGTGTTGGCTCATGCCGAGATAGTCGTTCGAGCACCAGACGGCGACCTCGCGGTTTTGGCCCGCGTTCCAATGCTGAGCCAGCGGATACGCGCCTCTCTTCCGCTTGAGATCTGCGAAGACGCGGTATCTGCCCTCGCACTGAAGCGTGTCGAGATGCTTCTGGAACAGAGATTGGTAATGCATTTTTGCCTCCCCAGCGTCCTTCATCTTCATATCCATTTTCTATGCGCGCCTCGCGAGGGGACGCAGGTGATCGTCGCGTGGCAGTGCTGGCGCCGCCGCGATTTCTATCGGCACGAAGCCGGTATTTTCATCCGACCGATCGGATTTCCAGTTCCAAAGTGCGGCGACTGGCAACGGCAAGACGAGGAACCAGTGCTCGACCACCACAAGGAACATGAGCGCCGCGAGTAGCGACCATCCCGTCGCGGCAAATGCCGTCGCGTCAGGCGCTGTTGCGCGGTCGATGCAAAGCCAAGTCAACAACGTCGACACCGTCACAGACAGCGGGAAGAGGAGGTTCATCGGACGGTTGCGGAAGTAGCTCTTCAGATAAGCGAGATGCTGCGGCAGGAACTCAGCGGTGAGGTTCGGAACACCGAAATAGACGTTCAGCTTGGCGCTGATGCGCGCCAGCCAGAGAATGACGAACGTCAAAGTGCCAAACTGATTGGGGGCATTCCATGTCAGCGACACGATCACCGCCATCGTCGCGACAATCGCAAGCTCGTGATAGATCAGCGTTTGGGTGGCATGGAGGAAACGCTGGCCTTCTGTGCCGCCTGGAGGGCAAGGCGAGACGCGTGTTCCCGTAACATAACCCGTCAAGAAGCTGATTTCGTGCCATGCCCAGACAATGAGCGCGCAGGAGAAGCCGCAGAATGCCGAGGCGACCGTCGTGTCGTTGCTCGTTATCCAAAGCCCGAATAGGCCCATGCAGGCAACCGCGGTCGCGGTCAGCATGCTGACGCCGAAAGTCTGCTCGGGCATCTTCAGAAGATAGAGGACCGCGCCGGTGCTGAACCACCAGACGAAAATTGCAAACGTTATTGCGATTGCGTAGTCCAATTCGGAAACTCCGGCTTACCAGGCTGGCGCCATGCGGCTCGATTGAGGGATGGTGTTTTCGGCGGGGCGCAGCAGGAAGAGCTTGCAGAATGCGTATGCCGCGCGGGTACCGAGCGCTGCGCGCTTGAGTTTGCCACGGATGCCGCTTTGAGTTTGTGCTGCGGAAAGCTTGTCGTTGATGACGCGCAGATGCTCGAGGCCGGCGCGGAATCTCGGATTTTCGATATCGAGGACAACCGGGAATATTTGCTTTGAGATGTCGTTGGTGATGCGGAAGACTCGATAGTCGTAATCGGTCGGATCGATGCCGAGCGCCTTGTGGAACTCCGGCCGCGCATGATCGCGCACGTACATCGTGGCGTAGACGGCGAGCAGGAAAAAGCGGACCCACAGCTTGTTGAGGCCTGTCAGGAATTTGGGATTGGCGCGCATCAGCAATGCAAAGGCTTCGCCGTGGCGAAACTCGTCGTTGCACCACTGCTCGAACCACTTGAAGATCGGGTGGAACCGGCGGTCGGGATTGCGTTCGAGATGGCGATAGATGGTGATGTATCGCGCGTAGCCGATCTTTTCCGAAAGGTATGTCGCGTAGAAAATGAACTTCGGCCGGAAGAACGTGTACTTTTTTGTTTTGGTCAGAAAGCCGAGGTCGACTCCGATATTGAAATCACGCAATGCGTCGTTGATGAAGCCGGCGTGGCGGGCCTCATCGCGGCTCATGTAGCGGAAAAGTTCGACGATGTCGGGGTTCTTGCCGCGCTTTTTCATCTCGGCATAGAGCACGCAGCCCGAAAATTCAGCGGTCAGCGAGCTGATCAGGAAATCGAGGAACTCCTTGCGCAAGCCCTCCGGCAGGCTTTCAAGCTCGATCTTGGTCCATTCGGCGTTACGGCGAAAATGCCCTTTGTTCGGATCGGCGCGCATTTCGGCGAGTAGCTGGTCCCATTCGCCTCGTACGCGATCGACGGTCATGGCATCGAGTTCGGCAAAGTCGGTGGTGTAAAAGCGCGGCGCCAAAAGCGTGTCGTGCTTGGCGGCGAGGGTGGCGCTGTTCGGCCGCCCGATGGACTCTATCGTCATAACTTTCTCTCCGATGAGAAGCTGACTTCGTAAAGTTCCGTCAATTCGAATCGGGCGAGGAGGCGGGTCCAAGCCCGGTCCAATCTGTTTGCTCGTGTCACGGTCGCGAGGCGGCGAAGGCTGACTTTCTGTCCATACGGCACCCGCACGGGATCGCCATGTACAAGGACTTCGTCGCCGGCGTTCATCTCGAGATTGCCGTCGAGATTTACATGCGCATGCAAGCTTTCGAACGTGTTCTCGATCTCGATTGTGCACGGAACATCGATCGTCTCGCGGTTTCGGAGAAATTCCCTGATCATGGCTCTCTACTCACGTTCGGGAGAAGTTTCGCGAAGGCTTGTTCGTTGCTAGCCCCGAAGCCGACCAGCTCCGTTTTCTTGCCGTTCGCCGGATCGGAGATTGTGAGGCGGCCATTGTCCCAGCGTGTCAGGGTGAAGGGTGTTGTCTTTGCGCCGCCCGCAATGAGGCGCTCGCGGGCGATAACCCGCATCACGGCTCTAACGAAGCCGTCGTTGCCGGGAACAATTGTGTCGATCAGTTCGCCGCTATGGGCATCCTTGATCAAGATTGAACCGCCGGAGGCGTCGTCGAACAGCAGATCGCGGCTGACCAGCGGATTTGTGTAATCGAGATGGGTCGTCCCGACGCCCGATACGCGTGCGCCGCTCGCGACGGCGAGGGCACTCAGCACCAGTGCAGCCGCATAGATAAGCGGGGCCGGCGGAAAGACGAAACTTCTGGCTGTCGCGTCAGTCACGGCACGTCTCCCTACGCAGCCACGGTTTGGCCGCTCGTTGCGGCGGCTTTCGTTTCGACTAATGCGGGACGCGGCACACGCACCCGGATTTCAGGGCGGACGGACGCTGCCTTGAGTGCTGAACTCAATAGCTCCGCGACCTCATTGGCTTTCGGTATCGAGCGCAGCATTGGTTCGGGCTTCGTCGTTCGCCACGGTCGCACGTGCGGCCAAAGGACGACGAGCGACTGGCGTCTTTCGCTGGCGACGGCGAGCGGGATATCGCCGCTGCCGTTGCGGTAGACGTGCAATCCGGCCGACTGCACCATTTTCAGGGGGATGTTCATCGTGATCGGCAATGCGACGCCGAACCTCATAACGACGCGGCGGTTCGTAATCGTGTAAAGCGTGGTCCGCGCGACCAGACGCGAGAAGAACACCAACGCGGCGAGGGCGGTGAGCGCGAGCCCTGTGAGCTTGAATGCGAAGACCACCACGTCGACCGTCGCCTGGTGATTGGCGATGGCCGACGTCGTTCCCCATAGAACGATCAGTGTGAGGTAGATGGCGACGGCCCGGATGTGCAGCGCGTGGATAGCAATTCCCGACCAAGACGGTGCGCCTTGCCAAAGAATGCGCTCTCCGTGCGGCAGGTCTTCCGGCAGGCCCGGAACAGGCTCGTTGTCATGCTCTCTCACAGCAGAGCCTCCCGCCGGAGCGGCGTGGCGTAAAGGAGCCCGCCGCCGTAATAGGCGCAGATCTGATCTTCCTCGCGGAAAGTCACCTTCTCGGGATCGCGTGTCGTCGGCGCGTCGCCGAGCTGCGAGGAAAGAATGGCCTTGACCGTCACGGTGCCCTTGCGGCCGTCGATACGAGTAAAGGTTATTGGCAGGAGCACATTACGGCTGCTGCCTTTCGGCTGAACCTCGAGGTAGCGGATGATCACTTCGGAGACGTCGATCCAGACGTCCGAAATAATTCCGCCCACAAGGCCGTCGGCACAGATAACTTCCATGCCGCGCGGATCGGGATCGTTGGGATCGAGTGTGAAGTGCTTGTATTCGCCTGACGTCGCCGGTGCCGACGTTTCCGTGCCTTGCTTGGCGTGCGTGACAAGGCGCTCTCCGCTCGCGATGCGAAGCGGAACGATTTTGGGAACGCCGTCGAGTGTTAGATCCGGGGTGTCGGCGCGCAGTGCGTAGGCGCCGGGACCGGCTCCGGACGTCATCGGGTCGCCGATGGGTTCGAGTGGCGCTCCGGGCCAGGCAGCAATAGGCTCCGCGCGTATCTCGGGCTCGACGCTAGGCCGCGGCGCAAGCACGATCCCGCCGTGCGGAAGTACGAATGTCTTCGGTTTTGGAATCGGCGGAAAATTGAGATAGGGCGCCGTTTCTGGGCGCTCGAATGCGAGAGGATAACCCTCGCGCTTGTCTTCGCGCCGGAGCCAGTAGATGAGATACGCAAAGAACGCCCAGAATGCGTAGAGGACGACCTGCGCCACATCTATACCTTGGGTGATATCGCCTTTCATTAGAACCTCCTGAAGGCAAATCTAGCCAGGGAACTCTGCTAGACCGAAACTCGATTGATCGCGCGACCGAGAAGCAACCGCAGTGCGGACGAGTGGTCCGACAACGGCCAAGGTCACGAAGAGCAGCATGATTTCCAGATAGTAGACGATGCCGTATCCGACCGCCGGACCGGTCAGTGCTGGTCCGAGTAGTCCGTGCGAGGCGAGTTCTCCTGCGGCATCGCGAATGGCGCCGCCAAGTGCGACTCCGAGCCCTGCCGCGGAAGCCTGCACGGCCCCCCACACGCCAAGTGCCAAACCTCGCGAGTCGCATTCGGCGAGCGTCATCGCGCCTGTCAGTGTGCCGATTGCGAAGAGCCCGCCGCCAAAACCGATGCAAGTCGTGCCGATGCGGAACAGAGTTGGCGAGTCAAAGGGGGCCGAAAAAATGACGGCAGAAAATGCTACGACACCGGCAAGCGCGCCGTAACCTGCGAGACGATATGGATCGGCGCCGCGCTGCAGAGTGTGAGAGGCAATCGCAAAGGCGCCGAGCGTTCCCGAAGCCAGCAAAGCCGTCAACGCAGTTGTTGCGCCGACGGAGAGGTGCAAGACTTCGCCGCCGTAGGGCTCGAGCAAGATGTCCTGCATACTGAAGCCGGCTGTTCCCAGTCCGACCGCGAGAAGAATGCGGCTCGATCTTCCGCCCATATGGAAGGCGCGCCATGATTGGAGGAACGTCGGGTGTTCGATGTCACTTGCCGTTCGTGAGGGATCTCGAACTTCCTGCTTCCAGAGCGCGATGATGTTGAGCACCATCGTCAGAACCGCAGTTCCTTGGATGATCTGGATGAGACGGATTTCGCTGAATTGCGTGAGCAGGCGCCCGAACGCGATCCCACTTACCACCATGCCAACGAGCAACATCACGTAGAGAAAGGCAACGACGCGCGGGCGAGATGCTTCAGGCGCGAGATCGGTGGCGAGGGCTAGACCCGCGGTCTGCGTCGTGTGGAGCCCCGCGCCGACCAGCAGGAAGGCCAACCCACACGCCACATGTCCGGCCCATACCGGACCATTCGAATCCCCTGACAAGATGATCAGCGCGAACGGCATGATCGCCAAACCGCCGAACTGGAGCAGGGTGCCGAACCAGATGTACGGCACGCGCCGCCATCCGAGCAGAGAGCGATGGGTATCGGAGCGAAAGCCGATCAGCGCGCGGAATGGCGCGAAGATAAGCGGCAGCGAGATCATGAGCGCGACGAGCCAACTCGGGACGCCGAGCTCGATGATCATCACGCGGTTCAGCGTTCCGTTGAGCAACACCAGCGCCATGCCGACGGTGACCTGGAACAGCGAGAGACGGAGCAGCCTTGGCAGCGGCAACTCGGTGGTGGCCGCATCCGCGAATGGCAGCAGCCTTGGGCTGAGCAGAATCCACTTCTTCGCGAGTCTATCGTTGAGGCCTTTCATTCGGGGACAAGCTCCACGGCCTGGGATTTGTAGAATCCGCTTGCGATCCGCTTGGTCCGGCAGATGTTCCAGTCGCGGAGCTTCGGCTCAGCTTCGACAAGCTCGTCGAGGTGGAAAGCGCTGATAGGCTCAATCGCGGGAGCGCGGTCCGAACGAGGGAATGCGCGCCCGATAGCGTGCATCATCGCAAGGGCAGTCGTTTTCGGGGCGTAGGTGAAGAGAACGCCCCGGCTTGCCTTGGCGGCGAGACCCGCTAGCACCACGACCATATCGGGCGCGGAATAATGTATGAGAGAATCCATAGCGACGACGTAGTCGAAACGCCCGAGATCCGGCTGCAACATATCGCCGACGATGAATTCGACGTGTCCGGTGCCGAATGTTCGCGGCGCACGGTCGCGCGCCAACTCAATCAGCGATCGTGATAGATCGGTCGCGACGACTTCAGCGCCTCTCGCGGCCGCCTCATTGGCCAGGGCGCCTGTCCCGCAACCGGCGTCGAGGAGACGGATGCCCCGGAGATCGTCTGGCAACCAGCCGAGAAGCGTCGCGCGCATGTCATCGCGGCCAGCGCGGACCGTCTGACGAATGCGGCCGAGCGGCGCATCGGATGTCAGCCGCTTCCAGGCTTCGGCGGCGGTGCCGTCGAAGTAGCTTTCGATTTGGTTGCGGCGTCGAAGATATGTGTGCGTTTCCATCAGTCGAACCCCAGAAAATCGAAAATTTCTCGATCCTTCATCGGCTTTGCGTCGAGCGGTTCACTGCCGGCCCAAAGGCTTGCGGCAAGGCGCAGATATTCGTTCTGGACGGCTTCGAGTTCGGGCGACGGTTCCATTTCGAAGAGCGTCGATTTCTTCAGCCGGCTGCGACGGATGATGTCGAGGTCGGGAATCAGCGCCAAACGCTTCAGGCCTGTCGCATCCGCGAAGCGATCGATCTGGTCGGTCGCAGCGCTGCGGTTGGCGATGACGCCCGCGAGGCGCACGGGATAGTTTTTCGACTTTGCCTGGATTGCCGCGATGATGCGGTTCATCGCGAAGATGGAGTCGAAATCGTTGGCCGTTACGATGAGGGCGCGATCGGCGTGCTGTAGCGGCGACGCAAAGCCGCCGCAGACGACGTCGCCGAGCACATCGAAGATGACGACGTCGGTGTCTTCGAGAAGGTGATGCTCTTTGAGAAGCTTGACCGTCTGGCCGACGACATAGCCGCCGCATCCCGTTCCCGCAGGAGGACCGCCGGCTTCGACGCACATGACGCCGTTGTAGCCCTCGTAGACGAAATCTTCGACGCGCAACTCCTCGCTGTGGAAGTTGACGGACTCGAGAACGTCGATGACCGTCGGCACGAGCTTCTTCGTCAGCGTGAATGTCGAGTCGTGCTTCGGGTCGCACCCGATCTGCAGCACGCGTTTACCGAGCTTCGAAAACGCGGCGGATAGATTGGAAGATACCGTGCTCTTGCCAATTCCGCCTTTGCCATAGACGGAAAAGACCTTGGCGTTGCCGATTTTCACGGCGGGATCGAGCGCCACTTGAACGCTGCCCTCGCCATCTGCCGCGGCAGGAACGGTTCTAAGAAGTACGTTCATGCGGCGACCTCCAACCCCACGCCTTCGGCGCGATCCTCTAGTTCCTCACCGGCTTTGCGCAGCGCGTCGAGCGTTGCCTCGTCCGGCGTCCAGTATTTGCGCTCGTGCGCTTCGAGCAGACGGCTTGCGACTTTGGCTGAAGCCAGCGGATTGAGCTCGGCGAGGCGCCGGCGCATCTCTTCATCAAGAACGAATGTTTGTGTGAGCCTCTGGTAGACCCAGGGAGCGACTTGGCTCGTGGTCGCGGACCAACCGACGGTGTTGGTTACGTGCGCTTCGATCTGGCGAACGCCCTCGTAGCCATGCTTCAGCATGCCCTCGTACCATTTTGGATTGAGCATACGTGTGCGGGTTTCAAGAGCCACCTGCTCGGAGAGCGTGCGCACCTGGCCCTCGCCGCACGTCTGGTCTCCGATATAGACCGGGATCGTGTTGCCCTTCGCGCGTCTGACGGCGCGGCTGACGCCGCCGAGGTTGTCGAAATAATGATCGACGGTCGTGACGCCGAGCTCGACGGATTCGAGATTTTGGTAGGCGAGATCGACAGTCGCCAGCATGCTTTTCAGAAGTGCGGCTTGGTTGTTCGGCCGGCCCGAGCAGCCGTAAGCAAAGCATTTGCGGCGTGTGTAGGTTTCCGCGAGTTCGTCTTCCTCGTCCCAGCGTCCGCTGTCGATCAGTTGATTGACGTTCGATCCGTACGCGCCGTCGGCATTGCTGAAGACGCGGAGTGCTGCTGTTTCAAGATCGCATCCGTGCTGCAGCTGATATGTCAACGAATGCTTGCGGACGAAGTTCTGATCGGCCGGTTCATCGGCTCTGGCCGCGAGCAGCGCGGCTTCGGCCAACAGCGTCGTCTGCAACGGCAGCAAATCGCGGAAGATGCCGGATAACGTCATGAGTACGTCGATCCGTGGCCGTTTTAGCTCGGATAGAGGGATCAAGGATGCGCCCGTGAGGCGGCCATACCCGTCGAAGCGCGGCTTCGCGCCGATCAAGGCCAGCGCTTGCGCGATTGGGCCGCCTTCGGACTTGAGATTGTCGGTACCCCAAAGAACGATTGCGATCGATTCCGGCAGGGCATTGGTTTCTGCCTTGTGCCGGGCGAGTAAGCGGGCTGCTTGATGCGCGCCATCGGCGACGGCGAAGGCGCTAGGGATACGGAACGGATCGAAGCCGTGGACGTTGCGGCCGGTCGGCAGAATTTGCGGCGTTCGCAGCAGATCGCCGCCCGGCGCGGGCTTCACGAAATGACCGTCGAGCGCGTGCACGATAGCCGAGACTTCGTGGTCCTCGGAAAGCAGGCGATCGGTCTTCGCGAGTTCGCGGAATATATTCAAGTTTGCGTCCGTGGGCGCCAATCCGCTGATGTGGACCACCGCTTCGGGTTTAGCACCGGCCACGAGTGCCTCAATCGCTGAGCGCTCGGGCGTCACTCCATGAGAGGCATCGGCGACGGCGAGCAGCATTCCCACCCGCTCGTCGGGCGATGGCGGCAAGCCCACCACATGCAGTCCGTGCGGAATGAGCGTGTGCTCGAGTTCGAGAACACCATCTATGAGCGTCGCGACCTCGCGATCAGCTTCGCCAATCCAAAGCGGCTCGGCCGGCGCCAGATCGAGACCCGCGGCCTGCGATTGGATGAGCTCCGACAGGCGCGCTTTCTCGTCACCCGCTTCGGGGGGCAGACCGCGCCAGCGATTGAGAGACGCTTTGAGATCGATCAGCCCGCGATAGAGCCCGGCTTGCGCGACCGGCGGCGTGAGATAGCTGATCAACGTTGCTGCGGAGCGCCGCTTGGCGATGGAGCCTTCGGACGGATTGTTCGCGGCATAGAGATAGAAGTTCGGAGTCTCGCCAATGAGCCGGTCCGGCCAGGAACTGCCCGACATTCCGGCCTGTTTGCCCGGCATGAATTCGAGCGCGCCGTGTGTACCAAAATGCAAATATGCGTGGGCTCCGAAGTCTTCGCGCAGATAGCGGTAGAAGGCCGAGAAGGCGTGTGTCGGCGCGAACGACTTCTCGAACAGAAGCCGCATCGGGTCGCCTTCGTATCCAAATGCCGGCTGAACGCCGACCAACACATTGCCGAACTGAGCGCCGAGTACGAAGATCGATCGGCCATCGGCCTGGAGCTTGCCGGGTGCCGGGCCCCATTGTGTCTCGATCTCGTTCAGCCACCGCTCGCGACGCACTTGACTATCGGTCGAAACGCGCGCCACGACGTTTGCTGGCATCCCGAATGTGCTGGAATTGCCGCCGAGGATCGCTGCTCTCAAAGCGTCGGGGCTCGCAGGCACGTCGACGGAATAACCTTCGCGCGCGAGGCCGTGCAACGTATTCCATAGTGACTCGTAGACAGCGAGGTAGGCGGCTGTCCCCGTCGCTCCGCTGTTCGGCGGGAAGTTGAAGAGGACGACGGCGATCTTGCGATCTTTTCGCGCGGTCTTCCTGAGGGCCACGAGCTTGGCGACACGCGCCGCGATCATTTCCGCGCGGTCGATGCAGACATGCATATTACGGGTGTTCTCGGTCACGGAGAACGTGCACGCGCGATGACAACCCTCGCAGGGTTTTCCTGAAGCATCGGAGCGGCCGCCGAAGACCGTCGGACCGGTGGCGCCGTCGAGCTCAGGAATGGCGACCATCATCGTCGCCTCCACGGGATGGAGGCCGCGCTCGGATGCGCCCCATTGCTCGAGCGTCTGGAATTCGAGAGCGTGAGCTGCGATGTAGGGAACGTCGAGGTCGCTTAGAACTTCCTCGGCTGCCTTGCTGTCGTTATAGGCCGGTCCGCCGACAAGCGAGAACCCCGTGAGGGAGACGACGGCGTCGACGCGAACGCGGTTATCGCTTTTGAAGAATGCTTCGATAGCGGGCCGCGCATCCAATCCCGTAGCGAAAGCTGGGATGACGCTGAGACCGCGTGCTTCCAGAGCGTGGATCACACCATCGTAATGCGCGGTATCGCCTGCGAGAACCTGCGAGCGCATCACCAGGAGCCCGACTGTACCTTTCACAGCGCCAGCCGGGCGAGGCAGCTTGTCGGCCCGATCGGAGAGACGACGCGCGAGACGCGGATGATATACGCCGACGTCGGGGTGCTCGGACGGCAGCTCAGCTTTCAACGTTCCGCGGAAGGCGCGGCGGGGACCGTCGGCGTAGCGATCGATCAGAAAGCGCACCAGATTGACGATGTTGTCGTCGGTGCCGGCAAGACAATATTGCAGCGTCAGGAAATAGGACCGCACGTCCTGTGCCGTGCCCGGGATGAAGCGCAATATTTTCGGAATGCGGCGAAGCATGGCCACCTGTTGAGCGCCGGCGGTGGCATTGGTCTTTTTTGCTCCCCTGAGACGCTTCAGAAGGGCGACGGCGCCTCGCTCCGGCTTGTCCATTTGGAACTGGCCGAGCCGAGTCAAGCGGATAACTTCGCCTGCCGACATGCCGCCGACGATTGCATCACAATCGTCGCGGCGCGCCTGAAGCGACGGCAGCACCGCTTGAATGTGGTCTTCCATGAACAGCATCGTGGAAACGATGAAGTCCGCCGTTGCGATATCGGCGCGGCAGCGGGCGAGCGCATCTGGGTTGTCGCCCCACTCAGCGGCGGCGTGCAGGCGGAGATCTAGGCCGGGGAGTGCTTGACGAAGCTGCAGCAACGCCCGTTCTGCCGCGCTCGCCAAGTGGCTATCGAGCGTCACGATGACGAACTTGACCGGCACTGCGCTCTTGGCGTCAGCGGGCGTAATGGGCTTTTGCATCGTAAAGCGTCTCTAGGGTTACCGTCGCGACGCCACGTTCGGTGGCGTAGCGTTCCGTATTCCGACGTGCTTTTCCACGAACGAAGAAAGGTATCTTCTTAAGCTCGTTTTCGGCCTCCGACGCCCAAGCGATCTGTGGCGTGAAGTTCGTCTCGCCTTTGGTTTGAGGCGGCGCGGATGCTTCGACCGCGCTCGTCAGCGCCGTTGGCCCAAGGTGCGAAGGCGCGGCAGCATCGTTGAATTCAAAATCTTCGCGGAACATCGAGAGCAGATGCTCTTCGAGGCCCATCATCAGCGGGTGCACCCAGCTGTCGAAAATGACGTTGGCACCCTCGAACCCCATCTGCGGTGAGTAGCGCGCTGGGAAGTCTTGCACGTGGACGGGCGCAGATATCACCGCGCTCGGAATGCCGAGGCGTTTGGCGATATGGCGCTCCATCTGCGTTCCAAGCACGAGTTCGGGCTGCAGCTCCTGCACCTTCGCTTCGACTTCGAGATAGTCGTCGGTGATCAGCGCGTCGACGTCGTAGGCTTTGGCTGCTTCACGGACTTCGCGGCCGAATTCGCGGCTGTACGTTCCGAGCCCGACGACGGTGAAGCCCAGCTCTTCCTTACATATGCGCGCGGCGGCGATCGCATGCGTTGCGTCGGCGAAGATGAAGACGCGTTTTCCGGTCAGATAATTGGAGTCGACCGAGCGCGAATACCAAGGCAAATGGCATGCTTCCGAAGCAAGGAAGGCGCTGGCGTCGACCTTTGCCACCTGCGCCACTTCGGCAATGAATTCGCGCGTGGCCAAGACGCCGATAGGTGGTTTCCTGACGCACGGCTGGCGGAACGTCTTCTCGAGCCATTGTGCTGTTGGGCCTGCGATCTCGGGATAGAGCGCGATGTTGAAATCGGCCTCTCCGAGCCTCGAGAGGTCATCGCGCGTAGCGCCGAGCGGCGCGACGCAGTTCACGTCGATACCGATCTCGCCGAGCAACCGCTTCACTTCCACGACGTCATCGCGGTGCCGGAATCCGAGCGCGGTAGGCCCCAGAAGATTGCAGCGCGGACGCATTGTTCTGTCGCGCGGTGGCCGCTGCCAATCGGCCGGTGGGGCGTGCGGTCCGGCGCAGGCGCGCACAACACGATAGAGCGTTTCGGCCGCGCCCCAGTTTTCTTTCTTCTGATATGCGGGCAACTCCAGGGGAACGACTGGCACCGGCAAGTCGAGAGCCAATGCAAGGCCGCCCGGATCATCCTGCAGCAGTTCCGCCGTGCAAGAAGCTCCTACCAGCACGATGTCGGGCTTGAATCGGTCATAGGCGTCCCGGACAGCAGTCTTGAAAAGGTTCGCCGTGTCGCTTCCGAGATCGCGGGCCTGGAACGTTGTGTACGTCACCGGCGGCCGCTCGCTTCGCCGCTCGATCATCGTGAACAGCAGATCGGCGTAGGTGTCTCCCTGCGGCGCATGAAGGATGTAGTGCGAGCCTTTCATGGCGGTCGCTACTCGCATCGCGCCGACGTGGGGTGGTCCTTCGTATGTCCAGAGGGTCAGCTGCATCCTGGCTAGACCTCCAGCCGGGAGCGGCGAACGAGCGGGCGCGCGAAAAGTTCGGCAAGGTCGCCGGCCTGCTCGTAACCTTGAATCGGGGTGAAGAGAAATTCGATCGACCATTTGGTCGTCAGGCCTTCCGCTTCCAGCGGATTGGCAAGGCCGAGGCCGCAGACGACGACATCGGGATGTGTCGCGCGGCAGCGATCGAGTTGCTTCTCGACGTCCTGGCCTTCGCTGAGGATTGTTTCGAAAGGCAGAAGCTCCAGCTCCTCGGCGAGGTGCTGCTGATGCAGGTAGGGAGTTCCAACCTCGGCTGGGCGCATCGAAAGCTCGCGCGACACGAAGCGCGCAAGAGGAAGCTCAAGCTGAGAATCGGGGAAGAAAAAAATCGTCTTGCCGGCTAGCCGATCACGATACCGACGGAGCGCGGTCTCTGCTCGTTGTTCGCACGGGCCGACGATGGTTTGGAACTTCTCATCGGGCACGTTCCAAGCGCGCGCCGCCGCCCGCAGCCATTCTGTTGTTCCTTCGGCGCCAAGCGGGAACATCGCGAGAAGCTGCTTCGCGCCTCGTTCTTCGAGTGCCTTGGCTGTTTCGCCGAGAAAGGGCTGCGCCAGCAGAACAAGCGTGTTTTTGCCGGCGGGCGGAAGATCCGTCGCCCGTCGTGGCGGCAGGAAATGCACGGGACCAATGCCAAGATCCGCGAAGAGCCGGCGGAACTGATCTTCAACAACGTCAGCGAGAACACCCACAACCAGCAGCGATTGCGGTGCCGAATGATCTGGCCGCGGCAATTCCGGAACGAGCGCGGCGAGGCATGCATCTTCGCCTTGTGTGAAGGTCGTTTCTATGCCGCTGCCGGAGTAGTTCAGGACGCGAACGTCGGGAGAGTGAATTTTTGAAAGGCGCGTCGCGGCGCGGGCGAGATCGAGCTTGATCACCTCGGATGGGCATGATCCGACAAGGAAGAGGAGCTTGATGTCGGGGCGCCGTTCAAGCAGGCGGCCGACCACGCGGTCGAGTTCGTCGTTCGCATCGGCCAATCCGGCAAGGTCGCGCTCGTCGAGGATCGCCGTCGCGAAACGCGGCTCGGCGAAAATCATGACTCCGGCAGCCGATTGAATGAGGTGCGCGCAGGTCCTCGACCCGACAACGAGAAAGAACGCATCCTGGATTTTCCTGTGCAGCCAGACGATTCCGGTGAGGCCGCAGAAGACTTCGCGTTGTCCGCGCTGGCGCAGAACCGGGCGGTCGCTGCAGCCTTTGGCGTTTTTATCGGTGCGGGAAATATCGATGGCGGTCGTCATGAGCCCTCCATCGCATTGAGGAATTCGGGCTCTGGCGTTGGCTCTGGCCTTGGCGCCGTCAAACGTGCACGGCGGAATTTCAACAGGAATTGCGCGGCATTGACGAGGTAGGACGCATACGCCGCCAAGGCGAGCAGCATTTGCTCGCGCGGATCCAAGACGTTCAAAAACAACGTCGTGAGATACGCCGTGTGTAACGCAAGGACGAGCATACTGACGACGTCTTCCCAGAAGAAAGCCGGAGCGAAGAGATAGCGTCCGAAAACGTCGTGCTCCCAGATCGAGCCGGTGATCATGATCGCGTAGAGAAACAGCGTCTTCAGCACAATCGATGCTGTCGCTGCGGAATATCCGTCGCCGGTTGCCAGGTAGCGAAGCACCAAGCCAAGGCTGACGGCAAACACCAGGAATTGCAGGGGTGCGAGGATGCCTTGCACCAATGTCCACCGCGAGGCATCGCGCAGGCGTCGCTCTTCAGCGCTGTATAACGAGAACCCTTGAGAGTGCCGCGATTGAGCCACTTGGCTCTCCCTCCCGCAGTGGGTATCGCCGATGAGAGCGACGATCTGCGGAGGAGGGTATGTCTCCAAAAATGGAGTGTCAACTAAAATGGACGTAAAAAATACTTTACATTTTTTTTCGGACGGGTTTTCATTGTCTACCTTGCCTCGCGGAATTATCGTCAATTATATTTAACTGACGCGGGTGAGAAAATGGGCGGTGGGTGCAAACGTACCGCATGAGGTGATTAGAAAATAAAAAGCGTCGCGCACGAGCTTGCTCTAAGCGCGGTGGGAGGGAAGCCAATGTCGACCATTCGGCCCCTGACGGAATTGAAGCGATACTGGCATGATTGCAGTATCGGCGACTGGAACATTCGGCTCAACCGGGTCGAGCGTGTAGCCGACACGTCCGGGCTCTCGGATGTTCAACAGGCCGTGCTGCACCGGACGATCGAGTCCGAGATCGTGCCGCGTCTTTTGCTTGCCCATAGCACGCATGGCGCGCGCCTCGAAGCCGACCTCATGGATACGCCGTCGATCACGATTGACGAGGTCGAGGAATTCGTCAGGCTGCTGATGTCTGACAGTCTTCTTGCGGCCAAATCCTTCGTGCAAGCCGTTCGCACTCGGGAAGTGCCGTTAGACATTGTTCTGCTTTGGCTTTTCGCGCCTTCTGCGAGGTATTTGGGAGAGCTTTGGAAGCGGGATTTGTGTGATTTCGTGGACGTGACCATCGCGCTTTCCAAGCTGCAACAGTTGCTCCGGGACCTCGCTCCCGAAAGCGATGACGACATCATACCCGCACAGCAGCGGCGGGCATTCTTAGCAGTCATGCCGGGTGACCAGCATACATTCGGACTCTTCATTGTTCAGGAATTCTTTCGTCGTGCGGGCTGGCACGTGACGGGAGGCATCTGCCACTCGACCGACGAGCTTTTGAATTTCGCGCACAGCGAGCCCTTTGACGTGATTGGGTTATCGGTCAGCAAGGATGCCACTCAGAGCGCGCTATCCTCACTTGTTCTGGCATTGCGGAAGTCGGCACTTCACCGTGACGTGCGGATGCTGGTCGGCGGCCGGTTCTTTCTCGAAAATCCCCAACTTGTGACGTGTATCGGTGCGGATGCGACGGCCCCAGACGGGCGCAGGGCCGTTTCCAGCTTTCCAACTTGCTTGACATAACTTGAGTGCGGTACTGAGGACGCAGCAAGTGCGAAAGATTCTGGTCAAGGAATAAAGCCGTGTTCGCTCGAGAAGCAGGGATCGTGTTCCGAGCCCCGAAGAGAACACTCGGTGATCTGGACGCCGAGAGCGCGGCCAAGCTCATTGCAGCTTCGTCCGACATTGCGCTTATTGTCGACGGAAAGGGCATCATTCGTGACGTGGCCTTCGGCAGCGAGGATCTCGCGGGAGAGGGTTTCGCCAAGTGGGTCGGCGAACCGTGGATCGAAACCGTCACCATTGAGAGCCGTCCGAAGATCGAAGAGCTGCTGGGTAGCGCCGCATCGACAAAGGCACCGATCGAGTGGCGGCAAGTCAATCACCCGTCGAAGCGCGGCGACATTCCGATTCGTTATTCCGTTGTCCACATCGGTCCGCATGGCCGCCTTGTCGCCGTGGGGCGCGATCTTCGGACGGTCGCGGCATTGCAGCAGCGCCTCGTCGATGCGCAGCAATCGATGGAACGCGAATATTCGCGGCTAAGGCATGCGGAGACCCGCTACCGTGTGCTGTTCCAGATCGCATCCGAGCCAGTTCTCATCGTCGAGGCCAATAATTTGCGGTTGGTCGATGCGAACCCGGCTGCCACGCAGCTTTTGAACCGAAACAGCAAGCGGATCGCCGGAAAGGCGTTCCTCGAGATTTTCGATGCCGAGAGTGCGAAGGCGATACAGGCGCAGCTCGCTTCCGTGAAAGCGACGGGCCGGGCCGATGAAGTGACCGCGCGTCTGATCGAAAACAAGCGTGAATGCGTCGTTTCGGCATCGCTCTTCAGGCAAGAGACGTCCTCGCATATTCTCGTTCGCCTATCTCCCGTTGTCGCTGGAGACGTGACGCCGAAGTCGACCTCGAAAGTCTACAGCGTCGTCGAGAATCTTCCTGACGGCTTTGTGGTCACCGATCTCGATCGGCGTATTTTGACGGCCAATCCCGCGTTTCTCGATCTCGTTCAGCTCGCCAACGAGGAGCAGGTGCGTGGCGAGTTGATCGATCGCTGGGTCGGCCGGCCGGGCGTGGACATCAACGCACTCGTCACGAACATTCGCGATCATGGCTCGGTCCGTCACTTTGCGACGATCCTGCGAGGGGAATATGGCTCGTACGAAAACGTAGAAATTTCTGCGGTTTCCGTACCGACCGGCGATACGCCCTGCTATGGCTTCACCATCAGGAACGTCGGCCGGAACGAAATTCCAAAAGCGCGCTCGAAAAGCGAGCTGCCAAGGTCGGTTGAGCAGCTGACGGAGTTGGTCGGCCGGGTCCCCCTCAAAGAGCTTGTCCGTGAAACGGCCGATGTGATCGAAAAGCTGTGCATCGAGGCGGCGTTGAAGTTGACTGAAGACAATCGCGCGTCGGCGGCCGAGATGCTCGGATTGAGCAGGCAGAGCCTTTACTCCAAGCTCCGGCGCTATGGCATCAGCGACGTCGATGACGACGCGAGCTGACCTTTGCCGGCGAACCGGCGGCGTACGAATTTAACTTCTCAAAACATAATCTGTCCGCGCACTTGTCTGACGTGGAGTGTCAATGTAAATTGACGCTATGAAGCGATCCGAACAAGTGACGGATTTTCGCCTGCCGGCAATCTCCGCGATTGTCGAGCTGATGAAGCCGATCACGTGGTTTCCGCCAATGTGGGCTTTCGGTTGCGGGGTCGTATCTGCGGGTATTGGCTTCGAAGGGCGATGGCCATTCGTCGTGGTTGGCGCACTGCTCACCGGACCGCTCGTTTGCGCCACGAGTCAAATCGTCAACGACTGGTACGACCGCGACGTCGACGCGATCAACGAGCCCAATCGGCCTATCCCCTCGGGACGCGTGCCCGGCGAATGGGGTTTCATTCTCGCATTGTGCTGGACGGCGGTGTCTCTCGTCGTAGCGGCCTCGCTGGGATTGGCGGTCTTCGGTGCTGCTATCATCGGGCTCGCATTGGCATGGGCATACAGCGCTCCGCCGCCACGGCTGAAAAAGAACGGCTGGTGGGGTAATTCGGCCGTTGCCCTCTGCTACGAGGGCTTGCCTTGGATTACCGGCGCGACCGTGATGGCCGGCATGCTTCCCGGTTGGAAGGCGCTTCTCATTCCGTTGCTCTACAGTTTTGGCGCGCACGGAATTATGACGCTCAACGACTTCAAGTCGATCGAAGGCGACAAGCGTTTGGGGATCGCATCTCTTCCGGTACAACTCGGGGCTGATCGAGCCGCGCTCGTAGCGTGCGCAATGATGGCCGCGCCGCAAGTCGTCGTCGCCGGGCTGCTTGTCGAATGGGGATCTCCGATCCATGCTGCAGCCATCGCAGTTTCATTGATCATTCAGCTCTACCTGATGACGCGGCTCGTGAAAAAGCCGCGGGAGCTCGCGCCTTGGTACAATGCGACCGGCGTTAGTCTCTACGTCAGCGGCATGTTGATTGCTGCGTTCGCGCTCCGTCATTTGTACGGAGGATCCGGATGATCGATCGTCCACTTGGCTGGTTTGGAATTTTTCGCCTCGGTCTCGTGCAGGCGGCGATCGGCGCGATCGTCGTGCTTACGACATCGACGATGAACCGCATCATGGTCGTCGAACTGGCATTACCGGCGGTGCTTCCGGGCGCGCTGGTCGGATTGCACTACGCGGTGCAATTTCTCAGACCCGTCTGGGGACACGGTTCTGACGTCAGCACGCGACGAACGCCGTGGATTATCGGAGGTGTCGTCACGCTCGCTATCGGGGCCGTCGTTGCGTCCGCGTCAATCGCGTTGATGGGCGAAAGCACGATCCTCGGCATTGTCGTTGCTGTTCTTGCCTTCATCATGATCGGACTTGGCGTCGGCGCGGCGGGAACTTCGCTTCTCTCGCTGCTTGCGGAGCGCGCCGGCGAAGACAAACGAGCAGGCGCTGCCACGATGGTGTGGCTGATGATGATTGGCGGTATCGCGATAACCGCGGTTGTGGCCGGAAAATTCCTGGACCCTTACTCGCCTGAGAGGCTCGTCTCCATAGCTGCTGTTGTAGGCGCGCTGGCGACACTTCTTACGTGCGTGGCCATGTGGAAGGTTGAGCGCGAAGCATCCGCGATCCGCGGTCGGGTCGATGCGCCATCGTCGTCGCATTTCTCCGGGTTTAAAGCTGCGGTGTCCGAAGTTTGGGCCGACGTGCAGGCGCGACGGTTCACGATATTCGTCTTCGTCTCGATGCTCGCCTACAGCGCCCAGGATTTGATACTCGAGCCGTTCGTAGGGTCGGTTTTCGGATTTACGCCGGGAGAATCTACCCAGCTGTCGGGTGTCCAGCACGGCGGCGTTTTCGCCGGGATGCTTCTCGTCGGGGTCGCCGGCAGCGGCGCAATGCGGAGAGGTGGGCTCGGTACCTGGAGCATCGTCGGATGCCTCGCATCGGGCGCAACTTTGCTCGGTTTATCGGTCGCCTCATTCCAAGCCCCGTCGTGGCCGATTTCCATGAACGTCTTTGCTCTCGGGTTTGCCAACGGAGCATTCGCGGTGGCAGCCATTGGATCGATGATGGCGCTCGCGAAAGGCGGACGCGCCAAAACGGAAGGTGTCCGCATGGGGGTTTGGGGGGCAGCGCAAGCCATCGCATTCGGCCTCGGCGGATTCATGGGAACCGTCGTGGTCGATCTCGCGCGGGCTTTGACGGCGTCGGCTGTCACAGCCTATGCCGCAGCGTTTTTCTTCGAATCATTGCTGTTCGTAGCATCTGCCGTTTTGGCGCGCGGATTGATGCGAAACAACGAACGACCCTCAGACCGTCAATGGCGCTCATTGCCGGAACTCGCAGGTACTCAAGCCAACAAGGGGTAGCAACGCGATGGGGCAACTTGAAACGTTTGATGCCGTCGTGGTCGGTGGCGGCCCTGCAGGGGCAACAGCGGCCCACGATCTCGCGAACACGGGCCGGAGCGTTCTTCTTCTTGACCGGGCCGGGCGCATCAAGCCGTGTGGCGGTGCGGTGCCGCCGAGGTTGATCGAAGAGTTCGAAATTCCGAGCCATCTCATCGTCGCACGGGTCGGTGGCGCGCGCATTTTTTCACCGAAGTCACGGCGCGTCGAGATGCCGATCGAAGGCAACGGTTACGTCGGAATGGTCGATCGCGACGTGTTCGATGAGTGGTTGCGAGAGCGCGCGAGACTGGCTGGCGCTCGGCGTGTCGAGGGAACATTCGACTCGTTGAGCCGCGATGCCGATGGTTTCTCGATCGTCACGTATCGCCAGAAGACATCGACCGGCGAGGAAGAAAAGCGCTCGGTCCGCGCGCGTTCCATCGTCGGTGCGGACGGCGCCTTGTCAGCGGTTGCCCGGCAAGCCATTCCTGGCGCTGGGCGCGTGCCTTATGTCTTCGCATATCATGAGATCGTCCGAATTCCGCCGGGCGCTCAGTCGGGAAATCCATCGTCGATGCCGCGCGACTACGATGGGCGACGTTGCGACATCTACTATCAGGGTTCGTTGTCACCGGACTTCTACGCATGGATCTTCCCGCACGGAGAGACGGCGAGCATCGGCACGGGGAGTGCGCATAAGGGATTTTCCTTGCGCTCGGCGGTTGGCGCGCTGCGCGCAAGCACGGGCTTGGGCGAAACTGAAACGATCCGCCGCGAAGGTGCGCCGATACCGTTACGCCCGCTCAAGAAGTGGGACAACGGCCGGGATATCGTTCTCGCGGGGGATGCTGCCGGTGTTGTGGCGCCCGCGTCCGGAGAAGGCATTTTTTATGCCATGACGGGAGGCCGTCTTGCTGCGGATGCGGTCGAACAATTCCTGACAACAGGCGAAGCGCGGTCGCTCGCCAGCGCGCGTAGAAATTTCATGCGCGATCACGGCCGCGTTTTCTGGGTGCTCAGTATCATGCAGCGCTTCTGGTACAGCAGCGAAGGCCGTCGCGAGCGGTTCGTTAAAATGTGCGGAGACCCTGACGTGCAGCGGCTGACGTGGGAATCCTACATGCACAAAAAGCTGGTGCGGAAAGACCCGATGGCTCACGTCCGCATCTTCTTTAAAGATATGGCGCACTTGCTGGGGCTCGTCGCGCCGTGACGAAATCGAGCCTTTGGCTTCCCGTTCTTGCCGCCGCTTCCGCCGCGATGGTCGTCGCGATACTTGGGGCATCAATGACCGATCTGGGTCCGTGGTACGAGGGCCTGAAAAAGCCGGATTGGCAGCCGCCGGACTGGGCGTTCGGCCCCGCGTGGACGGTGATATTTGCGGCGGCGGCCCTCTCCGGCGTCACGGCCTGGAGACACGCGCCGACGGATGCCAGCCGTGAATGGGTCATCGGGCTTTTCGCAATAAATGGAATTTTGAACATCTTATGGAGTGCTCTCTTTTTCCGGCTGCATCGGCCGGATTGGGCGATCGTGGAAGTCGGCTTCCTCTGGTTCTCGATCTTCGTGCCCATGATCATCTTCGCCCGGTATTCGAAGGCAGCAAGCTTGCTTCTCGTTCCGTACCTCGCGTGGGTGACTTTCGCAGCTCTCCTTAACTTCGAGATCGTCAAACTCAACGGGTTCGGGGTGCCGTTTTGATGCTGGAACTCATGGAACAGTCGTTCGCGGGCGGCAGTATCGTCGATATCATTTTCGGGTTCATGGCGATCGAAGTTTTCGCGATGATCGCCTATCACCGGATCACCGGCCAAGGTCTGAACTCCTACGAGATTCTGGGCTTGATGATTCCGGGAATTTTTTTGCTCTTAGCGCTTCGAGCGGCGCTCGCAACCGCGCCTTGGCCTATCATAGCCGGATGGCTGTTTGCGGCTTTGATCGCGCATCTCGGAGATGTGTTGCTCCGGTTGAAGGGCCGTCCGTATCACTTGCCCCGAGAAATCCGCGGCAACGATCGAACTGCACGCTCTTCCGGCCGATGACGGGGCCAAAACGAAAAAAAATGATCTATTGCACTTGACGCAATTGACGCCTTGCGCCACATGCAATCCATGTCGAAGCACTCGAAGTCAAAAACCGTCGATGAGCGCCTCGCCGAGATCCGCGAGCGCTTAAGTGATGCCAGACGATTGTCGGGGCTGACACAAACGGCCATCGCCGAGGCGATGGAATTGTCCAACAGCCAATACTCGCGGCTGGAAAGCGGCGGCACCGAGATGACGCTCCGCCAATTCCTGATCGCCTGCGAGGAAATGAACCTGAACCCCGCTGCTCTGCTTGGCGCCGACGAAGAGGTGGCCGTCAAAGACCTCCGTGCGCGCCTTAGCGCCACGGAAACGAAGCTCGCAGCCATCCATCGGGTGCTTGGCAAGAAGGACGTTTGGGAAACCTGAAAGGATACCCGCATGACCGAAACGAGCAAGACCGACGCGACCGGCCACACTACCATCGTCATGGTTCTCGACCGTTCCGGCTCGATGTCGAGCTGCCGCGAAGCGACGATCACCGCCGTCAACAAATACCTGAAGGACTCCAAAGCAGACGCGACGCTGAAGGATGCCGAATTCGAGCTGGTGATTTTCGACACCGAATCCATTGACACGATCCGCGACGGCAAGATCGCCGATACTGCGGAGCTCACCGCCGCCGACTTCGCGCCCCGTTCAGGCACGCCGCTGCTCGATGCGATCGGGCGGGGCATCGGCAAGATCGACGTCAAGCTCGCGGCCAGCAATGGTGAGAAGGCGATCATGGTCGTTGTGACCGACGGTCAGGAGAACCAGAGCCGGAAGCACACTTATGAAAGCATCGAGGCCTTGATCGACGACCGCCAGGAAAAGGGCTGGCTGATCCTATTCTTGGGCGCCGGGCTCGCCTCGGCGCAACAGGGCACTCGCATGGGGATCCGTCCTGCCAATGTCGCCAACATCGGGCTGGATGAAGCGGCGCTCTCTGAAACGATGATGGCTATGTCGGTGTCGAACATCCGCTATGCCTGTTCTGACTTCGAAGATGCCAAGGTCTATGCCCGATCGGAGAAGTTCACCATGCAGATGCGCAGGCGGATGGGTGACGCGTCAGGCGGCAAGGGCATCGTCGATGTCGATATTGTTGATGATCTGAAGAAGGCCATCAAACGCGGACAGCCGGCTGCGGCTCCAAAGCCCGAGGACGCCTGGGTCGAGAGCGGTTCGGACGACATCTGGGGAAGCTAAGAAATAGAGCCGCATTTTTCTTGCGGCCCAATCGTCTTGGCATCCGGGGGAGGCGCTTCTCAGCGCTCTGCTCAGACGATCTTGGCGTAGGCCTCGATCTCAACCTTTTGCCAGGGCCGCATCATGGACGTGACTTGCACGAGCGTGCTCGCAGGCCTGATCGCATCGAACGTTTCGAGATGGGCTCTCGCAACGTCCTCGGCGTCGTTGATATCGCGAAGGTAGACGACCGTTCGCACGACCTGGCTCGTCGTCGCTCCGGCATCGGCGAGCGCTTTTTCGATGATCGCAAGCGCCGCGCGCGTTTGTGTGTAAACGTCGCTCTTCTCATTGCCGGCGGGCGCGCACGTTCCAGAAACGTGCACGTCGTCGCCCACGCGCACGGCGCGCGAATATCCGAAGACGGATTCGTACGCGCCGCCGGATGAAACGTTGAGCCGCTGATTTTTGTTGGCGGTTTTCGTCATATCGCTCCTTTCAAGGTTTATTTGTTCACAGCGTCGCGAATTCGATACCAGGTCTCGACGACGGGCACGGCTCGCTTGGCAATCGGATGGAAGGGGAAGCTTGGGAAACCGAGATCGTCGAAGGCGGTCTTGCCTTCCGGATCTTGGAGAAGCTTGAGCGCGATCTTGTGGCCGAAGTACGTGGCGCGCGATACGCCCGTCCCGCAATATCCGAGGGCGAAGTGAACGCCGCCAGCCGTGCAGCCGATGTGCGGAACTTCATCGTAGGTGTATCCGATCTGGCCGGTCCACGCGTGCGTCACGGCCGTGTCGCGAAGCGCGGGAAACACATGCAGCATGTCTCGCGCCAGGTGGCGATATGCGGCCGCAGATGTTTCGGACGCGAGCCTGCCGACCCGGCCTCCCCAAACGACTCGCCGTTCTCCGGGCGCCGCGCGATAATAGTAGAATATGCGATTGGTATTCCCGTAGACGCGAAGCTTCGGCATCAAGGTCGAAAAGAGCGCTTCCGGAATTTCCTCCGTGGCGATGATCGCGGAACCGATCGGGACGATACGCCGGCCGAGCTCGGGAACGACGTTGCCGCTATATCCGTTGGTCGCCACGATGACTTCGCGGCACGTCAGATCATCGATAGCGGTGCGGATTTTGAAGCCGTCGTAATCGTGCGTGATGCCGTTGACAGCCGCGTTGCCGATGATTTCGCCGCCGAGCGCCGTGATCCTTTCCATCAATCCCGCGTGGTAGCGGCCTGGATGCAGCGAGGCATCGTTCGGAAGGACGGAACCGCCGAAGAAAACGTCGGAGCCGATCTCGCTGTGCTGCTCTGATTTCGGCACCATGAAGCTCTCGACGCCGGCTATATCGCGGAGATCCTCCATGTCGCGCGCCATGGCTTCGTAGTGCTCGGGCTGCATCGCGCCGCGAAAGCGGCCGCAACGGGAGAAGGCGCAATCGATGTTCTCGCTGGCGATCAGATGCTCGATATAGTCGAGCATGCGCGTGCCATCACGCAGAAGCTCCTCCGCCTTCCGTCGGCCGCGCAGCGCGATGAGTTTTGCGACGCGAAATTTTTGATTGCCGCTTCCGACTTGGCCGCCATTGCGGGTGCTCGCGCCCATTCCCGGCACGCCGGCATCCAAGACGATGACTGAGCGGCCCCGCTTGAGAAGTGTCAAAGCCGCGGAGAGACCCGTAAAGCCCGAGCCGACAATCACGACATCAGCGCGTGCCGGGAGAGATTGATTTCGCACATCCAGCGGGCGTGGCGCCGCTTCCCACCAATAGGACTTGAATTTGAGGCTGCCTGCCGTCTGGTTTGAGCGGGCGAGATCCAACGCACGTATGCCGCCGGAGCTTGGGGCGGAGCTTGGTATTTCGTCATTCATGGTGTGTGGCGGCCCTGATCTTTGCGCGAAGTTCCCACGCATCTGATGTTTATCGTTGTACAAATAAGTTGCACTACGTGCAAGTTGATTGTATGCGCTGAGGCCGGGAAGAAACGCACAGCGCATAAGCGCGGCTCCAAACGTCCGAGGTTCTCCATGAACTCACTCGACCACTGGAATTGGCGACTGACGCCTAGCCAACAGGCCACGCCAGATCAACTCGACCTTCACAAAGCGAAGCAATTCCTCGCGCAAAATCATGTCCGCTACGTCCTTGCGCAATTTGTCGACATTCACGGTGTCGCCAAGAGCAAATCCGTGCCGGTCGATCATTTGGAAGATATTCTGACGGACGGAGTGGGATTTGCGGGGGGAGGTGTTCACGGTCTTCGCCTCGAGCCGCATGAATCCGAATACATGCTCGTCGGAGATCTGTCGACGCTTAAGCTCTTGCCGTGGGCTCCGGGCTACGCGCGCCTGATGGGCACGGGCACGGTCGATGGCAAACCGCATCCGATCGATACGCGCAACATTCTGAAGGCTCAGACGTCGCGATTGAGCGAACGCGGCTGGGTTCTCAACACGGGCATCGAACCCGAGTTCAGCCTATTGCAACGCACTGCCGATGGATCGGTCTGTCCGCTCGATGATACCGACTGTCTGCAGAAGCCCGCGTACGATTATCGGGGGCTATCCCGAGTCCGGGTTTTCCTCGAGCGGGTGACGGAAAGCCTGCAGGCGCTGGGGATCGATGTTTATCAAATCGATCACGAGGACGCGAACGGCCAATACGAAATCAACTTCAAATACGACGACGCCATGACGTCCGCCGACAATATCATCTTGTTCAAGATGGCGGCCGCCGAGATTGCGCATGAGCTCGGAGCTATCTGCTCTTTCATGCCGAAGCCCAAGAGCTCCATGACCGGCAACGGCATGCACATTCACTGTTCGCTCGCCGACGCAGAGGGAAGTAACCTTTTTCACGACAAGTCCGACTCGAGCGGCATGGGCCTTTCGAAGCTCGCCTATTCATTCACGGCGGGAATTCTGGCGCACGCGAAGGCTCTCACGGCCTTGCTCGCGCCGTCGGTCAACTCATACAAGCGCCTCGTCGTCGGGCGAACGGCGTCGGGTACCACCTGGGCGCCGGTCTTCGTTGCGTACGGCGACAATAATCGCACGGCCATGGTGCGCATTCCTTACGGACGCATCGAGCTGCGTGTCGGCGATTCCGGCATGAACCCGTATCTTGCGCAGGCGGCGTTGATTGCGGCTGGCCTCGACGGGATTGATCGCAACCTCCATCCGGGACCGCCGCACAACATCAACTTCTATGCGCTGACGCCACGCGAGATTGCGGATCGCAAGATCGACGTGCTGCCGCAGTCGCTTGGCGAAGCCATTACCGCGCTCGAGCAAAGCGACTTCTTCAGGTCCGCGCTGGGAGCCGATTTCATCGACGAGTTCGTCTCTCACAAGCGCGATGAATGGATCGACTACCACCGCCACGTCTCCGACTGGGAGACGAAATGCTACGTGAGCTTCTTCTGAACAACCACGCTGAGTTGGAGACAAAGATATGTGTGGAATTGCGGGCCTTTTCATCAAGGATCCGAAACTCGAGCCGCGGCTCGGCGAGCTTCTCGCGAAGATGACTTCGACGCTTTGCAGCCGGGGCCCGGACTCGGCGGGGTTTGCCATCTACGGACACAGCGCGGCCGGTCAAATCAAAATGACGATCGCAGGTAGCACTGCGGAAGTCGACATTGCGCGCGCCGCCAAGCAGCTGGTGGAGGCGATCGGCGGCGGCCAGGTCAGCGTGCGCCACTCGCACGCGGTCATCACGATGAAAACTGAAGACGTTCCTCGTGCCGAGGCGTGGCTGGCAAAGAATCTGCCGGATGTCACGATCATGAGCGAAGGTCAGCGGCTTGAGATTTACAAGGAAGTCGGTTTTCCCGACGACGTCGCCCGAGAATTCGACATCGCAAAGATGAGCGGTACGCACGGCATCTCGCATACGCGTATGGCGACGGAGTCTGCCGTTACGACCAACGGCGCGCATCCGTTCTCGACAGCCACCGATCAATGCTTGGTCCACAATGGATCTCTCTCCAATCACGCTTCGCTCCGGCGCGAGTTGCGGCGGGAAGGTATAAAAATTCGTACCGAGAACGACACCGAGGTCGCCGCCGGTTATCTGACGCGACAGATGAAGAGCGGCCAGACGCTCAGCGAAGCGCTGAAATCGAGCCTCGATGATCTCGACGGTTTCTTCACATTCGTCGTCGGCACGGAAACGGGCTTCGGTGTCCTCAGAGATCCGATCGCGTGCAAGCCGGCCGTCATGGCCGAAACGGACGAGTACGTCGCATTCGGTTCCGAATACAAAACTCTCACGTGCCTGCCCGGCATCAAGACCGCGCGCGTGTGGGAGCCAAAACCCGCAACGGTCTATTTCTGGGAGCACGCTTGATGCCGAACGTCGATCTAGCAGAAACCTCGGTGCGCGAGTTGAACGCCGCGCTGCATAAGCTCGGTACCGACACCAACGAAACCCTTTGGTCCATCGCCAATCCCGGCGGCGAGCATTCGATTGCGGTCGGCATCGATGCGCCCATCACGGTGAACGTAGCCGGCAATGTCGGCTACTTCTGCGGCGGCATGAACAAGTACGCCAACATCGTGATAGACGGCAGCGCCGGACAGGGCGTCGGTGAAAACATGATGTCCGGACGTATCCACGTCAAAGGCGATGCCAGTCAAAGCGCCGGTGCGACCGGTAGAGGCGGGCTCCTGCTCGTCGAAGGAAACGCGTCGGCAAGATGCGGAATATCGATGAAGGGCATCGATATCATCGTCAAAGGCGATATCGGCCATCTCTCCGCGTTCATGGGTCAGAATGGCCGGTTGGTCGTATTCGGAGAAGCCGGCGAGGCCCTCGGCGATTCGATTTACGAAGCGCACATCTACGTTCGCGGACCGGTCACCAGCTTGGGTGCCGATTGCATCGAGAAAGAGATGCGCGACGAGCACAAGGCGGAGCTTGGAGAACTGTTGAAGGCAGCAGGAGAAATCCACAAGGTCGATGTCTCCGAATTCCGCCGCTATGGCTCGGCGCGGAAGCTCTACAACTTCAATATCGATAATGCCGGAGCGTACTAATGACAGAGCACCAGAGAAACTGGCTCGGAACGCCGCCTCGTAAGTCGGCGACATTCGACGACGCGATGCTCGCCGAAATCCGGCGTGCGGCGGCGACCGGCATCTACGATATTCGTGGCGGCGGCTCGAAACGCCGCATGCCGAACTTCGACGATCTTCTGTTGCTCGGCGCATCCATGTCTCGTTACCCGCTAGAAGGGTATCGCGAAAAATGCGGCACCGAAGTCGTCATCGGTTCGCGATTTGCAACGAAGCCTCTCAAGCTTTCTATTCCGGTTACGATCTCGGGCATGAGCTTTGGTTCGCTCTCGGCAAACGCCAAAGAAGCTTTGGGCCGAGGTGCGAGTCTTGCGGGCACGTCGACCACGACGGGCGATGGCGGCATGACGCCGGAAGAGCGCGGCCAATCGAAATATCTCGTCTATCAATATCTGCCGTCGCGTTACGGCATGAATCCCGACGATCTTCGCCGTGCCGATGCGATCGAAATCGTGATCGGTCAGGGAGCCAAGCCCGGCGGCGGCGGCATGTTGCTCGGCCAGAAGATCTCAGACCGGGTCGCGCAAATGCGTCAGCTGCCGAAGGGCATCGATCAGCGCTCTGCGTGCCGCCATCCGGATTGGACGGGCGCCGACGACCTGGAAGTCAAAATCAACGAGCTGCGCGAAATCACGGACTGGGAAAAGCCGATCTATTTGAAGATCGGCGCCAGCCGGCCTTACTTCGATGTCCAGCTGGCGGTGAAGTCGGGCGCCGACGCGATCGTCCTTGATGGCATGCAAGGCGGAACGGCGGCGACGCAGGAAGTCTTCATCGAGCATGTGGGCATTCCGCTGCTCTCGGCCATTCGCCCAGCCGTGCAAGCGCTTCAGGACCTTGGCATGCATCGCAAGGTGCAGCTCATCGTATCCGGCGGAATCCGCAATGGCGGAGATGTCGCGAAGGCCCTTGCACTCGGAGCCGATGCCGTCGGGATCGGAACCGCCGCGCTCGTCGCCCTTGGCGACAATGATCCTCGCTGGGAAGCCGAATACAACAAGCTCGGCACCACGGCCGGTTGCTACGACGATTGGCACGAGGGCAAGGACCCGGCCGGCATCACCACGCAGACGCCGGAGCTGATGGAGAGGCTCGATCCTGTCGCTGCCGGCCGCAGGTTGGCGAACTACCTGAAGGTTCTGACGCTGGAGGCACAAACGCTGGCGCGCGCCTGCGGCAAGAACCACCTCCATAACCTCGAACCGGAAGACCTCGTCGCTCTCACCATGGAAGCTGCCGCTATGGCGAGAGTGCCGCTGGCGGGAACGAATTGGATCCCGGGATCGCCGGGATTCTGAAGCGTTCGTCAGCGGGTGTGTGACGCCGCCCTGGTCCACGACAGGGCGGCGTTGCCGGCGAGACTGAACGGTCTATTCGCCGTAAAAGATGATCGCGAGAAACTTGATCCGGTCGTCGAGAAGCTTCTCCGGTCCGTGCACGACGTCTCCCGAGAAGGTGAACGCATCGCCCGGTTCGATCAGATATGTGTGCTCGCCGAAGCGATACTCCATTCGCCCCTGAAGCATGTAGATGAACTCGGTACCAGGGTGGGCGAAGCGGGGATAGGTCTCGCTCTTCTTGTCCATCTCGATGAAGAACGGCTCGAACAGCTTTCGCGGTCCCCGGTCGTAGGAGAGAAGGCGATATGTGTGGCCAAACTTGGTGCCGACGCGAACGACTTCCATCTGTTCGGTGCGCTTCACGAGCTGCGCGCTGCCCTGCTTGGTCTCTGTTTCCTTGAAAAGGTCCGACAGCCCAATGCCGACGGCGGCGCACAAACGCTCGAGAGCATCGAGACTTGCGGTCGCCATGCCGTTTTCAATTCGACTGAGCATCGCGCTCGAAAGTCCCGCGCCGGTGCTGAGATCGGAGAGTGTGAGATTTGACTCGAGCCTTCGGCGCTTGATGACGGCGCCTATCCGTTGCTCCAGCGGAACATGCGCCAAGTCGTGGCGATTGTTGAGCTCGTTGACGGCAGCCTTCTCGGCAGACGACTTTCGCGTTGTGGGCCGCGCTTTGAGGCCGACCTTTTCTTTTGTCATTCGTCGCTCTTTTTTGAGTTCTCGGATTATCCATTAAAGCGGGTCGGCTCGAAAGCAAACACGGCCGCGGTCGCCAACGCACGTGCAATAAGTGCCTATTTATTGCTCTTCGCTACTGCAAAACAAACAGAATATCGAAAATTTCAAGATGCAGCCGATGCAAAATACTTGCATGAAATGCATCTTTGTGAATATGTCGCGCGATGTTTTGACAGGGCAGGCATCAGGAATCTGTAGGGGAGATTTTTCGCATGACCGTGGTGACACCAACACGAGACGTGGATGTGGGCGCCGCGCGCGCCGACTCCCACGGTTTGCATCGAACGCTCGACTGGAAGGGTGCTTTTTGGATCGCCAGTGGCGTTCCCGCACTCGTTTTGATCTCGATCGGTGGGATGGGGGCGACGGCAGGCAAGCTCGCCTTCCTCGTGTGGATGATCTCGGTCGTGATGGGACTGATCCAATCCTACAGCTACGCCGAAATCGCTGGTCTGTTTGCAAACAAGTCGGGCGGAGCGGCTGTTTACGGCGCCGCCGCATGGCTGCGCTACAGCAAACTCATCGCGCCGCTTTCCGTTTGGTGCAATTGGTTTGCCTGGACGCCGGTGCTGTCGCTCGGCTGCGCCGTCGCCGCTGGATACATTCTCAATGCGATCGCTCCACTTCCGACGTTTTCAGCGGATTCGCCGCAAGTGTTGGCTTGGTTACAAGACGCGTCGCATGCAGCGGCGATTGCCGGCAAGTCCGGCGCGGACGCCGCGAACGTTGCAATCACGGCGCTGACCGCAGACGCGACGCCGTTCATCCGCTCATTCAAGCTTTTGGATTTCTCGTTCTTTGGTTTGGCGAAGATCGAGATCGGAGCAACGTTCTTCATTGGCGCCGCCTTGATGCTCGTGGCATTTGCCATTCAGCATCGCGGTATTCTCGGCACCGCTCGCATCCAGATGAGGATCGGACTGCTGGTAATCGTGCCGATGCTGATCGTCGGCATCGTGCCATTTCTCACCGGCAACGTCGAATACGCGAACTTCACGCCGCTGGTGCCACCGAACGGCGCCTGGGACAATGCTGGATGGACGTATTTCCTCGGCGCACTGTTTATTGCAGGCTGGTCGAGCTACGCATTCGAAACGGCCGTTTGCTATACCCGCGAATTCAAAAACCCCGCTTCTGATACAAAGAAGGCGATCATCGCGGCGGGCTTCCTCTGCGTGGTGGTCTACTCGCTGGTCGCGGCCGCATTCCAAGGGCATCTCGGACTTGAAGGCATGACCCAGCCCGGCATTGTCGACGGAACTGGCGTCGCAGCGGCCATGGGCGACATGGTAGGCGGGAACAATGCGATCGTCGTCCATCTCCTCGAGATGATGATGATCCTCGCCTTGATCCTCGCGATCATGATGGCGATGGCAGGTTCTTCGCGAACGCTCTATCAGGGAGGCGTCGATGGCTGGCTCCCGAAATACCTCGGGCACGTCAATGAGCATGGTGCGCCGACGCGGGCCATGTGGACGGACCTGGTCTTCAATCTCGGCCTGCTGACATTTGCAGCCTCGGACGCCACCGCCTACTATTTGATCCTGTCGATCTCAAACGTCGGCTATATGATCTTCATCTTCCTGAACTTGCAGTCGACATGGATCCACCGGATCGATAGTCCGAATATCCCACGTCCCTACCGGGCTCCGAATTGGCTGGTCGCGGTCGGCGCGATCCTCGGCTTCGTGAACCTTGCACTCATGGGAGCAGGCGCCAAGGTGTGGGGCAATCCGAATGCACTTTGGTACGGGCTAATTTTCGCGGCCCTGATCATCCCCGTGTTCCTCTTCCGGCACTACGTACAGGATGGCGGCAAATTCCCGGCCCACATGCTGGAAGACCTGGATCTCGAGAGCCAGGATTTGGGCGAACGGCGAGCCGGTTTTCTTCCTTACCTGATGCTCATACTTGCAGCCGTCGTCGTTCTCTCATCACACTATTACTTCCAGCTTCCTCCTCCGACGCCTTAGGTTGGGGGCTGCCCCCCAGAGTTCGAAGTTGTTCCTCGGACGAACAGTTGCTGCGGGGGCTTGCTCCCGCAGCTTTGTTTTTGGGTAAGGGCAACTCATCGTCTCACTCTGAGCAGGCTCTCTTGTTGCCATGGCAACATCCCAACGCCTTGGGGCGGTTGGACGTGAATAAGATTCAGTGAAATCACGGGGTCCGAGTAGCCAACTCGGGCTTTCTAATTCCGCTTCCCCCAGAAGTGTGGGACTTAATGGCCTGAGCGTTGCGGTTGCGGCGCGTCGCCATTGACTGGGAAAACGTCAAATCAGAAGAATGTCGAGGGGGCCGCGGCGCAGGCCGCCGTGTCGTCTGAGTGACCGCGGGAGGGAAACCAAAAGTGACGGAACGTTGTGCACTGATCACCGGGGTGACGGGTCAAGACGGCGCTTACCTCGCGCGGCTTCTTCTCGATAAGGGCTACACGGTTCACGGCGTAAAGAGACGCTCGTCATCGTTCAACACTGAACGAATTGACGATCTCTATTTGGACCCCCACGAGGAACAGACGCGGTTTTTTCTTCATTATGGGGATCTGACCGACGCGACCAACCTCATTCGTCTCATCCAGGAGATAGGTCCGACGGAGATCTATAATCTCGCGGCGCAAAGCCACGTGGCGGTGAGCTTTGAGACGCCGGAGTATACGGCAAATTCCGACGGGCTCGGCCCGCTGCGGATTCTCGAAGCCATTCGTATCTTGGGACTAGGCGACAAAGTCCGCTTCTACCAAGCGTCGACATCGGAACTTTACGGCAAGGTCCAAGAGAAACCCCAGCGGGAAACGACGCCGTTTTATCCGCGTTCTCCATACGCGGCGGCCAAGCTCTACGGCTATTGGATCACGGTCAACTATCGCGAGGCCTATGGCTTCCACGCATCCAACGGCATATTATTCAATCACGAAGGGCCGACGCGCGGCGAAACGTTCGTGACGCGAAAAATTACCCGAGCGATTGCTGGGATCGAGCTCGGGCTCCAAGAGCGCTTGTTTCTCGGCAATTTGAACGCCAAGCGCGATTGGGGCCACGCGCGAGACTTCGTCGAGGCGATGTGGCTCATTTTGCAGCAGCCGGAACCCGACGACTACGTCATCGCAACCGGCGAGATGCATTCCGTTCGCGAGTTCGTCGAACTGGCGTTTGAAAAAGTCGGCCGCCGGATCAAGTGGCAAGGCTCCGGAAAAGACGAAATCGGCGTGGACGAGAAATCCGGTAAGGACCTCGTGCGCATCGATCAGCGTTACTACCGGCCGACCGAAGTGGAGGAGCTGCAGGGTGATCCGTCAAAGGCGCGCCAAAAGCTCGGCTGGCATCATAAGACGGATTTCAAGCAGCTTGTCTCCGAGATGGTTGAGAGCGATATGAAAGCGGTCGCCAGAGAAACGTGGCGCAAAGATCGCACCGCAAGCTGAAGCAGGCCGAAAACCATGGCAGTCATAGACGAAAGCTTGCCTGCGGTCGGATCCGCATACCGCTACGATCTCCGGGGAAAAAGGATTTTCCTTGCCGGACATCGCGGCATGGTGGGCTCCGCAATCGCGCGGCGATTGCAGGATGAGCACTGTGAGATTCTAACGTCTCCGCGAAGCGAACTGGATCTTAGGGATCCATCTGGCGTGAGCGCGTTCTTCAAACGCGAACGCCCGGAGGTCGTCGTGCTCGCCGCCGCTAAGGTCGGAGGCATTTTGGCCAATGACTCCTATCCCGCGGATTTTCTGTATGACAACCTGATGATCGCAGCGAACGTGACGAAGAGCGCCGCAGATCACGGCGTCGAACGGGCGCTTTTTCTCGGATCGTCTTGCATCTATCCGAAGTTCGCCGATCAGCCGATCGTCGAAGCGGCGCTTCTCACCGGCTCACTTGAGCCGACGAACGAGTGGTATGCGATCGCAAAGATCGCGGGCATCAAGCTCGGTCAAGCCTATCGTCGCCAATTCGGTTGCGATTTCGTTTCGGCCATGCCGACCAACCTTTATGGGCCGGGCGACAATTACGATCTCAATACGAGCCACGTAATTCCGGCCCTCATACGCAAGACGCACGAGGCGAAGATGTCGGGAGCAAAGTCTCTCGTTATCTGGGGCTCGGGCAAGCCGCGCCGCGAGTTTCTACACGTGGACGATTGCGCCGGCGCGCTGGTGCACATTTTGAAATTCTATTCCGAAGACGAGCACATCAACGTTGGATCGGGCGAAGACATTTCAATCGCCGACCTCGCGAGAGTCATATGCAAGGTCGTCGGCTTCGACGGCGAGATTGTGCAGGACGTGTCCAAACCGGACGGAACCCCGCAAAAGCTGATGGACGGGTCTAAGCTCAAGGCCCTCGGCTGGCGGCCGCAGATCAGTTTTGAACAGGGTCTGGAAAGCACATACCGGAATTATCTTGCGTCCGGTGAGGCGGCCTAAATCAAGATCTTTCGTCAGCCGGCACCAGCTTCTTCCGTGCAATGACTGCGCGCGCCTGTGGACAAATCGGCAGTGGCTGTGGGCAACACGGAGGAATAGCCGGCCGCTGTGGGCAACGCGCTAATCGTCATTGTGCAGACAACTGCGCTCAACTAGCGAATGTTATCTTTTGATCAATTGATTCGCTTTGGTCGATACGCGGGGTTGCAATGGCACGGAGTCACTTGGCGCTGTTGATCGGCGCATCCACCGCCACGCTTTTTGTTGCGTCATCGCTCAGGGCGGAAAACATCACGTTCGCGCGGGGAGAAGTCTTCGTCAATCACGGATCCGGCTTCACGCCGGTTACCGGCCACGACGAACTTAAGGTAGGCGATACCATATTCGCCAAGCCAAACGGTCAAGCCCAGGTCTTATTTGGCGACGGCTGCCATTTCACTGTTGAGTCCGGTTCAGCGCTCTTGATCCACGGCGGACCATCGCCCTGTGCCGCCGGATCAAACGGTAATAACGACAACATTCCGAATACCCGCAGTGCGTCAGGTCAAGTCGATTTCAAAGACGCTCGTGCGATTGGCCCCTGAATCAAGGCTTCTTTCTCACGATCTTAAGATCATCGATCCAGATTGAACCTGAGATGATCTGCTCTGACGCCGAGCGCGCGTCCAGGATGAGCTGAAGTTTTTGCGCGCGACATCCGGTTTTCGGGACATTGAAATCGAATTCAAAATTCTTCCAACCCGGAGCGACGCCCAGCAGCATATCGCTTTGGCCGAGTTGAGAGCCGTTATCCGCACAATCGGTGCGCCAAATCAATCCGCGACGCCCCTGCAGTTGTCCTTGGTACTGGCCGCTCAGCTTATAGTCGCCGGGAGCGAGCATCAGGAGTTGCCACACGGGTGGAAATTCGGCGCGTCCATAACCGAACTCAATGAACAGAGCGCGCTCGTTTCTTTTCTCCGATGTGCGGTCGGCCACGGTATCGAATTCGGTCAGCGGAGGTCTCTCGGCAATGTCGACCGTCACGCCATAACCCGGCGTGATAACCCAATCGAACGGCAAGCCTGAAGGCATGCTCTCGAAGCTACCGTTAAACAGAAAGCCGACCCGTTGCAGGTCATCTGCCGAGAGAAACTGCAACCACGCGCTATAGGCAAGGTCGTAGAATTGATGGTCGATAAGAAAATCGAGATAAGTCCGCAACTCCACCGTGGTCGGTGGATTGGGGCTGTCCTGTAGGCTGAGCAGAAGATCAAGCGGCGTGCGCGCGTGCGTGACGCTATTGAGAAGCGCGGCAAAGAATTGCCTGCGCCAAGGCGGGTTCGTTCTCAGCAACGCTTTGACCTCGCTCGTGCCGTCTTTGTCTTCGGCAATCTTTGCGAGAAGCGGTACGATGTGATCGTTAGCTTGCTCTTGCGTCCGGAGTAGGACGTCTGCGTAGTAAGTGGCCGTCCGGAAATCCCTCTGTTCGTAGGCTTTGAGCATCAGCCAGTAGGCGGCCTTACTCTCGTGGAGAGAATGGCGGGCCGCCGCGCTCATCAGTTTGGACGCCGAACGCAGGTCGCCCGAGCGGTCTGCAATTTCGCCCAGAATTCGATAGGCACGAGCGTTGAACGGCTCGTTCGCGAGCGCCGTCTGGACCCACGCGGCGACTTGTTGATCCGAAGGCCGCGAAGAACCGGCGGCGGCTTTTGATCGGCCGTCAAGGACGCCCGCTTGCTCGGTGCTCGCCGCATCGGCAGCGCCGCTCGGAGCGAGAGCTTGGTCGGCTAAATTCAGAAGCGCCGTCGGATTGCTGGAGCTTATCCGCAGCGCCTTGTCCGGTGCCGTGATAGCCAAATAAGCGACAAAACTTTTGGAGGCGACCAGCCAAACAAGCGCCATCCCTGACGAAAGCATGAGGAAGCGCCTGGCCATTTGATGTTTCAAGCCGCTCCGTCTTCAAACATCCGGGACCTTTCTCAATGAACCGGACATTCACTGGTTGGACGTTGAAGGGGTTCAGGTCCTGAAGTGAGCTAGGAAATCTAACAATGCATGCCGCAGCGGTCTACGCCTCCTAGCGGTGCGAGAGTTCGCTTGAGAATGCCGAACAACGGCCTGAGGCCATTGTGACGCTCGGTTCGCCGATAATCGGGAGGGTTCCTCCGCGGCGTACGCGTGGCGACCCGCGTCGTAAGTGCTGCGGCGCTCGAGGGTCTTCAGATTGTTCCAGGCCTCGGTAACGCGTCCTGCAAATATCGAGCGCTGAACGTTTTGATAATGATCCGGATGCAGGATTTTCAGCAGCAGAGCCATGTTTCGCCTCAGCTCGATTGAGGTCGCGGTCCGGTCAGCCCCGAGAATGCGATAGCTGTCGGAAGCCGGCGACAGCAGAATTTGCTCGATAAAAAATTGTGCCGCTTCGAGCAGAAATTCTGGAGATCTCCCTGTCGTTCGAGCTGCGTTCGTCGTCACCCCTTCATCGCCGGCCGCAACAAAGAGGAGAAGCCCGACACCGTCGGGTAACGGCTTTGACCGCGTCGCGTGCATGCGAGACGGTACTTGCAGAATGTCTATGGCAACTCTCAATGCAGTTAGGTCCTGCATTACATGTTCTCTTGTCGAGCTGCGATTTGAGGATGATGTTTATCGGGAGCACTGAAGGAAGGGGCGTTGCGCCGCGGGCTCGCGCCGTAGCCGTCACCATAGCTCGAGCCGTATTCCCGACCGTATCCGGACGCCCGCGCGTCAAATTTGGTCAAGACAGAGCCGATGACCGTCGCCCGAGACATTCGCAGCCGTCGAATTGCGCCGCGGACGACGGCCCGACGGCCTTGACCCGCACCAACTACAAATATCGTTCCGGCAGTCGCATTCGCTAGAATTGGCGCGTCGGCGAGACCCATGACGGGCGGCCCGTCGATGACGATCAGATCGAAGACCTCAAGTCCAATGGAGAGAAGCGACATGAGGCGAGGGCTGGCGAGCAAGTCGCCGGCATGCGGGAAGACGCTGCCGGACGCCATGAACGCGAGGTTCGCGAAATCGGTCTTCCGGAAGGCTTCGGGGGGTGAGCAGTTTCCCGACAAATAATCGCTGAGACCGATTCCTTCCTGGATCCCGAGCTTGATGTGGAGCGAGGCATTCCGCAAATCCGCATCGACAAGCAACACCTTCAAGCCAAGCGCAGTAAAATGCTTGGCCATGGCGAGCGAGGTCGTCGATTTTCCCTCGCCGGGCATTGAGCTCGTGACGAGCAGCGTCTTCGGTAACCCGCTCTCGGTCGAGAATTGTACAGCGGTGCACAGCGATCGGTAGGCCTCCGACAGCGCCGAGCGAGGGTCCGCGAGTTCGGCCTCGATTGTTGCCTTCTTTCCGAGCTTCGGAATAATCCCAATTGTTGCGATGCCCGAGATGCCTTCGATTTGTTCGGGCGTGCTGATGGTGTCGTCGAGCTTCTCGAGCACGAATGCGGCAGACGCCGCCGCGCCGAGGCCGAGCGCAAACGCCATGAGGAGGGCGCGGGACAGGTTGGGCGAAAACGGTGCGCCCGGCACCTCGGCCTTGTCGACGATGAAGACGTTGTTGGCGCCCACGCCGCCTGCGACGTCGACCTCTTTGTAGCGCTGCAGCAGCCCGTCGTAGAGGCCCCTGTTGGTGTCCACCTCACGCTTCAAAATATTGTATTGAATGCTGCGCTTTTGGAGATCCAACAACTCAACCTTGAGCGTCTCGATACGAGATTTCATCTCGTTCTCTTGGCTGAGTGACGATTGGTACGCGGCCTTGAGGGTGTTCTTGATCGTTCCGACCTCGCCGGTCAGCTGGCGATCGACCTCCTTTATCTTGTTATTGATCTGAACCATCGCCGGATAGCTGGGCTTAAACGTCTCCAGTTTTTCCTGGTATTCGGTCACGAGCGCGTTGCGCTGCGCACGAAGCCCATCAATGACGCTGTTGGAGAGAAGCTGCGGCACCTGAGGCAGCTTGGCCGCATCGGCGGGCGTCGATTCGATTTGTCTCCAAAGCTGTTCGTTCTTGATGCGCTCCGAAATAAGACTGCCGAGAGCGGCGTTTGCAGCCGAGAGATTGGCTTCACCCGTCGAAGACTTCTCGTTGACAGCCACGATCTGCTCTTTTTGCGCGAAGTCGAGGAGGTCCTTCTCAGATTTTTCGAGGCGCAACTTCAATTGCTTCAGCTGATCCTCGAGAAACGTCTTTGCGTACGCATTAGCTTCGAAGCGCTTGTCGAGGTTCGACGCGATATACGCATCGGCATAGGCGGTCGCTATTTTTTGCGCCCGTACCGGATTGGGATCGGTGTAGGTTAGATCGACCATTCGGGATCCGTTCACCGGCCTCACGGCGAGATTGTCCTGAACGATGCCGGCAGCGGCGCGTTCGTTATCTCCCCTATTGGAAATCTGCGGCGATGCTGTCGGCCGGGACAGGAAATGAGTTACAAGCGTGCGCAGTGTGGCGGCACGAGGCTGAAGAAAGTCACCGTCATCACCGAGCCTCAAGGCCGATGCGACACGCTCAGCCATCATTCGCCCGTTCAAGCGTTCATATTCCGTCCGCAGAAAATCATAGTCGCCGTTTTCGGCGGAGACATCGCCGTTCTCGACAATTTTAGATGCTGCTCGATCAATCTGAATCCGGATGGTCGAATTATAAAGCGGGGTCTCCATAAGTGTACGCACTGCGCCGATCGCAACGGAAGCCGTGACGATCGCAAGGATGATCCACTTTCGCTTATTGATGATGCGCCAGATCTCCGCGAGTTCGTAAGAACCGAAGCCCGCATCCGGATTTCCGTAACCCGGATAGTCGCCGATCGAGCCATAGGGATCGCGGGGGATGAGGGCGGCGTCTGCCGCCGGCACGAGGCGCACCGATTTTGGATTCTCCGAAGCCGCGCCGGTTTCTGTCATCTTCCCGAACTAAAGCCTGTTAGATGCCGAAATTAGGGGCCACCTGATGCAAAGGCCATCTGATTTAAAGGAACGTGAAGACGGCAGCGAGCGGCAACACTTTCAGGATCGTATTGAAGGTCTCCTTGGTAGCTGACGTTCCGGCGACGATTACGTCGCCTGATTGAACGGCCGGATCGTCCTCTTTGCCCGCTCGAATTTGGCTGATATCGAATTTCGCGGCGGCGCGTTTTCCAGAAACCTGCCGAAACACGAGAACGGTTGAATCGGAGCTGAGCGAGTCGAGGCCCTCCGCCATCGCGAGGTACTGCAGCAAGGATCCCTTGCCGCGAAATGGGTATACGCCCGGCTTTTTGACTGCGCCTTCAACAGTAATCCGCTGGCTGTTGTATTCTTTGACGTAAACGGTCACCTGCGGAGACTGCAGGTATTTGCGGCCTAACTGCCTTGTAAGATCCGCCTCGAGCTCCTCAGGCGTTCGGCCTGCTGCAGGCATTTCCCCGACCAAAGGCAAATTGATGTTGCCGGAATCGGCGACCTGCAGGCTCTTGGAAAGTTCTGGGACCTTGAAAACCGAAATATCCAAAACGTCTTGCGGACCAATTTTGTACCCGCTCGCGCCAGCAACCGACACAGACGTCATTACGTCCGCCGCTTTCGTGACTGCAAACTTCTCGTCAGGTGACGTGCGCAATGATGCGGTTTCGATGCCGCCGACTTTCTGTGCGTTAGAAGAGGAACTCGTCTCGATTGGCGTGAGCTGTCCGTCCGGCAAAGTCGCGCCACAACCCGACAACAATGCGGAAAAGGCGAAAATGACAAAAACAGGTCCGACGCGCCCCACGCGCTCGGGCTTCTTTGGATCGTCAGATTCACACGACGCTACAAACATGAATTTCCGCCCCCGCCGGACGTGATGCATCAAATGATGCTGCGATGTGACTTCATTTCCCTTCAAAAAGTATAGCAGTTGGATTCGTCAGTACCAAGCGTTTCGCTTCGGCGGCGCCGATCCTGCGTGCGGCCGCTTCGTATCCTTTGCTCAAAATAGGAGGTCGGCGGAGCATATCGTGGGCGTCTGTCGCGAGTATTTTTGCGAGCCCTTCATCGAGAAATCGTTCTGCCCAGTACTTGGCGCGGCTGCCAAAATCTCCGGTGAGAGACCCAGCAGTAATTTGCAGCCATACCCCCGCTTCGGCGAGATTGGCTATTATGGCATAGCCAGACTTGATCCATGAGAGGCGTTCAGGATGTGTGAGAACGGGAACATAGTTCGCCTCAATCAGCTCGAGAAAGAAGTGCTCAAGCCGTGGCGGCGCGACGTGGTGTGGAGGTTCGACAAGAACATAACGCGTGTCGTTGAGGGGAATCAGCTTGCCAGACCGCAAGCCCGCAACGAAGTTCGGCATCATGTGAATATCCGCTCCGGGCACCAGGCGAAGCGGAATTTCATGAGCATCCAGCGCGTTTTGTAAGAGTTCGACGCGGTAGCGTATCTCATGACCGGAATTCGGATAAATGCCGGGGAGGATATGCGGCGTGCACGCCACAATTGATACGCCGTCGGCCACGAAGGCTCTTGCCATCTCGAGCGAAATGGCAAGGTCGTTAGGTCCATCGTCTATACCGGGAAGCAGATGGCAATGAAGGTCGAGCACTGATGATCCGTATAATGAGGTGGAAGGGCTGGCGTTGCAATATTATCGCGGTAACGGATTTTTTTGTTCTGCCTCCAAATGATCGGGACTTATAAAACACGATCTTTGTGTTAGCGTAATGGGACGTTATCGCGGCTGTGTTGCGTACGAGGTTCGCGTAATGCGTATGTTGTTTGCGTTGATTGCTGCCATTTGGCAGCTGAGTTTCTGTGCTGCGGCGTCGGCCGCGACAATAACCTTCGTTTCTGGCGCGGTTTCGATCAATCGTGGCGAAGGTTTTCACAAGACGACTGCTGGCACCGAAGGCAATCCCGGAGATACCGTGATGGTTGGGCCAGCCAGCAGCGCTGAGATTACATATGCCGGCCAATGTTTGGTAAAGGTTGGGCCGCATTCCGTTTTTATGATCGGCGCCGACAATCCTTGTAGCCGGGGCTGCGCAGTCGGCAGTCTGAAGGATACACCGGCAGTGAAATGCGAAACAGTGGCGCGAGATCCCGACCACGCACTGATCGTCGGCAGGCTCATCGTGGGTGGCGGAATAGGCGTAATAGTGCACGTGAATCAGCCCGCCAGTCCCTGACGTTGCGCAACGACTTTTTCGATCTTTTAAAGAGGCAGGGCGTCGTCGGATTACTTTGCGGGTTCGTGATTGCGGCCAGCCTTTTGCTGGGCGGCGGAACTCGGGCAGGTTTCCTGTCCGACAGCATTCTGCAGCTCGTTTCGATACCTTTGCTGCTCCTCGCATCGACAAAGATGCTTGATCTTGAAAGGACGAAAGAGACCCACGCAATACTTGGGTTCTGTGTGGCCGTCATTTGCGTGCCGCTGCTGCAACTGGTGCCGCTTCCTCCTGCAATTTGGTCCCATCTTCCTGAGAGGACCAATGTGGCGGCAGCCTTCGAGCTGGCCGGGAATAAAGGACAATGGGCGCCGATTACGGTTTATCCAACGGGTACCTGGCTGAGCCTCGTCGCGCTAATGCCGCCGCTTGCAGTGTTTCTTGGCACGGTGTCATTGAGTGGGGTCGCACGCCGGCAACTGAGTTATCTCCTACTGAGTGTCGGCCTCCTGAGTGCGTGCCTTGGGCTGGTCCAGGTCGCGCAAGGGCCCGGCAGTCCGTTGCGTTTCTTTGATTATACGAATCCGAGTGAGGCCGTCGGGTTCTTCGCAAATCGCAATCATTTCGCGGCCCTTCTCTATTGCCTCACTGTTTTTGCAAGTGCCTGGCTCATCGATGCAGGGTTGAACGGTAGGAAGCGCTTGTTTGAGCCCGCCGCGCTGCTGCCTCTGATCGCTGGATTTGTCGTTATTTTGATTTTGATCGCAGCCCAGCTCGTGGCGCGATCTCGTGCGGGCTTGGGGCTCACAATGGCGGCTCTGCTCTTCGCTTGGCCGCTGGCCAATTTTGATTTGCGCCGTGAGACGGGACTGCAAGCAGGCAAGGTGCTTGTCGCAGCGGTAGCGCTATCGCTGATTTTTGCGCTCCAATTTGCCTTCTTGCGCATCCTGGAGCGCTTTGGAGCAGATACCCTGGATGACGCGCGATGGCCGTTTGCTCGCAACACCTTTGAGGCCGCGCGAGCGTTTATGCCGTTTGGGTCGGGCATGGGAACGTTTGTCGATGTCTACGGCATGTTTGAGCCGCGCGAGAATGTTTTTGCTGCCTACGCGAACCATGCGCACAATGATATCCTTGAGTTGGCGCTCGAAGCGGGACTGCCGGGCTTGTTCTTGATGGCGGCCTTTGGCGCATGGATCTTGTGGCGATGCTTCGACCTTTGGCGTCGCCCGACCGCAATGGCATCTGCAACCGATATTCTCTGGGAGAGGGCTGCGCTTCTCGTTGTGGTGCTTTTGATCGCCCACGCTGTTGTCGATTACGCACTGCGAACGACCGCGATAGCGGTGGTGTTCGCATTTTCATGTGCCTTATTGGTTAGGCCGTTCGCCAGTGTGGACACGAACGAACAAGCTCCAGACGTCCACGACGACCGCATAGATCGCGCTCGCTTTGAACAGCATTATCCCGAAAAAATCCCGGCATCTGCGGGTGAAGCCTGGGGCGCAGATATCGATTGGCCTGACGAATGGCAGCCAAATCCGTTCCAGCAAAAGCCTAGGAATAAATAGGCTCATCGCAGCGATCGAAGCGCCTGAATGCGAGCGACGGATGTTCAGAAAACCGGTGGCACCTCCGCCGCTGTAGCCGCAGTGCAACATTCTGCTTGCGTCGTTCGATTCCGCACGGGTTTATGAGCAACTCATTGCCTTCGGATGATGCGCATGCTGATATACAGCAGGCGGACGGACTGCTTGGGGAAGGGGAATTTTCCGAATTGATTTCGCGTTGCGGGGAGCGCTGCACACATGCGTCGGCTCATTCAGCTATTTTGCGATCTTTTTCTCGTGGTCTTGGCGACGATATTCGCGTCGATCTTGCGGGATAATTTCGATGTTTCACGAGAGAGGCAGGCTGCTGATCTCGTTTATATTCTTTGCACTATCGGTGTCGCGAGTGTCGTCATTCCATCGCTCGGATTGGATCGCTCTATCTGGCGCCTCTCTGCTCTGCCGGACTACTTGAGGATAGTCGGCGCCTCGGTCGTGATCGTGGTCGGAGCTGTTGCGCTCGGTTTTACGATTAACCGATTGGATGGCGTCGCACGGGCGCTTCCGATATTGCAGTGCGGATTGATCATTTTCGGCATGGTCGGAGTTCGGGTGCTGATGCGTTTGCGTTACGTCGCCCGAGGCCGCCCGGCGCAGTTCCAAAAGCCGATCGTCCCTGGTGCCGCGGAAACGGTTCTGATCATCGGCATGACCAGGCTGACGGAGCTCTATCTGAGGTCTGTTGCCGAGTTCGGTAACGACCGCGTTCGAGTTGCCGGGATACTCGGGAGTCACGACCGTCACCTCGGCAGACTTGTTCTTCGTCATCAAATTTTGGGAACCCCCGAGAATGTTGTCGAGGTCGTGCAGCGGCTTTCGGTGCATGGGGTCGCCATCAATCGGCTTGTCATAACCCAAGCATTCGACGCGCTCGCCCAAGAGGTGCGCGATGCATTGCTCCACTTGGAAAAGACGACGATCATTGTCGTTGACTTCATAGGTGAGCGATTGGGATTTGAGCGAGTTCCGACCGGCAACACGCGGGGGCTCAGGGTAATCCCCGATGGGCGAGCCGCGTTCGCCATCGACAATGAACGGCTTTCCGCTCTGATGAAGCGGCCCTATTGGCGGTTCAAAAGGCTTATCGATATTGCTGTCGCTGCTGCCTTGCTCGTACTGCTCGCGCCGATCATGGTGGTGGTCGCAGCCCTAGTTGCCGTTGAAGTCGGCTTTCCGGTCGTCTTTTGGCAGCAGCGGCCGGGCGTCGGCGGAATACCTTTCTGTATGTACAAATTCCGCAGCATGCGAGCCGAGCATTCTGTCGATGGCCAGAAATTATCGGAGGTCGACCGCATCACGTTTTGGGGCGGAATATTGCGGCGAACCCGCTTGGATGAACTGCCCCAACTTTACAATATTCTGGCTGGCGAGATGTCGTTTGTCGGCCCTCGGCCGCTTTTGCCGGTAGATCAGCCGGCCGAATACGTCGCGCGTTTGATGATCCGGCCCGGTCTGACTGGATGTGCTCAAGTTGAAGGTGGCCGCGATATCTCCGCTGCCGACAAAGCGGCGCTCGACGTGTGGTATCTCAAAAACGCGTCGTTCAAGCTCGATATCAGAATACTGTGGCAGACGTTCGGGATCCTCGTCTTCGGCGAGCGGGTAAATACGCTCGCGATCGCACGAGCATGGCGCGACCTGCGGCGGAGCGGCTTTTGCCAAAATCCCGCGGAAACCGACAGACAGTTTTACGACGAAGTTTCCGCTGCGACTGAGAGGACGGCACGCGTCGCGTAATACGAAAAGCGCTCTAATGACGAACCAAAACCGACATCTGTTATAAAAAGTAACACTTCAAATTTTTTGCCGCTACTCGGCGTAATTATTTGTATTGTGAGTTGCCTGGGGAGATCATTTCACCCGGAGTGCGGTAGCTTTTGGCTTTCTTACCGAGTGATGACTTAGCATGCGAAGAAACACAATTCTCGTCACCGGCGGAGCCGGGTTCCTTGGCTCTCACCTGTGCGACCGCCTCCTAGGCGACGGGCACGAAGTGATCTGCCTCGACAATTTCTTCACGGGGACAAAGGGAAATATCGAGCATCTCATTGATCATCCGCGCTTTGAATTGATGCGTCACGATGTGACGTTTCCGCTCTATGTTGAAGTTGACCAGATTTACAATCTCGCCTGTCCCGCATCGCCGGTTCATTACCAGCATGACCCCGTGCAAACGACCAAGACGAGTGTGCACGGTGCAATCAACATGTTGGGACTTGCGAAGCGGCTGAAGTGCCGAATTTTCCAAGCTTCGACATCCGAAGTTTATGGCGATCCTTCAGTTCATCCCCAAACCGAAGATTATTGGGGCAACGTCAACCCGATAGGCCCGCGCTCTTGCTACGATGAGGGCAAGCGGTGCGCCGAAACGCTCTTCTTCGATTATTGGCGGCAGCACAAACTGGAAATCAAGGTCGCGCGGATTTTCAATACCTATGGTCCTCGCATGCACCCGAGCGATGGGCGCGTGGTTTCGAACTTCATCGTTCAGGCGCTCAAAGGTGAACCGATCACGATCTACGGTGACGGCGCCCAGACACGCTCTTTCTGCTACGTGGACGATCTCATCGACGGCTTCATCCGCCTTATGAACTCGCCGAAAGAGCTGACGGGGCCCGTCAATCTCGGCAATCCAAACGAATTCACGATCAAGGAACTCGCGGAACTCGCCATAGACATGACGGGTTCGAAATCGAAGCTGGTCTATCAGCCTCTTCCTCAGGATGATCCGAGGCAGCGGCAGCCGAACATCCGTTTGGCCAACGACGAACTTGGATGGAAGCCGATCGTGCCGCTGCGCGACGGCCTCCGTCTGACGATCGGCTATTTCGAGAGACTCCTGTCGCTTCAATCGAAGGCTGTTCTTGCGCCCTTTGGAATTTAATCGTGCATTCCGGTGATCGCACGGTCCTCGTAACGGGCGGTGCCGGATACATCGGTTCGCACGCATGCAAGGCCTTGGCGCGAGCGGGATATGCGCCGGTCACTTTCGACAACCTCAGCTACGGACATCAATGGGCCGTAAAATGGGGGCCGCTCGTCATCGGCGATATTCTTGACCGTACGTCGCTGGACGCCGCCATCGACCGATACCGGCCTTCAGCAGTGATGCACTTCGCGGCGTGCGCCTATGTCGGCGAGTCCGTTGCCGATCCTGGAAAATATTTCCGCAACAACGTGTGCGGCAGTCTGAATATCATCGAGGCAATGCGGGATCACAGCATTCGGACCATAGTGTTCTCGAGTACCTGCGCAACCTATGGCGTCCCGGAGAGCTTGCCGATCACAGAAGGGGCTGTCCAGAAACCCATCAATCCATATGGGGCGTCGAAATTGATGGTCGAGCGCATGCTCCAGGATTTTGGATCGGCGCACCGGATTAATTCCATCGTCCTGCGCTATTTCAATGCCGCGGGAGCCGATCCCGAAAACGAAATCGGCGAGGATCATGATCCGGAAACGCATCTCATCCCCCTTGCGTTGGACGCGTGTTCAGGCAAGCGAAGCAGCGTGACGTTGTTCGGATCCGACTACGAAACGGACGATGGAACGTGCGTCCGTGATTATATTCATGTTTCGGATTTGGCCGACGCGCACGTCAAAGCGTTGCAAGCGTTGGAGCGAAGCACTGGATCGTCGGCTTACAATCTCGGAAACGGACGTGGCTTTTCGGTTCGTCAGGTGATCGATACGGTGGAAAGGGTCACCCGTCGCCGCGTACCTGTCGCAATTGGTGCGCGCCGTGCAGGAGATCCACCGCTGCTGATTAGCGATGCGACCAGGGCCCGGGAAGAATTGCTTTGGATCCCCAGAATCTCGAGCCTCAGCGATATTGTTCAGACCGCGTGGGCGTGGCACGAACGCCAGCAGCTAGATCCGATGCGTGCCCAATTCGCGCGGCCGGTAGCCGGTTCCTGGCGATAGTATGTGCGGGATCAACGGCATCTTTGCCTACCACTACGCAGCTAATCTGATTGATCGCGAAGAGCTTACGCGATCGCGCGATTACATGGCGGCACGCGGTCCCGACGGGAAAGGCCAATGGACGTCTGATGATGACCGCGTGGGGTTCGGGCATCGTCGCTTGTCGATCATCGATCTGAGTGAAGCGGCGTCGCAGCCGATGATCAGCTCAGACGGGAAGTTAGTCGTGACGTTCAATGGAGAAATCTACAATTACCGCGAATTGCGCCAAGAGCTGGAGGCCAAAAGCCGAACATTCCGAAGCAATTCCGATACGGAAATTCTCTTGCACCTGTACGCCGAGAAGGGCAACGCGATGGTGCATGATCTGCGGGGAATGTTCTCCTTCGCGATTTGGGATGCGGACAAGAAGGAGCTATTTCTCGCCCGCGATCCCTACGGGATTAAGCCGCTCTACTATGCCGATGATGGCTGGACCTTCCGCTTTGCGTCCCAAGTGAAGGCGCTACTCGAGGGTGGCAAAGTCTCGCGTGATCCGGAGCCAGCGGGTCAGGTTGGATTCTATCTTTGGGGCAGCGTGCCGGAGCCGTTCACCAGCTATCGAGCTATTCGCGCAGTGCCCGCTGGAGCTACGGTTGTCGTCGACCGCATCGGCGCACACGAGCTCACGCGCTACCATTCGATTGCTGCCGCTTACCGTGAAGCCGAAGAACAAAATGCCCGGGAGCCGCGATCGATAGACGGCCAAGCTCAAATTCGTGAAGCTCTGCTCGATAGCGTCAAACAGCACCTCGTCGCAGACGTGCCGGTTGGTGCTTTCCTTTCCGCAGGCATCGACTCCGGAGCGCTCGTCGGCTTGATGCGTGACGCCGGCCAAAGCGATATTCAGACAGTGACGCTAAGTTTCGAAGAATTCAAAGGTCATGCTGACGATGAGGCGCCGCTGGCAGCGGAAGTTGCGCGGACCTATGGCACCCGCCACACGACGCGCGTCGTCACCGAAAGAGAATTTCAAACGGACCTGCCGGGCATACTCGATGCGATGGATCAGCCGTCGATCGATGGCATAAATACATGGTTTGTCTCGAAGGCCGCCAAAGAGCTTGGATTGAAAGTGGCGGTGTCCGGCCTCGGAGGCGATGAGCTATTCGGCGGCTATCCGTCTTTTCGCGAAATCCCGGTATGGGCCGCCCGGATGGCAATCCCGTCGCGAATTCCGTTGCTCGGGCGTGCAATCCGCAAGGCACTCTTCTCCAGTGGTCTCTGCCGGTATTTCAATAGTCCGAAGGCGGCGGGGTTCGTGGAATATGCCGGAACCTATCCGGGAGCCTATCTTCTGCGCCGGGGGCTCTTCATGCCTTGGGAGCTCGAAGAGGTACTCGATCCGGAGACGGTGCACAGCGGGCTGAGACGGCTGAGACCATTGATGATGGTCGAGACGGAACTGACGCCGCGACCGAAATCGTCGTTCGCGAAAGTCGCGGCTCTCGAGGCCTCGCTTTACATGCGAAACCAGCTCCTGCGCGATACCGATTGGGCGAGCATGGCGCACGGACTTGAAGTGCGTGTTCCTCTCGTCGACTCAGTGCTTCTCAGATCTACCGCTTCGCAGCGTATGACCGAACCTGATCGTGGCTCGAAAATGAGCCTTGCGCGCGCTCCGCGTACGCCGCTGCCGGCGACCGTAACGAAGCGCCGAAAGACGGGGTTCACGACACCGATCGGCGATTGGCTGAGACGCGGCAGCGGCGAAGTCGAGTATCCGAGTGTGCCCTCTCTCAACGATATCGGATGTCATTGGTCGCGTCGCTGGGCCTATGGCGTGGCTTCGGCGCCGGAGGCGCACGCGTGACCGGTTTACGGATCTTGGCGCTTGTGACCGATGCATTCGGTGGTCACGGCGGCATAGCCCGCTACAATCGCGATTTGATTTCGGCATTTGCGACGTCTGCGCGCGTACGAGAAATCTGCATTCTTCCGCGACAGGGAAACCCCGGCGATCAGGCTCTGCCGCAAAAAGTTCTGCAGGCGCGAGCCAGCGCCGCGAGATTGGCCTTTTCCACACAAGCGATCGCGCGTGCCGCGTTAGGCGGTCCGTTCGACTTCGTATTCTGCGGTCATATCTACATGTCGCCAATTGCGGCCGCGATTTCCAAATTTCTCAAGAAGCCGATGTGGCTGCAGCTTCACGGCGTCGATGCCTGGGAGCCTTTGGGCAGACTGGCGCGAACGGCGACCGAAAGCGCAACGTTGGTAACGGCCGTCAGCCGGTTTACGCGCAGCCGCTTTCTCCAATGGGCCGACGTTGTGCCCGAGCGTGTCCGCGTCCTGCCGAATACTTTCGAGCCGCGCTTCACCAATGGCCAGAAGCCGGAGCATTTGCTCGACCGTCTGAACATTCGCGGACGGCGGGTAATCCTGACGGTGTCGCGGCTCGCAGCGTCGGAGCAGTACAAAGGCCACGATCGGATCATCGATGCCTTGCCTGCAATCAAACAGCGTGTGCCGGATGTCGTCTACGTCATCGCCGGTGATGGAGATGACCGGGAGCGCCTACAGAAAACGGCGGAAAAGTTGGGTGTCGAGGACATCACGCTGTTCGCCGGACACGTGCCCGAGCATGAGCTTCCCGATTACTTTCGTCTTGCAGACGTATTTGCCATGCCAAGCATCGGAGAGGGGTTCGGCATCGTCTTTCTCGAGGCGGCCGCTTGCGGACTTCCTGTCATTGCAGGAAATCGTGACGGCAGCGTCGACGCGCTGGCAGATGGAGCAATCGGTACTCTCGTCGATCCCGAGGACGCGCCGCAACTCGTCGATGCAATCTGCGATTTGCTCGCTGGACACGGCCGGCCAACGGCGCCGTCCGCGCATGACCGCTTCTGTACCGGAAATTTCAGCGCGCATGTCGACGATCTTCTCGAAAGCTTCCGCTAGGATGAAACACGTGCTGGCTCATGCCGCAATCGCGAGCGGACCCTTGGCCGGAGACGGCGCGAGTACTGCCGACTCTCAGCGAGCGCACGATCGCACGATCGTGCTCGAGGCGGGCCGCGCTGAGCGCAACTACTGGTCGGACCTATGGCACTATCGTGAACTCTTCGCGATCCTCGCCTGGCGCGACGTCGCTGTCCGCTACAAGCAGACGGTCATCGGGGTTGCGTGGGCTCTAATCCGCCCCTTCCTTACTATGGTCGTGTTTACGGTCGTTTTCGGTAAGCTCGCAGGGCTGCCGAGCGATGGACAGGCTCCGTATCCGGTAATGGTCTTCGCCGGACTGTTGCCTTGGTTTTTGTTTTCCAGTGCACTCGCCGACGCTTCCGGCAGTCTGATCGGCAACGCTAACCTCATATCGAAGGTCTATTTTCCACGCCTTGTCGTTCCTGCTGCGTCGGTCATTGTCGCGCTTGTCGACTTCATGATCAATCTAGCGATGCTCGCTCTGATTATGGCGTATTACAGATTTGTGCCCGGCTGGCAGATCGTATTCCTGCCAAGTTTTATAGTGCTGGCAATGGTTGGCAGCCTTGGCCCTGCGCTGTGGATTACTGCGCTCAACGTAAAGTATCGCGATTTCCGCTACGTCATTCCGTTCATCGTCCAATTCGGGCTTTACATTTCTCCTGTAGGTTTCACGAGCTCGGTAGTGCCGGAGGAGTGGCGCCTGCTCTACAACCTCAATCCGCTTGTCGGCATCATTGACGGGTTTCGCTGGTGTCTCCTCGGCGGACAAAGCCCGCTCTACATGCCTGGCTTTCTGGCCAGCCTTGGCGTCGTGGCCTTCTTCCTCTGGTTCGGTATTCGCTACTTTCGCCGCACCGAGCGCACCTTCGCGGACATGATGTAAGTCCATGACGGACGCTGTGATCCGCGCTGAGGGACTGGGCAAGAAATACCTGATCGGCCATCAGGCTGAGCGCGAGCGCTATAGCGCCCTACGAGATGTGATCAAGAGTAGCGTGACGGCGTTCACCCGTTCCGCCCGCGACGTGATGCGCGGCCGGCAACTCGTCGTCGGTGATGAAATCGAAGAGTTCTGGGCACTCAAAGACGTCAACTTTAAAATTAAACGCGGAGAGGTCGTCGGCATCATCGGTCGAAACGGTGCCGGTAAATCCACGCTTCTCAAAATTTTGTCGCGCATCACCGAGCCGAGCGAGGGCCGCGTCGAGATCAAGGGCCGCGTTGCAAGCCTGCTCGAAGTCGGCACGGGCTTCCATCCGGAGCTTACGGGTCGCGAGAACATCTACTTGAACGGCGCCATACTTGGAATGACCCGCGCCGAGATCCGCCGCAAGTTCGACGAGATCGTCGCCTTCGCGGAAATCGAAAAATTTCTCGATACTCCCGTGAAGCGCTACTCGTCTGGAATGTACGTCCGCCTCGCATTCGCAGTCGCGGCTCATCTTGAGCCGGAAATCCTCATTATCGACGAAGTCCTGGCCGTCGGCGACGCAGAGTTTCAGAAGAAGTGTCTCGGCAAGATGCAAGACGTGGCAGGTCACGGAAGAACTGTTCTCTTCGTGAGTCACAACATGGGGGCTGTAGAGGCACTCTGCTCGAGTGCGATGTTGCTGGAGAGGGGCGGTCGACCAGACAAATTGAATGACTCTGTACGCAACACGATCGATCGCTATCTCTCATCGCAAGGAAACGATGAAGGTTCGGGAAGCGAATGGACCAACCCAGGCCGCGAAATAGATCATCCGGTTCTGCAGCCATTGTATTTTGCGGTCGTCGACGTCGATGGGAAAGCGGTAACAGCGCCAATTCGCAATGACGAGCAGCTATACATCGTCGTCCGTTTTGATGTCCGCCAAAATGACCCCGCACTAAATGTTGGAATGGTTATTTTTAACGGCCATTCGGAGGAATTGTTGTGGTCTCTAAGCTCAGACGCGGATGAAGCAGTCCGGGTCCAACTGCAAAAGGGGAAGCAGGAGCTTTACTGCGCGTTGCCGAAGCGGCTTTTCAACGAGGGCAGGTATCGGGTGGAGCTCATGGCAAGTCTGCACCACAGGGAATGGATCGCCCATCCTGGCCGCAATAGTCCAGCGATTTTCTTCGAAATACGCGGAGGCTTGAGTGACTCTCCCTATTGGATGAGCGCCCGGCCCGGAATACTGGCTCCCAACTGGATATGGACTCATTCGCCTGTTGGTAAGAAAGCAGACCTAGTAATTAATCGGGCATAGGACAAAACAGAAAGAAAATTACGTCTATGCGATTTCCGTTGATCACATCGATTCCTCCACGACTATACCGTTTGGACGCAGCTGGCGCCGATGTGGGTGAGGCGTACCAAGAAGAATGCATTGCCTCATGGCGTGGTGCTTCGTTTGAAGCGTTCTCGGTCAACTCCGCTCGTGAAGATACGCGGAGCGATTTGCCAGCGGTTCGCGTCACTAGGGATGCCTCACAGGTAACTGGGCGTCCGCATGTTTTTTTCGCGGATATGCTGGCAGTTGGAGCCGAAAAAGCAGTCAACGGGCGATTCGCAATAGCGAATGCCGACCTCATTTTGAAACCAGAGTTGGCCAATGCCGTAGATCGGCTTCAACCAGGTGAGCTGCTGTTTTGTCGGAGGATTGATGTTGAGTGTGTGGGCCAAACGGAAGGCAGTCCCTACTGTGACGGCTTTGACTTTTTTGCCGCGAATGTTGCCGACGTTGTTGGATTGAAGGATTCCCAAATGGTCTTTGGCGCGCCCTGGTGGGATCACTATTTGCCGGTGATATTGCACATGAAGGGGTGCAAGCTTCGTCTGCTCGAACCCTCGGTGGTTCATCTCGTCCATGGCGAACGGTGGGATTGGAATATTTGGACGACGCTTGGTCAAAAGTTTCTGGAGGCGATTAGCGAAAACGCTACCGATGCTGACTATAAGGCTCGACTGAAGATCGCCCGGAAAGGCGAGAGGTCTCAACCCTGGTGGCGTCTCGGGCAAAGACAGCTGGCAATGAACGATAGCGGAGAAGGAATCAACGACATCCTACATCGTGTTAGTTCGATGAACGTGTTGTTTCTCGATGAGCGCGCGTCCATTTCCTGAATGCTGCGCCACAGTCGGGGGATTGATGTGAAGTCTACTCATGCGCTGCCCTAGTCTTGTCGATCTTCCCGATCCTCCATCCGGCAAAACGGGTTGGCCGTGGACGATCGAATCGCCACGGCTGAGCGATACCATGCCTGACGGCAGGTCGTGGCCCAGGATTTCGATAGTCACTCCAAGCTTCAATCAAGGGCAATACCTGGAGGAGACCATTCGGTCCGTCTTGTTGCAAGGTTACTCCGATCTTCAATACGTAGTGATGGACGGATGCTCGACCGATAACAGCGTCGAAATCATCAGGAAATATTCCCACTGGCTCAATCACTGGGAAAGCAAGAAGGATCAGGGACAGGCGCACGCGATCAATAAGGGGTTAGCGTTGCTATCGGGGGAAATAGGCACTTACCTGAATAGCGACGATCTTTTGTTGCGTCGTTCATTGGGATATGTCGGAAATACCTTTAGGCGTTACGAATGGGATATTCTTCTTGGACGCAACACGAGCAACGTGACGTTTGAATCCTGGCTGTTTAAGCGGAGTTATTGGCAGGCTAGACTTGTTGCGTTGAATGATCCGCTCCTTTGCGGCGAGCACTCCTATCAGGTTTGCCAAGAATCCTCCTACTGGAATTTGGGACGATTTAAGGACTGGCGGTTCGATGAATCGTTAATCTTCTGCATGGACTATGACTGGTTCCAGCGGTTGGCGCCTGGCTCAAGAATTCTGCAAACATCCCGTAAGCTTGGCCATTTCAGAAGGCACGTGGATTCGAAATCACAGCGGCTTGATCACGTCAAAATTGCAGAAAACGCCATCGTGCAAAAGAAGAACTACAAAATTGCAATATCCCGAGAGCAAGCTGAGCCGATTTTAAGTGCGCATAAGAAGCGGCATCGATTTGCAATGCTGTCAGCTCCCCTAGGTCTCGACGCTCTTTTTCTTTATAAGCACCCTTAGAAAGCTATTCGATGCGGATCGCTCTAACTGTTGATCCTGAACTGCCCGTTCCCCCTATTCTCTACGGGGGCATCGAACGCATCGTAGACATGCTTGCCCTTGGTCTCGTCAAACGTGGCCATGAGGTCACGGTGTTTGCGCACCCTGAATCTAAAACAGGCGGAAGTCTGATTGCTTGGCCTGGACAGTCCAGTCGAAGCAATTTGGACACGCTGCTAAATGCTGCGGTTCTTGCAAGGGGCATCGCCGCGCGGAAGTGCGAGATTGTTCACAGTTTCTCCCGCGTTGCCTATATGGCGCTTATTCTTCCTCTGACCATTCCAAAGCTGATGACTTACCAGCGCGAAATTTCCGCGAGGAGTGTACGGCTTGGACACAGCCTTTCTCGGGGTTCGCTGGAGTTCTCAGGCATCAGCCGTTGGATGGCGAGGGACGTCAAGCATCTTGCCCGCTGGCATCTCGTACCGAACGGGGTTCCAATTGATGTGTACGACTTTGCCTCAGCGGTCGCCCCCGATGCGCCATTCGTCTTCCTTGGTCGGATCGAAGCGATCAAGGGTCCGCATCTCGCGATCGAACTTGCGCGCCGAGCTGGTCGAAGGCTGATCTTAGCCGGGAATATTCCGGACGAGCATCGTGCGTGGTTTGCGACGCATATTGCCGGGCATATCGATGGCGATCAGGTCATTTACGTTGGACCCGTAAACGATCGGCAAAAAAGCGAGCTGTTGGGGAAGGCCGCAGCTCTGCTGATGCCCATTTTGTGGGACGAGCCATTTGGGATAGTAATGGCCGAGGCTATGGCCTGCGGTACGCCGGTACTCGGCCTTCGCCGCGGAGCCGTGCCGGAGGTCGTCGAGGACGGTGTGACGGGCTTCGTCGTCGACACGTTCGACGAATTGGTTATTGCAGCTGGCCGCATCGAGCAGATTGCGCGATCCGCCTGCCGCGATCGGGTCAAGACATTCTACAGCGAACCGGCGGTGCTGGATGGCTACCTCGAGATCTACACGGAGATGATAGCGCGCCGTGATGGTCGGATGACGACCTAACCACCGCATACCGAAACAGTTCTTCGTGCGAGCAGTTTTTTCTTATCCTGGAAATATGGCCCATGCGCAGCACGCTGCGCGCGCGCTGGCTGAACATGGGTTGCTCGAAGCCTTTGTTACAACGCTGTCCTTTCAGCGAGACGGCATATTGAGTTCACTTCTGTCGCGGATGCCAACGGAGAAAGCGACGCGTATCGCTCAACTGTTGGGCCGCCGATCGATCGATCAAGTACCCGCTCACTTGTTACGTTGCTATCCAATGTGGGAGATCCTCCGCAGCGCGGTGATGATGTCGGGAGCTGGTCCGGTCCTCGAAGACATGGCCTGGGATCGCATGAGCCATAGCTTCGATGCGCTGGTCGCCCATCGATACGTTCCGCAGACGAAATCAATTCACGCATTCGAGTACACGGCGTTGGCTAGTTTTCAGCGAGCAAAGAAGGAAGGGGTTTCCAGAGTGCTCCATCTTCCCTCGCTCGATAGCAAGCAGTTCGAGGAAATCCAGCAGCGCGAGAAGAGCGAGTGGCCAGAACTTGTTTGCAAGCACGATTCCTATTTCGACGGGAAATTCGAGCGTCGCTACGAAAGGCGCCGTCAAGAGATCGCTCTCGCCGATGTCATGATCGCCAATTCGTCGCTCACCGCTCGATCTCATATTAGGGCTGGCACCGATCCGTCCAGGATGTTTGTCGTGCCACTCGCCGCCCCGGCGCCGATTGCTGAGGTCCGGGCAGATCTCAAATATCGGACGCGGCCTCTCGAAGTAATCTGGGCGGGACAATTCAGTCTGGGGAAAGGGGCGCACTATCTTTTCAAAGCGTGGCAACTGTTGAATGCCGGACCCGCGGCGCGCCTGAATGTCTACGGCCGCTTCGGTCTTCCGGCGCGTCTTCGCGCCACGGAACGGGAAGACATTTTCTTCCACGGCTCTGTGACCAGACCTGAGCTTTTTGAGGCGTACGAGGCCAGCGACGTTCTGGTGTTTCCTACCCTCTCTGACGGTTTCGGGATGGTCGTCGCCGAGGCATTGGCCCGCGGGCTGCCAGTCATCGTCAGCGATCAAGCGGGTGCCGCTGACCTGGTGACGGCTGACAACGGCCTCATCATCCCCGCAGCTGACTCGCAAGCTTTGGCGGATTCCCTTCGCTGGTGTCTCGATAATCGCGATCGGCTCTTCGAGATGCGCTTTCACGCGCTGGAAACGGCGCGCCGCAGGCAGTGGTCGGATTTCCGTCGTGAACTGATCGCTATGCTTGAGAAAGGGCTGTGTCGCGCCAGTTATCCTCTAGCGCCGACGGGCCCGGCTTGACTGGACAGGACCGCTGCCTTTGAGTCGATCGGCATCTGCGCATGTATGTATCGTCACGCCCGGCCAGATCGGCTCCAATCCGCGTGTTGTCAAGGAAGCTGATGCGCTCCATCGGGCTGGCTTTCGAATTACGGTTGTCGCGACCCAGACACTTGCTCAAGTTGAACCGCGCGACCGCTCTTTGATGCGCCGCATATCCTGGCATCTTGAAAGGATCGATTTGCGGTCGAAGTGGCGTTGGTGGTTGCGAAGGGGCATCCAGGTCTCGCTCCGTCATGCTCATATCAGTACGGGCATTGGGTGGCTCGCGGATGTGAGCTACAGCGCCTTCACTCCGCCCTTGCTTCTTGCAGCGATGCGCACTCGGGCGGAACTCTATATCGCGCACTATCCCGCAGCACTCCCCGCCGCCGCCGCTGCAGCCCGCCGTCACGGTGCGCTCTATGCCTATGATGCCGAGGACTTTCACCTCGGCGATTGGCCGGATGATCCAGCATATGCCCTGGAGAAGCAGTTGGTTCGCAGCATTGAGGCCCGGTACCTGCCGGGGTGTGCGTATGTCACGGCAGCTTCGCCGGGCATCGCCGACGCCTATTGCAAAGCCTTTGATATCGATCGGCCCAGAGTAATCCTTAATGTGTTCCCGTTGAGCCAGTCGCCGCCGGCGCCGATGCCGAGGGGAACAGCAGAGCAAGGCCCGTCAGTTTATTGGTTCTCTCAGACGATCGGACCGGGGCGCGGACTGGAGTGCGCAATCCGCGCAGTTGGATTGGCGCGGACGCGTCCGCATCTCTATCTCCGTGGTACGCCCGCTGCAGACTATGAGGAATACTTGAAGAAAGTTGCTGTTGATGCCGGAGCCGCGAGCCTGATTCATATCCTCCCCCCAGACGATCCCGAAAAAATGGAGTGTCTGGCCGCTGCCTACGACATAGGCCTCGTTGCTGAAACGGGCCACAGTAAAAGCCGTCAACTCTGCCTGACAAACAAACTCTTTTCGTATCTGCTTGCGGGAGTGCCTCCTCTGATGTCTGACACGGCCGCGCATCGGAAATTTGCGGAGGAAACTTTTATGACTGACTTCATTTATCCGATTGACGACGCGCACGCACTCGCGTGTCTCCTCGACCGGGTGCTCGGCGACCCAAATCGTCTCGCTGTAGCGCGCGCAGATGCATGGCGGCTAGGGCAGAACCGATACAACTGGGAGAGAGAGCGAGGAGGTCTGGTCGAAGCGGTAAATCGGGTGATCTCCGCGGCAGGACGATCCTGTAGCGTGGCGAATGCCCGGCGGAGTGTCGAGCTGTGACGCCTGCATGAAGTCCGGCTTCTCATCTACGAGCTTATGCAAGGCTTCTGGATGGGCGTGGGCTTTTGCTGACGGAATACGCGCGAGATCCGATTGCGAGTCAGTCGCGAAAATATCGTGTGATCTCCTGCCATGAAGCAAGCCGAACGAACGGTCGCTCTCGTCGCTCCGCATTTTCCGCCAAGCAATTTAGCTGGAGTGCACCGCGCGCGTCTGTTGAGCCAGCATCTCCATGAGTTTGGCTGGCGCCCCGTGATCGTCACAACGCATTGGCGGCACTACGAGGAGGCTCTGGATTGGGGGTTGGCGTCGCTTGTCGACCCTGAGCTCGAAGTGATCCATACGGCTGCGCTTCCGACAAGGCCGATCAGGGTGATTGGCGACGTCGGAGTCCGCGCGCTTCCCTGGCACCTTTCAGCACTGCGGAAACTGAAGCGAGAGAAGCGTTTCGATTTTCTGTATATCACTGTTCCATCTTTCTACTCGGCTACCCTGGGACAGTTGCTCTTCCGGGAAGCGCCAATACCATTTGGGATTGATTACATAGATCCCTGGGTGCATGTCTGGCCGGATGCCGAGGTCAAATATTCCAAGGCATGGCTGTCGATGAAGCTCTCGGAGAGGCTCGAGCCTTGGGCTGTCCGAAATGCTGCACTGATAACCGGCGTTGCCAGCGGTTATTATGAGGGCGTACTGGAGCGAAACCCCAATCTTCGTGAAACCTGCGTCACCGCTGCGATGCCGTACGGGTTTTCGACACGTGACTTCTCCGCACCAAGCGTTATGTCGCGAGCACCCTCTTTGTTCGATCCGAACGATGGCAATATGCACCTGCTGTATGCTGGCGCATTGCTGCCGAAAGCAGTGGGCGTGCTCGAACGTTTCCTCGAGGGCGTTGCCCTTCTTCGCGAGCGCGGCAGCCTGCTTTCGAACAGGCTACGGGTTCACTTTATTGGCACAGGCAAGTCACCAAACGACCCGAACGGTTACGCGGTGCTGCCCGTTGCTTCGCGCCTCGGGCTCGGGAAGTTTGTGACGGAGCATCCTCACAGGATGGCGTACCTCGATGTTCTGGTGCATCTGACCGGTGCATCCGGCATTCTGATTGTCGGATCGACAGAGAGGCACTACACGCCGTCCAAGGTGTTTCAGGCAGTTCAATCGCGACGGCCCGTCATAGCTCTCCTTCACGAGGCTAGCACGGCTGTGCAGGTGCTGGAGCGCAGCCGCGCCGGCATGGCGATCACGCTTTCCGAGCGGAGATTGCCCGAGCCTTCGCAGGTTGCTGACGCGCTCGAAAGATTCGCAAGCACCCATTATTGCGCCGATGCTGTAAAATGGGACCAATTTGAAGCCTATTCCGCACGCGAGAGCGCACGCCAAGTCGCGGCAGCCATGGACGAGGCGCTAGATCGTTATACTCGAGAAGCTGCGCAAAAATGGAGTCCAAGTATTGTCAGGTGAGACCTGCGCCGACATGAATGAGAACGCATCCGCCTTTCGCGCTTTTATCTTCTGGCACCGCGAAGATCGAAGACATCGTCAGCGTTTCAAAATTCCTCGGCGCTGATGCACCATCACAAACGTTGAATGTTGTCTCCTACGAACGCTCCGTCCTCTGTTGCTCATTCTTCGGGTCTGCCGGCCCGCGGATTGGAGCGCAAAATGAGCAGCGCGCGTTGGATATATCTCGATGCAGGCAGAGGCTTGGCGGCCTTGGTGGTCGTTCATCATCATTTGATGGTGTTCTATGATCGCGAGATGGCCGCGTTGATCGGCGATGAAAGTCTCCTGCTGCGCGCCTTCAGGGGGATATCAGAATGGAACGTCACAGCCATCCTGTTTTTCTTCTTCATCTCGGGGTGGAGCATTTCTCTTGCTGTCGAGCGGCTCGGAATCCTGAACGGGATTGGCCCTTGGCAACTATATCTTTTGCAAAGAGCCCGTCGAATTCTTCCTATGTTTTTGTTGTCTCTTTTGTGGGCGGGAGGGCTATCATGGGCTGGCGAGCGCAACTCCATTGATACGTCGTTCTATGTACTCGTGGGCAACATTCTGTTTCTGGATACGCCAGCCTCGCTAGGGGGGCTTTGGTTTCCTCCTTTCGCCGGAAATGGGCCCTTGTGGACCCTCTCAAATGAGGTTTGGTATTATATTTCTCTGCCGGTCTTCTATTGGGCGGTCTATTCCAGAATTGCGAATCCACTAGTTCGGATTGATGCTGCATTGTTGGGAAGTTTTGTCGTCGGCATCGCGGCGATAGGAGCAAACGCCATACTTCCCAATCCCTTCTTCTTATTCGCGACCCTTTGGCCTCTATGGATAGTGGGGTATGTCTATGGAGCGAGCTTTGGTCAGAGACCGATCGAGAGGCGTGTCGTCTTCTGGCTCAGCCTTATGGCACTCGTGACTTGGTCCATGGCTTTAGAAATTCGTTCGGACACCCTGAGAATTTTAAACGACGGATGCATAGTGGCTCTCTGCGTCGTGTTGCTTGTCAAAATAGTTCGATGGCAGACGCAGCTAACGCGCCTTAATTATATTGACGGCGTTGTTCGGTTATTCGGTTCGGTGGGGCGGGGCAGCTATACCATTTACGTTTTGCACTATCCTTTGCTCTTATTCTTAGCGAGCCGCCGAGCCGAACTCGGCGGATTAGCTACCTCGTTGCTCGGGCTGGGAATGCTTATTGCGTCCGCACCCTACCTCGAGACTCGGGTTTATGCCCGTGTAAATCAGTGGTTCGCCTTGAATAGACCTCGTGTCGATGCCTAAGAGCGCATCGTTGTTTATTTAGGATAACGGGCGTGCCGCGCCTCGCCATCCTTTCTTCGCACCCCATACAGTATTATGGGCCATTGTTCCGAGAGCTGGCGAAGCAGCTTGATCTGCATATTTTCTTCGCGCATCGGGCGACGCCTCAACAGCAAGCACGTGCTGGCTTCGAGAAGGCATTTGAATGGGACGTTGATATTACTGGAGGCTACGAACATAGCTTTCTCAGTAATGTGTCGCGTCGACCTGGTACGGGCCACTTCTCTGGGTGTGATACGCCTGAGATCCGACACCGCCTTAGAAATGGCGGCTTCGATGCTCTCCTTGTGATGGGTTGGCATCTCAAAGCGTATCTGCAAGGGCTACTCGCTTCTAAGCGTTTAGGTATGCCGGTTTTGGTTCGTGGTGACAGCCACCTCAACACGCCGCGATCAAACTTAAAGACTGTGACGAAGGCGCTTGTTTATCCAGGCCTGCTTCGTAGGTTTGATGCGGCGCTCTATGTAGGCCGGCGTTCCCGCGCTTATTATGAGCATTATCTCTATCCGAAAAGGCGACTATTCTTCTCCCCGCATGCGGTCGATACAAACTGGTTCGCGTCGCGGGCGACGACCGAAGCTGGGGCACGCCTCCGTCAGCGACTTGGCATTCGCTCAGATACGCCAATAGTGCTTTTCGCCGGCAAACTCGTGCCGTTTAAGCGACCCCTCGACCTTGTCGAGGCAGTCATGATTTGTCGGCAGCAGGGTCTTCCGCTTGAGATCCTTGTGGCCGGAGACGGGCCGTTAAGCAGGGAACTGGTCGAAGCGGCCGCAACTGCAGGTATCCGGCTCCACATGCTGGGATTCTGCAATCAATCCGAAATGCCGGCGGTATACTCGGCTGCCGATTGTCTGGCGCTACCGTCCAATGGGTGTGAGACATGGGGTCTCGTGGCCAATGAAGCTCTGGCCTGCGGTCGGCCGATCATTGTTTCTGAAGAATGTGGCTGCGCACCCGACTTGGCTCGTGACGGAATTGTCGGCCGCACATTTCCAATGGGCAACACGCGCAGTTTTGCCGATGCGCTAGCGGAACGTGTCGCCAAGCGGCCGAAACCTGACCAATTAGCATCAATCTCGCGAGCCTATAGCCTGGAAGCAGCAGCAAGCGGGATACGCGGCGCGTTCGATTGGGTGCTTTCAGAGCGCAACCGCGGTCAAAGAGCGCGAATATTATAGATGACTGGTAGAAGGTGGGCTTCGGGGGAACGATTGACGCGGCAGGATGCGCCTAGCTCATTCCGAATTCCGCATGCAGCCTTGCCCACAGCGATCGGCGTCTTTCTTATTGGGGGTCTCGGTCCAAATATAGGGCTGGCGTTTATTGCCGTGCTCGTGCTTCTCGTAGCAAGCACCTTGCTCTGGAGGCCAGGCGAACCGCCGATCCTCTTGTTTACTTTTGCCTACCCTTGGATTCAGGCATCGGTCTCGATCTTTCATTCAAATTGGCTCGGCATCACAGTTGCCGATTATGCGCCGTTCAGCGGTGATATGCAGACGGCAATTCTGCTGTCTCTGTTTGGAATCCTGATCCTCGCTATCGGCATGCGGCTCGGAGCAGGATCGTCGCATAGCCAAGATGCACGCAATGCACGAGCGCTCGCTCTGTCTCAGGCTATCGAAAAATGGTTTTGGCTATATGCCGTGTCGGCGGCGGTGAGCTTTGCTGCTCTAGCTTTCGCGTGGACTGTCCCGGCGCTGTCGCAACCGATGCTGGCGCTCGCTGGTTTGAAATGGGCGTTCTTTTTTATGTTGGCCTATGCCTCATTTGTTCGCAGGGCCCGTGCCAGGTTTTTGTTTGCGATCGCCTTCCTGGGTGAACTCGCGCTTGGAGTCGGCGGCTATTTTTCAGATTTCAAGTCGGTGTTCTTTATTACCATATTTGCTGGCTTCGCATCGGGCGTCCGATTCACGATGCGTTCGCTCATCATGGTGAGCGTGTTGTGCGCAATATTGCTTGGCTTCGGAATCGTCTGGACGGCAGTGAAAGGCCAATATCGAAGCTTCATATCAGGAGGCGAGGCAACGCAGATCGTCACAGTCGACTACATGACTAGAATGCAGAAGCTTTCCGAACTGGTTTTGGGACTAGACGCGCAGACGTTGGACGAAAGTACCGAGAAGCTTTTTCGCCGCGTGACCTACGTTGAGTACTTCGCGTCCGTTCTAAACTACGTTCCCTCGCGCGTTCCGCATGAGAATGGCGCTATCCTTTGGGATGCCGTGTCGCGGCCATTCATGCCGCGAATGTTCTTCCCCGATAAGGCAGCGATAGACGACACTGCACGAACAAATTTGTATACGGGTGGCCTTGTTGGAAACAGCGAAGCTACATCGATCAGCTTGGGCTATGTCGCAGAGTGCTATATCGATTTTGGGCAATTCGGCATGATGATTGCGTTACTCATCATCGGGCTCATTTATGGAGCGCTCTATCGGTGGTTCCTGCGGTGGAAGGCTTCGCCTTCTCTACTCGGCATGGCAGTCGCAACTGCAGTGATCTTGCCCGTAGGCCCTCTTGAAAACAGCTTCACCAAGGTTTTTGGCAGCTTAATTATTGCGCTCCTCGTAGCCGCGGCATTAGTGACGCTCATAATCCCGCGCTGGGCGCCATGGCTCTTGGTCGCCCAGCGTCGATGACGCAATTGCGGGTCCTGCACGTTATACCGTCAGTAGCTCCACGAGATGGGGGCCCATCGTATGCGATTGTAATGATGGAGCGAGCATTGAGCGCGTTAGGAGTTGCGGTGACGACGCTCAGTACAGACCATGGACTTACTCGAGTGGGTCCGCCGCTCACAGACAACTCCGCACCTTTCCAAAGTGCGAGGCGCATCTATGCTCACAAATGGACGAATGACTACAAGTTTGCTCCAGGTCTCATTCCAATAATTTTCCGAAGAGTGAGCGACTATGACGTTGTCCATATACATGCGCTGTTCACCTTCACCACGACGGTCGCGGCTTGGGCCGCGCGCGCACGAGGAGTGCCCTACATCGTGCGGCCGCTGGGGACCTTGAGCTGCTATGGGATGCATGCGCGCCGGCGACTGCTCAAGCGGCTCTCGGTGGCTCTGATCGAAAAGGCCATCTTGCGCAACGCCGCAGTTGTCCACTTTACGAGCGACGTAGAGCGCCGCGAGGCGGAAGAGTTGGGCCTCACGTTTCGCGGCGTGGTCGTTCCCTTGGGAGTTGAGGCTCCAGCGGTCGTGTTGCAACATCCGACCCATTTGCAACGTTCCAATCGCCGCCTCATTTTATTTCTGTCCCGTCTGGACCCGAAGAAGAACATCGAGGCGCTGATCGACGCGTTTGCTTTTTCCCCGATGCTGAGAGCTGGAAGTGCGCTCTTGATTGCGGGATCAGGCTCATCGACCTACGTCGACGAACTCAAGGCGAGATGCAAGGATCGAGGGATCGCAGATTTGGTGGTTTGGCTCGGCCATGTGGAGGGCGATGCAAAGGCTGCCGCACTACATGCTGCCGACGTTTTCGTGCTCCCCTCGTTCTCTGAGAATTTTGGAATTGCCGCGGTAGAAGCGCTTTTCGCAGGTTTACCTTGCGTATTAGCGGAAGGCGTCGCGATCGCCGAAGATGTCGCTCGTGCCGGTGCTGGGATCGTGGTGCCGCCGAAGGCGGCTGAAGTCGCGCGGGCACTTGAAAGTCTGCTCGACGACGAAGCGGAGCGTCGCTCCATGGCGAACCGAGCCCGGATTTTTGCCGAGGACACATTCTCCAGCCGCGTCATGGGACAGCGATTGATTGAGATTTATCAGAATGTCCGGGCGCCCCGCAGGACCAACGCGGATTGAGCATTCTGGATCATATCACCGTCTTGATTCTGACCTTCAACGAGGAGGCCAACATCGGGCGGACGCTGGAGGCGGTGAAGTGGGCCAAGCGGATCGTGATTATCGACAGCGGCAGCACTGATAAAACGATAGATATTATTAGGAAGTATCCGCAAGCGGAGATCATTACGCGGACGTTCGACGGCTTTGCACAGCAGTGCAATTTCGGGCTCTCCCAAGTGGAGACGGTATGGGTGCTGTCGCTTGATGCCGACTACGAGCTGGACGCAGCCCTTGTTGCTGAAATGAACGGTCTCACCCCCTCCGAGGATATATCGGGATTCAGCGCATCATTCGTCTATCGCATCTACGGGAGGACGTTGCGTTCGGCTTTATATCCGCCAAGAACCCTTCTTTATCGCCGCGACCGCGCGATTTACAGGAATGAAGGACACGGGCATCGAGTCGTATTGGACGGATTGATCGGTCGTCTGAATGCGCCGGTTTATCATGACGACCGCAAGCCGTTGGCGCGCTGGTTCGCATCCCAGCAACGGTATGCCGAGCTGGAGGCCGATTATCTATTGTCCGTGCCACGCAGCGGGCTCACTCGCATCGATCAAATCAGATTGATGGCTTGGCCCGCACCGGTTCTAGTTTTCACATATACCCTCATCGTCAAACTGTGCATTTTCGATGGCTGGGCAGGTTGGTTTTACGTACTTCAACGCACACTCGCCGAAACAATGGTTGCCCTCGAGATGGTAGACCGGCGGCTGCGCTGCCCGCGCAAACCATCAAAAGGGACGTATAGATGAAAGCGAACTCCAATTGCATTTAGAGATATTTCTCGATCTCACCCAGAACAATTAAATGACAGCAGAACGGCCTGTGCGTGTTTCAAGGTCCCTGGTCCAGTAGCGAGTGTTCAACTGCTCTCTCACCGCAGTGAGACGATTTCTGATCGGCATGCTCCCGTTGCCTCACATTCGCAAGGCTATGAAATCAGGCTCTCGGCGATAAGGAATTGCAATGCAAAAGGTTCGCAGCGTTGATGGCTTGCGAGGCATGGCCGCTCTAAGTGTTGCTTGGTTCCACACTTACACGCAAAACGGCGGCGTTCTGGTCAGCAACTCGATGCCGTCGACTTTCAATACGGTGTCAGTCTGGGGGAGATTCGGTGTCCAATTGTTCTTCGTCATCTCAGGATTCGTCATTGCGTACACGCTATACAACGACCGCACCATCAACTCATCCAAAGCAGTCTGCACGTATTTTATCAGGCGTAGCGTCCGCTTAGATCCCACCTACTGGACGGCGCTTGCGGCCTACGTTTTTGGTGTACCTCTTCTGCTCAGTATCTCAAGTGTGGATATCTTCCCAGTGCGTGAGGGCAGCGCCGTAGAGATGAGCAAGAACATATTTTACTTCCTGCCTCTCGACGCAAGACTCTACCTTCCCGTGGCTTGGACGCTTGGCGTTGAGGTCCAGTTCTACGTATTCTTTGCGCTAATCGTTCTCTTGCTCAATCGATTTGAAGAGCAGGGGCTGCCTCGCGATCGCGTCTTTTGCGCCGTTGCCCTCGTGCTTATCGCAGCGTCTGCCGTACGCCTTGCCAACCTGGTGTCGCTCGACGAACAATGGCTTTACCACCATCTTCACACATTCCTTGGCGGCATCCTTGCTGCGCTGACATTGCGCAGAATCCGCGGCGCGCTAGCGCTCTATTGGCTCAACGCCGGCGCAATGTTGGCGGCATTCGGCTTCTGCAGAGATTCCTACGTGCTCGCCAGCTTGGCGTCATCGCTTCTGTTGATGGCGGCCGTGTGGTGGCGCCCACTGTCTCAGATGCTCAGCAACCGCCTGCTATCTGAACTCGGCGCGCTCAGCTACTGCATCTATCTCTTTCATATGCTGATCGGCGGTATCACAATCGCGCTTCTGCAAAAGTTGGTGAGCGGGGAAAGCGGTCTTCATCAAGTCGGATTCGTGATTGTAGGAATCTTTGCAACTATTGCTGTTTCGGCGGTTGTTTATGCGCTTATCGAAAAGCCGAGCATCGTCGCGAGCAAGTATTTTTCCGTCACTCGAGCAGATTCAGCGGCAGTTCGCGCGGGCACCTTGCTCTTGATGAAAAGCTCAACAATGGACAAGCCGCCGCCGGGGCAATTTCGCGGTATTGAAGGCCATCTCCCCAGTCACGCGCACATCGTAAGCCCTGGCGACCGGAACTGACACAACGATCCTAATGGAAACCGCAGCACACACTGCTTCGGCTTTCTGAGGCTTGCAGTAATGACGAAAAGATTTCCCGAGTTAGCTCGGCAGGCTGCTTGCAGAGGGCGGCCGGAGGAAATGGCATTACCAATCGTATTCGTGGCTTGCCGATTTGCAGTGGCAGCCGCTCGTAAGAGTCACACGCCATTCTATTAGGAAAATTGAATTGATTATTCTTGGTCTCAACGCCTACCACGGCGATGCGGCGGCTTGCTGCGTGCGTGATGGACGGATCGTGGCGGCAGCCGAAGAAGAGCGCTTCCGCCGAATAAAGCACTGGGCGGGATTCCCCTCGGAAGCCATTCGCTATTGCCTCAAGGAGGCCGGCGCGAGGCTCTCGGATGTTGACTACATCGCAATCAACAGCGACCCCAAGGCAAACATGCTTCGTCGCCTCGGCTATGCGGCTAAGCGTCGACCCGACCTAGGGCTGATAATTGATCGTGTTCGGAATCAGGGAAAGCGTGCGTCGATCGAGAGCGAATTGGCGCGGGCGTTCCCTGGTGACGTAATCCGCGGGAAGATTCGCCGCGTCGAGCATCACCTTGCGCATCTTGCATCGTCCTATCTCGTATCGCCATTCCGGGATGTCGTCGCCGTATCGGTCGATGGATTCGGAGACTTCGCGAGCGCGGCGTGGGGGATTGGTAGAAACTCCACGATGTCGCTCGACGGCCGGGTGTGGTTCCCGCATTCTCTGGGTGCATTTTATCAAGCACTGACTCAGTATCTCGGCTTCCCGAACTATGGCGACGAATACAAGGTAATGGGGCTTGCACCTTATGGGGAGCCGCGCTTCCTGCCCGAGATGCGCCGCATCGTTCTGCTGCAGAGCGACGGGACGTTCGCTCTTGACCTCAAGTATTTCCGCCATCACCGGGAGAAGATCGCCTATGAGTGGTCGGGTGGAAGTCCGCACGTCGGAACTCTGTTTTCTCCGGAGATGGAGACCCTTCTTGGTCCACCTAGGAAAAGCGACGAACCACTGACCGATCGCCATCGTGATATCGCGCGGTCGGTGCAAGCGATGTACGAAGAAGCGTTCTTTCACCTCCTCGGGCGACTATATGATCGCTACCAGCTCACAGATCTTGCGCTGGCCGGGGGATGCGCGATGAACTCGGTGGCGAATGGCAAAATCAGGCGGCTATCGTCATTCAAGCGCACATATATACAGTCAGCGGCCGGAGATGCGGGAGGCGCCATCGGTGCCGCGATGCATGTCTGGTGCGAACTTGCCGGTCCGGATTGTAATTCCTCCGCGTTGACACCTTCCGCGCTGTCGGGAGACATTGATGTAGGCCGCCCTGTGATGGACCACGCTTATCTTGGATTAGGGCTCGATAACCAAAAAATTGCGCGGCTATTGGAATGCAGAGCGGACGAACTCGCAGCGAAATGCTGCAGTACCGAGGACGTGACTGACGAGTTGGATCTGTGCCACCGAACTGCGCAGGTCGTTGCTGAAGGCAAGGTGGTGGGCTGGTTTCAAGGCCGCATGGAGTGGGGGCCACGTGCCCTCGGCAATCGCTCAATAATCTGCGATCCTCGCAGAGCGGATATGAAGGAAATTTTGAACCTAAAGATCAAACGGCGCGAGAGTTTCCGCCCCTTTGCGCCATCCATCCAGCGAGAGCATGTTGCCGAATGGTTTGAGGAGGACGATGACGTCCCTTTTATGATGCAGGTATTCCAAATTCGGGAATCGAAACGCTGCATGATTCCTGCCGTAACGCACGTCGATGGCTCGGGTCGGCTTCAGACCGTCTACAAGCAAACGAACCCTCGCTATTGGAATCTAATCGACGCGTTTCGTGCATTGACCGGAGTGCCAATGGTACTCAACACATCCTTCAATGAGAACGAGCCCGTCGTTTGCCGCCCCGAGGAGGCGCTAGACTGTTTTTTGAGAACGGATATGGATGTATTGGTGCTAGGCGATTGGGTGGTCAGGCGGCAGACGAATTGAGTGCTTCTGGTAACAAGGCACCGCAGTGATTGCGGCCTGCTTCAATTTTCTTCGAACGGAAACGGCGTCGCTGCCGACAAAGCTGGCTCCGGGTCAGGTCATCATCTCCGCTATCGGAAGCAAAATGTCTGAGACCCACCTGCCGCCACAATGCAATCCTCCGTGGACACTTGGGGATGTTCCAACGCACTTGCGATGCGAATTGTAAGCCGGGGCAAGCCTTTCGCGCCGATGGACGACAATTATCCGGTCCCGCCCCTGCATTCGTAAGCTGATCTAGACTGCCCCGGTTTCAGAGCCTCTACGTTCTCAGCCTAACCGCATCTCTTCGGCGCGCTCCTCGAGCCGATCTCGAGCGACGTCGAAAGGCTCGCGGCGATCAACGAACGGCGCGAACGCGCTGCGCATCCTCGAACGCAACTCTTCTCGGCCGCCGTTGAGGCTAAGTATCGGTGCAAACGGCAAGGGCGATACGTGCGTTTGGGTCGGGTAGAGAAGTTCATACTCACGATAGTTGTCGAATTCCATTCGACGCGCGTCACCCATCAGCGTCTCTGCAGGTAGCCCTTCGGCAAACAGGACGTCGTGGCTAGCAAGTTCGATATGGAAGTAATCGAGCTGCGTTTCAGAACTCATCCGCTCTTGTCTGATTGTGATGCCGTTCACGAGCTGACCGCAGGGAACAAGATAGCCGTCCAGTAAGAGCATATGCGCTGGCGATAGCAAAACGTCGGTATGCGGGACGCCATCCGCGATCGCCGATTTGGATATTCTGATCGGAGCGACGCCTTTGCCCCAGGACTCGCCCTGCTGGCGCCTAAAGCTCATGCGTCCGATCCAGCGGGTAGGTTGCACGTCTCCGGAAATTGTCAGGATGGGGTCGCCTATTTTCAGTGATTCAATGGAAATATCGCCTGTCGGCGTGCTGATGCGCGTCCCGCGCAGAAAGCAATGGCCCCAATGATCGCCGGGATCGTGGGGGTCGTGGTCACGGCCTGGGCCACCCCAGCCGCCACCCGGACCGCCGCCGCCCGGACCACCCCAGCCGCCAGACCCGGCCTTCGCGGGGCTCGCTCGCGAACCAACTGCCAAGCTGAGAACGGCCGCGCCACCCACCAAATTGCGAATGACACTCCGGCGTGATCTCAATTTATTGCTGCTCAATTGCGCAGAATTGTCATCAGAAGAATAAGTACGCATATCAACTCCCCGCTATAAATTGATTTGAAATAGCCTCTGTTAGAAGCTCGATTAACCGCGTTTCCGTCAAGCGGACTTGCGGTGCTTATGCAATATAACGAGTCAAATGTTGCGCCATTGCCACGGAATAGCCAATTTTTGAAAACTCGAAAAATATACCCGGAATCTTCCGAAAAACATTGTTCACATATCTAACGACGCCAATGAACGGATATCAATATTGGCTTTGGCATTTCTGCCGAGCAATTCGAATAGTACGACGATCCGATCTGCTTCATTCATATCGACGATGCTTGCGATGATTCCATCGAAAGGACCAGCGGTAACGCGAACTTTTTGTCCGATTTCATACGGATTGGCCGGACGGATCACAGCTCCATCGATTTCGCGTGCTTTAAGAGCCTGGATGAACTCATCGGCGACTAGACTAGGTGCGCCGCCAAAACTCAGAATACGTCTCACGCCCAATGTCGAATGAACAGGGTGCCAGCGTTGCGATGGGTCAAGGCCCACAAATATATATCCGGAAAACATCGGGCGGAGCACTTCGCGCCGAACCATCCGCTTGCGGACCATCGGACAGTAGCTGAGATATTCTTGCCGTTTGAGGTTCTCAATCGCGAGAGATTCCCGGTGTGGCTGCGTGTTGACGGCTAGCCAAGCCTTGTTTCTCGTATCGGTCAAACGGACCTCACTCATCGAATTTCTTCCGATCCACCACACGACGGCAGTTCACGTCGAGACAATTGTGCACTTTTAAAATACGGTGTCGACTGATTAAGGCGAAAAGCAGACGGGCACCCGGTCCACGTTTTTCGGGCACAAGTTAGGACCTCCCGCAACTTTGGAAGTTTTGTAGATCCGGAGTTTTAGGCGAGTAGGCATGCGAGTACTCTTCCTAAATCGATTTTTTTATCCGGACCACTCGGCGACCAGCCAAATGCTTTCCGACCTGGCCTTCGGGCTTGCGCAAGCCGGCCATTCGGTAACCGTCATCACCAGTCGCCAGCATTACGATGCGCCCCGCGATCAGCTTGCCGCCCACGAGCAGATTGAAGGCGTTGATGTTTTTCGGGTTTGGACGTCGAGATTTGGCCGCTCCAACCTCGCACTTCGCGCGATCGATTATCTAACCTTTTATTTGTCCGCGAGTTGGGAATTGCTTTTTCGAGTGCGCAGAGGCGACGTTGTCATCGCCAAGACGGATCCCCCAATGATATCCGTCTTGGCGGCGCCGATAGCAAAACTTCGTGGCGCGTTCTTCGTGAACTGGCTGCAGGATATCTTCCCGGAGGTCGCCAAGGCCGTCGAAGTCGGCGGCGCCGTGACGGGATGGACGTACCGTCCTTTGCAGGCTCTGCGGAACGCCTCGCTGCGGGCTGCCGATATGAATATCGTCATCGGCGATCGAATGGCTGAGAGGGTGATGTCGTTGGGCGTCGATACCTCGCGCTTTCGCATAATTCCGAATTGGACGAATTGCAGTGATATACGGCCAGTTGATCAGGGTTCAAATGGCCTGCGTTCCAAATGGGAATTGGGCTCGGCATTCGTGGTGGGCTATTCGGGCAATTTGGGGCGGGCCCATGAAATCGATACCATTCTGGCCGCAGCAGCATCTATCGAGCAAAAGCGCGGCCGATCCGAAGAGGCGCCCCATATCGTCTGGCTGTTCGTTGGGGGAGGGGCGTTGTTTGAGCCCTTGAAACGGGAGGCCCAGGTCCGCAAGCTCACGTCTTTGCAATTCGAGACTTACCAGCCGCGCGAAAAACTCGCCGAAGCGCTGTCGGTTGCCAACGTCCACTTGGTCTCCCTCAAAGCGGAACTCGAGGGCCTCATCGTGCCCAGCAAATTTTACGGTGTCGCGGCAGCTGGACGTCCGACGATATTCATCGGCGATGGGGATGGAGAGATTGCGCGATATCTTTCACGAATTGGCTGCGGTTTCGTCGTCGACATCGGAGACGGAGAGGGCCTGGCGGAAAGGATCCTGGAACTGGCTGAGAACGGGGAAGCGGCCAAGGAAATGGGCCGGCGAGCCAGAGAATATTGCGAACAGCACTTCGACAGAAAGCAAGCGACTTTGGCGTGGGACGCCTTGCTAAAAGAATTGAAAGTAAAGAAGAATTATCAAGAATCGCCGGCTATGATAGATCCGTCGGCTTCTTGATTGATGTCCCTAAGCTATGATGCAGTCACGAATGCTCGGGCTTCAACGCCTGTTGATATCGGTGGTGGCCGCGATAGCAGCCGTCGGAGCACTCTCGCTGCTGCCGATCGGCGAAATCCTTATTCATCCCCTCGAAGCGCGCTTCCCTCCAGGCCGGTTGGCGCCGGGCCAGCCAATCGATGGAATTATTGCACTCGGCGGCGACGACGCAAGAATTAGCGCCGCTGCGGAGCTTGCGCGGCTTTATCCCGATGCAAGGGTCGTGGTCACCGGAGAGGACCCCGGAAAATCTCGCGACATCATGTTGGGCCATGGGGTCTCTACGGCGAGGCTTACGATGGAGCCCTATGCCTCGAACACCTTTGAGAATGCGACCTTCTCGGCTGCGCTTCTGCAACCGAGGCCGTCCCAGCAGTGGGTCCTCGTCACCTCGCAGTCCCACATGCCGCGTGCCGTAGGCTGCTTTCGGAAGGCGGGATTTACCGTTTTGGCTTGGCCCGTCAGCCGGCCGGCCTCGGCAGACAGATGGACAGATCGCATAGCTCTTCACGAATGGGCAGGACTGCTCTTCTATCGGCTGCTCGGAAGGATCGACGCCTCATTTCCGGGGCCCAACGTCGTAGCCGGCTCCTGATTGAAGGCCGCGCTCTCGATACATCCCTTGAGCACTCAATTTTAGTGGTGCGCGCTCGGGCGAGTCTCTTCGGGGGTGCGCTTCGTCAGATCGGGAGGATCTTCTCCAAGCGCGGTTGCAAGATCGATCTGGTGATCTTGCTCGTCGACGAGGATTTCGCGGATTTGTTCCGCCATGGCGTATTCGCCTAACGCCTCGCACTGCCGCACACGCTGACGGTAATTCATGATGGTTTGGTTTTCGTTGTCGAGATCGTATCTCAACATGGTTTTGGGATCCTCCGAGATCCGTACCGGCTTGGGGCTAGCGACCGGCATTTTTCCAAGATAGTCCACCTGCCGCGAGATAATCAGAGCGTGCTTGAGTTCTTCATGGGCATGCGTTTCCAACTGATCCGCAATGTTCATATACTGCGCGCCTTTGAGAACCTGGGAATACACTGTGTAGGAGATGATCGCTTGATACTCGCGAGCAAGATCCTCGTTCAGGAGATCTGCCAGTTCGCTTCTCGTGATAGGTCTTTCAGAATCTCCGCTGGTGGCCATGGCGACATTCCTTCATTCGGATCTGATGTGCGGCGGGGCGTTAGGTTGCTGCAACTTTAAGGTGGAGACCGCGCGTTAAAGGCCTGTGAAAATCAAACCGAACAGTGTTTGTTCCCTAAACGCTTTGAGCACAGGGGAGTTTCGGAACCGGCCGGAAGTTCGATCTGTTTCTCGCCAGCCCTGGCGAGCTTCGGCAACCAAAGATGCGGGGCAGAGTCGCCACTTCCGAAATAATAATCGTGCAAACACTGGTGCGGGACCTGTCAATCGCTCTGTCTGGGGTGTATGCGGACTAATCGGCTCATATCTAACTTTATTTCAAAAATCAGACGGGGGCGCAGCCCGGCAAAAATTGAATTAGTTCGAACGACATCGGCCGTTAGGTCGAGGATGAATCAAATGCAATTCAGTAAAGTTGGCAGGGCCGCCTGTCGCACGGGAAAATCAACAGTGTGCGCGAAGCGGGGCTACTCGATTTTACGAGACGAGGCGGATACAGACATACGTTATGCGTGAGGTGAGTTTAACGAAGCCTCTGAAAGGCATTTTTTATGGATAAGTTGCCGATATCCTGTTTCATCATCGCAAAAAATGAAGCTGATCGCATTGCCCGTACCATCCGCTCCGTTCGCCCGTGGGTCGATGAAATTGTCGTCGTCGACAGCGAAAGCACTGACGACACGGTCCGCGTAGCGGCATCCGAAGGGTGTCGCGTGATCACCCAGCGGTGGTTGGGCTTCGGCGGACAAAAGCGTTTCGCGGAAGATCAGTGCCGAAATGACTGGGTGCTGAACCTTGATGCCGACGAGGTGGTCACCCCGGCATTGAGGAGAGAAATCGTCTCGCTCTTTGCGCACGTCGCTCCGCGTTTCGTCGCCTATGGCATGCCGATCGAACTCGTCTATCCGAACACATCCCGGCCGAGGCGGTGGGCGCGTGATCACTGGTACGTGCGATTGTATGATCGCCGGATAGTAAGGTTCCGCGATTCCATAGTGCACGATCTCGTCGTAACCGACGGCCACCCCGTGGGCATACTTCGCGCACCCGCCTACCATTATTCGTTCCGAAGCTACGAGGACCTGAAGCGAAAGCTCGCCGAAAGGATGCAGCTCTCGGCGAAGCACGCCACCTCGACTTCACCAAAGCTCCTGGCGCGCATGGCCATCGAGTTTCCAGTCAATTTTTTCAAGTACTACATCGGCAGACGACATTTTATGGGAGGCAGGAATGGCCTCCGGTATTCATGGGTTCAGGCGGACTATCGGCTGTTGAAAATTTTCCACATGTGGCGGAACAGAAGCTCTAAGTCTCCGGCCGAGGCCGATAGTAATGCCGATGGCCAAGGAAGTGTCGAAGGTCAGGCCGACACCAATGGCGCTGCTGTTTCTCCGGCGGCAGAAATGCCACTGTACGGGTAGCAGCCTTCGCCGTACTAACGAGCAGCGCACGGGGCGAGGGGGCATCCATTTTTGATGCGAGCAGCTGCAACCGTTGACTTTAGCCGGGGCGCAAATCAACGTACGTGTAACGGGCTGAAAACTCACAAATTCTTCGACGGGCGACATCGAGAAACTTATGCCGACGACCTTTGATCTCCTGAAGCGGCTCATGAAGGAAAACGGCCGGGAGTACGCGCCGCAGTATGCGCTGGTGGTCGTTTGTATGTTGCTGGTCGCGGCCATGACATCGCTGAGCGCGTACGTGCTGAAGTACGTGATCGACACGATTTTCGTGCATCAGAATCGTGCGGCCCTCGTCGGCATCACATTCGGTATTGTCGCGATATTCGTGGCGAAGGGGTTCGCCGCCTACTTCTCCGAAGTCGTTCTGGGCACGATCGGCAATCGTCTTGTCGCGCAGACGCAAAAGCGCATGTTCGAGCATATGATGAAAGTCGACGTCGCGTTCTTTCAGCAATACAGCTCGAGCGAACTCGTCACCAAGATGTCGTATAACGCGAACGCTGTCAGAGACATGCTGAACATGGTCTCTCTCAACCTCGGGCGCGATCTCTTCACGATCATCGGTCTCGTCATCACGATGATTGCGCTCGATCCTATCCTGTCGGCCATTGCGCTGATCGGCGGCCCGGTGGCCGCCCTGTCGTCTCGCAAAATGGTCGAGCGTATCAAGAAGGCGACGCGAAGTGAGGTTCATTCGCTGAGCGGCATCGTTCAGATCACGCGAGAAGTCAGCCAAGGGGCGCAGGTCGTAAAATCATTCCAGCTCGAAAACAAAATGCGAGTGCGAATGTTCGACGCGATCGAAGCGGTCCAGCGCCTGTCCAACAAAATGCTCCGCATCGGCGCCGGCGTGAACCCGCTGATGGAGACAATCGGCGGCTGCGCGGTCGCCGCTGTGGTTTTCTATGCCGGCTGGCGAAATCTCTATCACGGAGAAAGCCCAGGGCAGTTCTTCGCCTTCATCACGGCTCTTCTGATGTGTGCAGATCCCGGCCGCAGGCTCTCGCGCGTTCAATTGCAGCTCGCTACAGCCGCCGTCGGCGTGCGCATGATGTATGAATTGATGGACAGCCCCGCACGCGAGGACGAACCTCCGGGGCGGCCCGAGCTTGTGATCAAGAGCGGCCAGATCGTGCTGCGCGACGTCTCGTTCAGATACGTCGAGAACAAACCCGTCATCAATGGAATGTCGTTCTCGGTTCCGGCCGGCAAGGTGACGGCGCTCGTCGGCCATTCCGGTGGCGGAAAATCAACAGTATTCGCGCTGCTGCAAAGGCTTCGGGAACCGGATTCTGGCGTTATCGAGATCGACGGCCAGGCGATCGCCGATGTCTCTCTCAAATCGCTTCGCCACAACATCTCCGTTGTCGGCCAGGATGCATTTCTGTTTGAAGGCTCGATCATCGAGAATATCCGAGCCGGTCTCGACAACGCTTCCGACGAACAGTGCATCGAGGCGGCAAAATCAGCCAGCGCTCATGAATTCATCATGTCGTTGCCGCGCGGATATGAAAACCCGGTCGGTGAGCTCGGAGCCCAGGTCTCGGGCGGCCAGCGCCAGCGCATCGCTCTTGCGCGAGCCTACCTGAAGAGTGCGCCGATCATACTCCTCGACGAGCCGACGTCCGCGCTCGATAGCGAAACCGAGGATGCCATTCAGCGCGAGCTGCGCAACCTGACGAAGGGAAAAACCACGCTCGTCATCGCTCACCGCCTGTCGACCATCCTGCACGCGGACCTCATCCATGTGATCGAAGCCGGACGCGTCATCGAGAGCGGATCGCATGATCAGTTGATCGCGAACGGAGGCGCATACAATCGCCTCTTCAAGCTTCAATTCGCGAAATACCTCGAAAACAAGCAACCGCTGGCCGAAGCGGTCTGAATTCTTTTCGCGCGGGTCCTCATGGCTGGTGCCCGCCCCGACGCAAGTGATTGCGCCGACTGTTGCTTTCGGGCAACGGAAGATCGCCGGCAATTCCGCTATCTCAATAACTGAGTGTCAGCGTGGGGATTGAGTATGCCGGATCAAGCGCAGCCAAACCTGATCAGCAGAACGATAGATTACATCCTCGGCCGAAACACGCTGATCGGCATCGCCTCGTTCATGCTGCTGATCATCTCTGGATACGCGACCTGGCACGGCATGCGCGATTTCATCGTCGGCGTCTCCTCGACGCCCGCCGCGCCCGCCGGCGGCATTTCGATCTCGAATGACGTTCTCGTCGCTGCGGTCGTCGTCGCGCTCACGTTTCTGCTATGGCTCACGCTGCGCGAGACGTTCGGCGCCAAGCGTCGCCTCCGCGAGCGCATCATCACATTCCCGCTCTACGTATTCCTCGCCATCTGGTCGATCGGCTTCGGCTACGGCTTCTGGTGGAGCTTGATCTCAGGCCAAGAGGCAACGAAGACGGGCCTTGCCGGCCTTCAGGAGGATGCACGCGACGCCAGCGCCGCCGTCGCAGCACGGCTGGACGCCGTACGCGGCCAGCTCGACAACGTCGTCACCTGGTCAGACAGCCAAATGATGCGCGAGGAAACGAGTGGCGGCAGTTGCGGCGTTGCATCCGGGGCGGGGAAGGGACCTCTCTACAATGCTCGCAGAAGCGTGCGCGATGCCGTCAGCGCGCTGCGCGACGGCATGACGAGATCGTGGCTCGAACCGGTGCAGGCCGATGTTCAGTCTCTGCGCCAGGCGGCGGATGTGCTCGGCGGCGCGACGATCGAGGAACGCCAGCGCAACTTCGAGAACAAGGCGTCGGAAATTCGCGGCCTCGCGCGCAACATTGCAGTCCGCAGCAACCAGCTCGGTCAATCGACGGCATCGGAGATGCGCGCACTCGCCGATTCCGTATCGCAGCCGCCAGGAAAATCCGGGTCAGCGTGTTTCGATCCGACGCTCGCCGAGCGGCTGCGCGATGCGGCGGCACAGGCAGATCAACCCGCTGAGCTGAAACTGCGCGAAGCGGTGTTCAATGAGGGACCCGCTGGCGTTGCAAATGCCGTCAAAAACCTTTGGAGCAATATCGGCGCCTACACGGCGAGTGCATTCCGTTACATCGTCTCGGGCGGTAAAGTCATAACGGCCGGACACACCGATGAAGGCGAGCCGATAACGGGCCGCGATGTCATCGCGCTTCTGGCGACGATCGGCATCGACATGGGCCTTCTCGCGCTGGCGATCATCAACCCGCCGCGTGAGCCGCCGTCCATCCGCCCTTCCGGCACGCTCGCCCGGCAAATCCGCGATGCGATCGACACCGCAATCAATCGAGCGCCCGGCGCCGATCTCGAATGGGTGCGCCGGCACTTCGTTCATCACAACAAGGCGTCGTATCTGGTGATTCCAAATCTCTACAGCTGCGATCCCGATAATGAGGACGAAGCCGCGAAAGGAATGGCCGTCAATCAATTGGCAGGCGTTCTGAGTGATCTCGATCTCGTGCGCTGGCCCAAGGGGGGCAAGTGGTGGCTCTTGCAGGAGAACGAACTGCAGAAACTGAAGAAGGAGGAATCGCAGGGAAGCGATACCGACCTGACCGCAATCCGCAAAAAATGGGCGGAAGAGCAGGGGCTGACGGGCGAAGATCTAAAGCAGTACGTCGATAAGAGAGCCGTTCGAAATCACGGGCTGTTCTCGAAAGCCGAACGCGCGCTCGAGATCGCGGGCTGGAGCGAAAAGGCGCGGAGTGACATCGAAATCTTCAAGCTCGTCGATACCGATGGACTGACACCGCTTCTGATGGTCCTGAACGAACCGAGCGGCGCCCGGAACGAAGCTCCGGCCCAAGCCGAAGCGGCCTAGCGGACGTCAGATGTTTGCGATTTTTTGGAGCCAGTCGAGAACTTCCGGAGGTCCGTAGAACGAAGACTCGGACTCGGAGAAATTTTCGCCCGCAACCTTCAGGCCGAATCCGCCGAGATCTTCGGCCGCTCGGAACGCGTCCACATCGGCGATGTCGTCGCCGACCATCACGGGAATTTTGTTGGCAAACGGGGGCAACGTGGCGAGTTTTCTGAGCGCGCGTCCCTTCGAGAAACCAACAGGCAAAACCTCGACGACCTTGCGGCCTTCGCAGATCGAAAATTCATTCGGATATTTCGGCACGAGTGTGCCGAGCATCGTCAACAACGATGATTGAAGCTCCGGAGCGAGGCGATAATGCAGCGCAATCCCGCTGCCCTTGTCCTCGTAGACGATGCCGGGCAAATCCTGGGCAATCTTTTTAAGATCCATCGTCAGCGCCGGATTGAATGCAGGGGTGAGCGTTTCAATCTTGCCCTTATCCGCAAATCGCATCTGTCCGCCGTGAACGCCGGCCGCCACGAATTTCGAAGGATGGAGCAGGCGGTCAACTTCTTCCAACGGCCGTCCCGTTACGATTGCCAATGCGCCGTGCAACCGGTCGGCGATCTCATCGAGCAGCTTCGGAAGGTAAGCAGGCACGTGCACCGTCGAGGGCGTAAGCGCAACGTCGAGAAGAGTTCCATCGACGTCGAGGAAAAGCGCAACGGGCTCCCCATTGGCGATGAGGCGCTCGACCGCCTTGCGCGCAGCGATCGCTCGCTCCTCGCTCAACACGGCGTTCTCGCCGTGCGTGGCGCTTTTCTTCAGTTGCTGCGTCAAGAAATTTCCCCTGCTTAGATTGAAAAGCTGAATAACGGCGCTTCGCTCGCGCGTTCGATCTCTCGCTCTAATGCCGCCCTGGTGAGGAGACCAGTTTGGGTGTCGATGAATTTCACGACGCTGGCTGCGTTGATTGCTGCAGCACTCAGTGCACGCCCTGGATCTTGAGTGTCTGCAAGATAGCACGCGAATGTTGAGGAAAAAGCATCGCCGGCGCCCGTCGTTGCCGCTGCGACGACATGCTCCGCAGCGCGGTAATGAAGTTCCTGCGCTCGCGCAATGAATGCGCCATTGGCGCCGTCGGTGAGCACGATCACGCCGACGCCAAGTTCTATCAGTGTGCCGAGGAATTTAACCAATGACATTTCGTAGCCGCCGCTGCGCAGGCCACGCTTGGCGAGCGGCGGAATGGGCTCGTCGTTTTTCGCAATCAACGGGGCGCCCCCGTCCCCGAACGACTGCAGGAGTCGCGGCATCAAGGTCTGCGCTTCGGTACGGTTTATGCAGAGAATATCGATGTATTTCAGGCTATGCCAAAAATCATCGAAGCGCGCGGTGAGTTGGCGCACGCCGGGATTGACGGCAAGAAGCGCGCCTGCGGCCTTCGCGTGCTCGACGACAAGCGGATAACAGTTCGCCGACTGATTGCTGAGATTGGCGACATAAACCAAGTCGCGGCCTGCGAATGCCTGGTGCGGCAGATCGTTGGCTTCGACTTTCGTGTTCGCGCCGCGGTAAGTAAAGACCGCCGCGTTCCTGTCATGAGATGAAATAATGACAGATGATCCCGTCGGCTCGCGGTCGTCGACGGCAATCCACGAAACATCCACGCCCTCGGCGCGGAGCAGGCCGAGTATCGTCTTCCCCTTATCATCTCGTCCGATCTTGGCGATGATGGATGTATTGTGTCCGAGGCGAGATGCCGTAACGGCCGCGTTCACCGCGCCGCCACCACAGCTTGATGCGATTTCCTCCGCCTCCGTTTTGTGTCCTTCTTCTAGAAGAAGGAACGAGCTCTCGGCATTGCGCATCTTGACTTGTTCGATCTTGTCGCTCGCAATCGTGACGATCGTATCAACCATTGCGCCGCCAATGGTGAGGACGTTCATCTCGACTCCGTATGTTCCCCGACAAGATTGCTCGACTGCCTGAACCACTGATCCATTTCAGAGCGCCAGAGGCGGGCGCCCCCTGCAATTCCACTCGCTGGCGGAACGACACTGGCCCATGGCGGCAGCGCGAATGTGATGCGCCGCGAGTTGCCGCCGCCGATGTAGAGATGATCGACGTTGGTCAGAGCCTGCACAGCGGCGAGCACGCGCTTCGCCCGCTCATTCCAAGCCTCGTCGCCAAGTTCCAGATACGCGGCGTGACCGATATACTGGTCATAGTTGAGTTCGTCGTTCGCATGGTGCTGGCCAAGTTCGAGACCGAAGAACGCTGTCCCATTGCAGAAAAGGGCACAACCCATGCCGGTTCCGAACGTCAGCACGCATTCGCGGCCAGGCCCCTTCGCAACGCCCAAGCCATAGACGATGGCATCGTTCAGCACGCGAACCGGCACGCCGAACGCCTGCCCGAGTTCGTTCTCGAGGTCGAAGCCGTTCCAATGATGCGTGCCGAGATTGGGCGCCGTCTTTATGTGGTCTCGTCCAACCACGCCGGGAAACCCGACCGAAACGCGCCCGAACGTCGGCAACGTCTTCACGATATCGGTAATTAGGCCGACGAGTGCTTCCGGCGTGCTCGGCTTCGGCGTCTGCGTCGTAATGAATTCCGATATCAACGTGCCGGAAGCGTTGACCGTCGCCGCCTTGACGAGCGTGCCGCCTATGTCCACGCACAGAATGTTCGGATTGGACATGGCTTCATCCCGTTTGGGAACGTTTCTTCTATCCATGATGACACCCATTATGTCACCACATTGGCCGTCAATCGGCTAGGCGGGATGTTTTTTTTAGCTGAGCTCTGCAACCGTTCGAGCGCTAGCCCCATCTCTGGCGAGGACTTCGGCGACCGGGCGGCGCGGCGTTGCCCCGCCTTCATGAGCGCGGAGAAATAGCTGCGGCTCCAGTCGTTTGAATCGTTCTTCCGGATGCCGGTGAGTAACCGGTCATGGCGCTCGCGCCGTTCGTCGAGCGGCATTTCGAGGGCGATCCGAAGGCCCTGCACCATGTCGTTGACGTCGTACGGATTGACGAGAACCGCATCGCCGAGCTGCGCTGCGGCGCCGGCAAACTTCGAAAGAATGAGGACGCCGGGATCATGCGGATCTTGGCATGCGATGAACTCTTTCGCGACGAGGTTCATGCCGTCCATTAGCGGCGTCACCCACCCGATCCGGGATGAACGATAAACATCGCGAAGCTCGGCACGGGGAATGGTCCTGTGGATGTAATTGATCGGCACCCAGTCGAGTTCGCCGAAGCGGCCGTTGATCGAGCCGGCTAGAGATTCGAGCTCGGCCTTGATGTCGGCATAAGCTTCGACGCTTTCACGCGTCGGCGGCGCAAATTGCGACAGCACGATCCGACGGCGATAGTCGGGATATTCATCGAGGAATTTTCCGTATGCGCGGAATTTCTGCGGAAGACCCTTGGTGTAATCCAACCGGTCGATGCCGATGATCCGATTTGTCTCTGATGTGTCGGCCGCCTTCAATGCTTCGGCCTCTCCGGGGTTGAAGGCGAAATCTGCAGGATCGATGCCGACAGGGAAACATCCGATATCGAGCTCTGCGTCGAACACGCGAATGCGGCCCGAGGGCAAGAGCCGCCCGAAGACGCTTTGCTGAAGAAAGTCGATCAAATTGCGCACATCCGACTGCGTCTGCAGACCAATCAGATCGTAGGCGCTGAGCGCCCTGGCGATTTCCTTGTTTTCCGGAATGGCGAGTAACGCCTGGGCTGGCCCGACGGGAATGTGCAGGAAATAGCCGATAGGATTTTCGATGCCGAGCTTGCGCAATTCGAGCGCCATCGGCAACAGGTGATAGTCGTGCACCCAGATCACATCGTCGGGCTCGATGAGGGGCGCGAGATGGGACGCGAAACGCTCGTTCACCGCCACATAACGGGAATAATAGCCGGCCTCGAACTGCGCGAGATCGAGCCGGTTGTGAAACACTGGCCACAACACCGAGTTTGAATAGCCGAGATAATATTCGGCATAATCCGCAGGTGTCAGCGGCTCTGTCACCGTCGTATGGCCGTCCGCGCGAGAGACTTTTATCTCGGGGCAATCACCATCGACGATCTGACCGTCCCAGCCAAACCAGAAACCACTCTGTTGCGCGAGTGTGTTATAAATCGCAACCGCAACTCCGCCGGCCTGCTGAGCCACGTTGAAGTCGATGACCCGGTTCGAAACCATGACAAGCCTGGCCACGATAACTCCTTCTGTCCTACGCGTGAGCTTGGTAAAAGCCAGACCCCCGCGTGGCGTTGCACCTGGCTGTAAACCCCCGGGATTGCTATGGGTTCCCTCATTTAGCCGGAACTAGTGTCCTAGGCCTGATCTGCTTGGGCACCAGATGTAGAGATGCTGGCGACGAAGCGCATTCTTTGCCACAGCGGTCGGTCCAGCCCTCGCAAGCGCGCGCAATTCATGATAGCTACAGGGTCTAACGCAAATGGGGGACGGCGACGGCTCTTGAGCGCCGCCGGAATGCTGGACGGAGGCGCTGTGCCGTTCGTGGGGCGAATGGTTCAACTCGTCGACAATCTGATCGAACGTGTGTTTCCGCGATTGCGGCGCAGGGCACGCTACGCCTATCCGGCAGGCATCGCGATTTTCGTCTTCGCCGCGTTGACGCGGATGGGACTATCGAGATGGCTGCAGGACACCGTCCCTTTCTTGACGTTCTTTTTGGCGATCCTCGTCACTGCTCTCGTCGCGGGAACCGGGCCCGCCTTGCTGGTCACCGCAGCGTCCTTTTTCTTTAGCTGGTATTTTTTCCTTCCGGGTCCCGGCTGGGGCGAGATCACCCCAGCTACAGTCGTTGCTCTTGCAAGCTTCGCGGTCCTCTCGTTCTTCATCATCGCAGTCGTTCATCTCCTCAACCGAAAGGTCGAGAGTCTGGTGAACGAACGCGCGCGCAACGAAGCCTTGTTTCAAGACAGCGCGCTGGGAGAACTTCAACTCGAGCAGCTCAACATCGAGCTTCGCCACCGCCTGAAAAACACCTTCGCGGTCATTGCCGGTCTCGTCAGCCAATCGGCGCGGTATAGCCGCGACGTGGACGGCTTTGCCCAATCGCTCGCAGGACGTCTCTCGGCGATGGGCAATGCGATGGACCTGATCGCGACGCGCAGTTTCGTCGGCGCCTCCCTGCGCGAGCTGATTGCTGAAACGTTGAAGCCTCTTGTGCCGCCGGGCATCCAGCGGTTCGAAATGGGCGGGCCGGATACGATCATCCCCGGCGATGTCGCAAGCGCGTTGGCGTTGACGCTGCACGAACTCGGAACGAACGCGATCAAATACGGCGCCTGGTCCGATGCGCGCGGATACGTAAGCGTGAAATGGACCCTGAGCAAAATCGATGAAGATGAATTCTCCTTCGAGCTTGTCTGGAACGAGCAGGGCGGCCCGCGGGTCTCGGCCCCGGAACGGCGCGGGCTCGGAACCACGTTGATCGATAGCGGGTTCCCGACCGCGCAAGTGGAGCGAGAGTTCAACGAACACGGTGTCCGCTGCCGCATCGCCGCCATCGTCAAGCAGACGACGACGCGGCGCACGCGCGGCAGGGCAGCTTCGCTTTATTGACGTCGAAGCTCAGCTGACGTTCAGCGATCGGCGCGGCAGATGCAGGCCCGTGGCGGAAGTTTCACGCCCGGTCCGCTCCTGTTCGATGGAAGTCACATCGTGTTTTGGCGCCGGCCCCGACCAAGCCTCTTCCCACGTCTTCGATAATGTCATCGCCGAATTGATCATCCCAGCCATGGAATAGGTCTGGGGGAGATTGCCCCAGAGTTGCCCCGTCGCGGGATTGAGATCTTCGCTCATGAGGCCAAATGCGTTGCGCTTCTTGAGAAGTTCGCAGAATAGTCCGCGCGCTTCTTCTTTGCGCCCGACGGATTCGAGCGCGTCGATGTACCAGAACTGGCAGGCGAGAAACGCCGATTCCGGCAGGCCGAAATCATCCTCGGCCGCATAGCGCAACATCAAACCGTTACGCATCAATTCCCGGCCAACGGCATTGACCGTCTTGACGAACCGGGGATCGCTCGGCGGCAGAAATCCAAGATCGGCCACCAGCAGGACGCTGGCGTCGAGTTCCTCGTGATCGAACGCGCCTGTGAACGAGCCCCGCTTGTCGCTCCATGCCCGGCTCAGAATCTCCGCTCGGATTTTATCGGCGGATTCTTTCCAGTAGACGGCACGTTCGACCAATCCCAAAAGCGTAGCAATTCGGGCCAAGCGGTCGCAAGCGACCCAGCACAACACCGCCGAATGCGTATGAATGCGCATCCGGCCGCGATACTCCCATATGCCTGCATCCGGTTCCAAATAGAGACGGCGGGCATGCTCGCCGAGATATTCAAGCTCGCGAAAAAGGCTGACGTCGCCCATCCGCGGCAGCCGCTGATCGATGAACATCTGCGCGACGCCGAGTATGACGCTGCCGTAAGCATCATGCTGCAATTGGTCGGACGCGAGGTTGCCGACACGCACGGGACCCATGCCGAGAAAGCCCTGTAGGTGAGGAGCAATACTCTCTTGAGCGGCATCATTGTGAACGATGCCATAAACCGGCTTCAAAGGGCTCTGCGTGTCGGAGACAACGGTCGTGATGTAGTCGAGATAGTTTTCCATCGACTGCGTGGCGCCCAAACGATTGAGGGCGCGGATGACGAAATATGCGTCACGCAGCCAGCAGAACCGGTAGTCCCACGTCCGGGGAGTATTCGGCGCTTCCGGTATCGACGTCGTCAAGGCCGCTGTGATCGCGCCCGTTTCTTCGTAGGTGCAGAGCTTCAGCGAAATTGCCGCGCGGATGATCTCCGGCTGCCATTCGTAGCTGACGGCCAGCCCGCGCACCCACGTCACCCAGAAATCGCGCGTGCGTTCCAGAAACTCTCGCGACGTGGAATCGATCGAGCTTTCGATCGGCTCGTCCGCACCGATAACGAGCGTCGCGGGATGCGTCAGCGAAAACGATGTCTCGTGCGCGATATAAGATACGGGAAGATCGGTCGTGACACGAATGGATGAAGAACCGCAGAGATAGCGAACGTGGTTCGATCCGTACGATGAGTTGGTGACTGGCTGCCCGTAATTGTACGTTGGCCGGACGCGCACGGAAATTCGCGGCCGTCCTCTTAGCGGCTCGATCCGGCGAACGAGTTGTGCAGGATGGAAGGGGCGATCGTAACGCCAGAAACGCGGGCAGAAGTCCGTCACTTTGACGCTTGCGCCATTCTCGGCAATCAGGATCGTCTCGAGAATGCTCGTGTTGCGAATGTAATACGATGTCGCAGAGACTTGCCCCTCGAGCACGACATCGCAAAAGCCCTTCTCCTCGTCACCGGCAAGCAACCGGCAGAAGATCGGGTCGCCATCCAGTCGCGGAAAACACCACCAGACGATGCGCGCGCCCTGATCAATGAGCGCAGCGATGCGTCCGTTGCCAATCGCTGCGACGTCGAGTGACGAGCGATAAGGAAGGGAAGTCGACAGAGTCATCAGGTCCCCCTAGGGAGTGAAACTTGCAAACGGGAACAACTCCGAAGCGACGGCGTTGGTTGCCTCCGGCGCGCAATGCAGGATCGATGTCCGGCGCGCCGAATGAATTCCCGCAGGCCTTGAAGCAGGGTGTCCGGCTCGAAACATGCTCTACGAAGGCGACGGCTTCGTAGGAGATCGGGCGAACAAAGGGGCATTTCAAGAGCGAGTATGGGAATGGTGCACGATCTTCGACCGGGCGGCAGAAGCTCCGCTGGCGGAGGTTTCCGGCCGGGCCCAATATCCAAATCTGAACTGGATACCTAACTTTTGACGAGCGATTTTAAGGAACGCGCCGTTATCCATTTCGACGATGGTGCGCGCGAGCCGTCCAAGACCAGCTCCGCGACCATCGCAACTTGAGAGTCGGAGAGGACCGCAGCCTCTACGCGACTTGGTTGGAGGCACTATCGACGGTGCGGCGCTCCTCGGCGCCGTGTGCAAGCATGGTCACAAGATCCTTCACATCGGCCGGATTGTAGGGCTTCGTCAGATGCGGGTAATCCCGCAGCCGAGGCGGTAGAAACACGAGATCGTTGTATCCCGTCGTGAAAGCAAACGGGATCCGGCGCCGGTCGAGGATTTCAGCGATCGGCGCGCTGTTGTCCGCACCGAGATTTATGTCGATTAACGCAATGTCGAAATTGCAATCGGCCGCGGCCTTGAGGCCGTCGGACAGCCGCCCAACCGGGCCAAGCACGGTATGACCTTCCGCCTCGAGATCGAGCTTCAGCTGCATCGCGATGAGAGCTTCATCTTCGACGAGCAGGATGCGACAGGGGCGATGAGGCGCCGGTATGTTGGCCGCCACCAGCGGTCCACGCGCTTTCGGAACAATCGCGATGTGGCGCGTCCCCACCATGTGTGTCCGTGTCGACAGTTCGCCCTGGAAGTCGAATTGAAAACCTTCCGGCGCGAAAGTCATTTCTGCAACGCCACCGCATTCCGATGCAGCGCTGCGAATGACCGCGAGCCCAAATCCGTTGCGCTCTGGTTTGGCGCAAACCGGTCCGCCGCGCTCCCGCCACGAGAACCCGATCTTGTCGCCGTCCGGCGTCGCGATCCGTGACCAGCTGATGGCAACCCTTCCGCCGGGCGCCGAAAGCGCTCCGTGTTTTACCGCGTTCGTCACGAGTTCGTGCAGCACGAGGGCCATGGACTGACCGAACTTCGATGTCAGCCGGACGCGCTCGCCGTCGACGACGATGTCGTTGTCCGATCGCGAACGGAACGGCGCCAGCGCGCCCTGTACGAGTTCGTGGAGATCGACGCCCGTCCAGCTGCTCTGCCGCAAAAGATCATGCGCAGCCGACATCGCATGAATGCGCCCGTCGAGCGCCGACGCGAACGATGCGACAGAAACCGCGTTGGAACTCGAGAGCCGGGCAATCGCCGCAACGTTGGCGAGGATGTTCTTCACCCTGTGATCGAGTTCGGCCATGAGAAGCTGCTGATGGCTCTCGGCGGACTTGCGATCGGTGATGTCGAGCAGAGTTCCAAGCACGCGCGGCGTCTCGGCGTTGCCGGTGCTGAACGCGCGAGCGCGGGCGAGAATCCATGCAACGCCGCGCGCACCCGTTACGCGAAATTCCAATTCGGCGGTCGTTTCCGCGTAATTCGCAGTGCGAACATAGCTGCGGACCATTTCGCGGTCGTCTTCGTGCACGAATTGAACAAACGACTCGAAGGTTTGATGTTCCGGCAGGTTGCTATGAAGAACCTCGGAGATATTGGCTGACCATTGCAGGGTCTGCGCCTTCTGGTCGAATTCGAATGTCGCGAGGTTCGCGGCCTCACTCGCGAGGCGAAGCCGTTCCTCGCTCTCTTGCAGGCGGGCATGGGATTCTTCGAGCTGCAGCGCGCGTTGGCGCACGCGCTCCTCCAGCTCGGCGTTGAGCGTATCGAGTTGCCGGCTCTTTCTAAAGAGCTCGACGAAAATCTGGACTTTCGCCTTGAGGATTTCCGGCACGACCGGAACCGACACGTAATCGACCGCGCCAGTTCGGTAACCTTTGAGCAGGTCATCGATTTCAAGGCGAACAGCCGAGATGAAAATGACGGCAGTCTTCTCGTGCCGCGGGTGGTCTCGGATCATCGCCGCCAGCTCGAAACCATCGAGATCCGGCATGCAAACATCCATCAGGATAACGGCAATGTCCGTTTTGAGCAGCGCAGTCAGCGCTTCTTCCGCGGTCGTCGCCTTGATGAGGTTCGCATCGAGGCCATCCAGAATGGCTTCGTACGTCAGCAGCTTTCCCGGCTGATCGTCGACGAGAAGAATGTTGACGAGTTCTGTCGAAGCGGATTCGCCTGTCATGGTTTCCCCGTCAACGGTGCAGCCACATGCGCAACGCGGAAATCAACTGCTCCGTATCGACAGGCTTCGCGAGATAATCGGATGCGCCGGCTTCGAGACATTTCTCGCGGTCACCCTTCATTGCCTTTGCAGTGAGCGCGATGATAGGCAATCGCTGGTTCTTCTCGCTGCTTCGAATTTTCTGCATCGTCTGATAACCGTCCATCTCCGGCATCATGATATCCATCAAGACGATCGAAACATCGGTCGTGCTCAAGGTTTCGATCGCTTCCAAGCCGGTTGTCGCCGTCAGAACTTCCATACCGCGACGTTCGAGGAGACTGCTCAACGCGAATATGTTTCGCGCATCGTCGTCAACCAGAAGAACCTTGCGTCCGATCAGATAGTCGTCTGTATCGTGCAGCCGAGACAATAGTTCCTGCTTCTCGGCCGGAAGTTCGGTAACGACACGGTGCAGGAATAGCGCGGTCTCGTCGAGAAGACGCTCGGGGGATTCCACACCCTTGACTACGATCGTACGGGCGTATTGCCGGATCTGCAAGTTCTCCTCGCTCGACAGCTCGCGTCCGGTAAACACAATGACGGGGATATCCCGCATCGCATCTTGACGGCTCATGTGTTCGAGGATTTCGAAGCCCGACATGTCGGGAAGTTTGAGGTCGAGAACGACGCAGTCCACGTTCTCTCTTTTCAGAATTTCGAAGGCGGAATTCCCGCTCGATGCTGTCAAGATTTCGACGTCATTGTCTTCGAGCAGCGCCGAAACGCTCAACAGCTCGGAAGCGTCGTCTTCGATGATCAGCAATTTCTTGGTTCTGGAAGCTGAGAAGGTACCGATCTTTCGTAACGCCGCTTTCAGCTGCTCGGTCTGCAATGGCTTCGTAAGGAACGAATATGCGCCGCGCGCCAATCCGTGATGACGATCGTCGTCGAGCGTGAGGACCTGAACCGGAATGTGCCGGGTGAGCGGGTTGTGCTTGAGCTGACTGAGAACCGACCAGCCGAGCACGTCCGGAAGATGGATATCGAGTGAAATGGCGGTCGGATTGAAATCGGTCGCGAGCGTCATGGCATCGATGCCGCGTTGAGAAACGATGCCCTTGAATCCGGTCTCGTGCGCGGCGTCGAGCAGTATCCGCGCAAAGTTCGGATCGTCCTCGACAATGAGAAGAACCTGATCGCCGGCCGCGATGTTGTCGCGATCGTCTTCGATCGGTGGCGGCAGCGGGCCTGCGAGTGACATTGGGACGGGCACTGGAGCAACCGAATCCGGCTTGGTCCGAACCTCGCTCGCCAGCATCGCGTAGCGTAGCGGCAGATAAAGCGTGAACACGCTGCCCACTCCGGGTTCGCTTCGGAGCTGAATCTCGCCGCCGAGAAGATGGGCGAGTTCGCGGCTGATCGCGAGACCCAGCCCGGTACCGCCGTATTTTCGGCTCGTACTCGCATCGGCCTGTTGAAACGCTTCAAAGATGAGCTTCTGTTTGTCGGCAGGAATGCCGATGCCTGAGTCTTGCACCTCGAACGCCACGATGGTCTGCGCGGCCGAGAGGATCGGATGATCGGGCCCCCACTTTCCGGTCGCAGGCTTGACGGTCAGCCGAACGTGGCCCTCGCGCGTGAACTTGAACGCGTTCGACAGCAGGTTCTTCAGAACCTGCTGTAGGCGCTTCGAGTCCGTAAAAATCGATTTCCCGAGATCGGCGTTGAAGATGACCTGGAATTCGAGCGCGCGCCGTTCCGCCTCGTGACGGAATGGCCGGGCGACGGCTTCGATCAGGCCGTTGAACGAAATCTCTTCGGCGTCGACCGACACCGTTCCGGATTCGATCTTCGAAAGATCGAGAATGTCGCTGATCAAATTTAGAAGATCCGTGCCGGCGCCATGAATTGTCCGCGCGAACTCGACCTGCCTGTCGGAGAGGTTGCCGTCGGGATTGTCCGTCAGTTGCTGCCCAAGAATAAGAATGCTGTTGAGTGGCGTCCGAAGCTCGTGAGACATGTTCGCGAGGAACTCGGATTTGTACCGCGAAGTGAGCGCGAGCTCAGCGGCCTTCTCTTCGACGGCGCGGCGGGCCTGATCGATTTCTTCGTTCTTGCGTTCGACTTCGACGTTGCGTTCGGCGAGCTGCTGGGCCTTCTGCGCCAGCTCCTCGTTCGTTTTCTGCATCGCCTTCTGCTGGTCTTGAAGCTCGGCTGCGAGCTGTTGCGACTGCATGAGCAGGCTTTCCGTTTGCATCGTCGCTTCGATACTATTCAGAACGACGCCGATGCTGACCGATAGCTGTTCGAGGAACATCAGCTGCGCCGGTTCGAAATTCTGCAGCGAGCTCAGCGAAATGACGGCCTTGATCTGATCTTCGAACGTAATCGGATGTACGATGACGCTGCGGGGAGGGGCCTTGAACACAACGGCGTCGATGCTGGCCGTCGGCTCCGGAATGTCCGTCAGGACGCGGCGCTTCTTCTCGATCGCACATTGTCCGATAAGGCTCGAACCAAGCTCGAGCCTCTCGGGATATCGAACGTCCACATCGTCGGCATACTTCGCGAGAATCTTGAGCTCGCTTCGTGTAGCATCGAACTGATAGATCACGCCCTGATGCGCATTTATCAGGGGCACAAGCTCCGACAGCAGCTTTCTCGCGACGGTGATGACGTCGCGCTGCCCCTGCAGCATGCTCGTGAACCGGGCGAGGTTTGTGTTTAGCCAGTCCTGTTCGGTGTTGAGCTGCGTGGTCAAACGCAGATTTCCGATCATCGTATTGATGTAGTCTTTGAGCTCGGCCACCTCGCCGCGCGCGTCGACTTGAATGGAGCGCGTCAAGTCGCCTTTCGTCACTGCCGTTGTCACTTCTGCGATCGCGCGAACCTGCGTCGTGAGGTTTGCTGCAAGCAGGTTGACGTTGCCGGTGAGATCTTTCCACGTACCAGCGGCGCCCGGAACGTTCGCCTGGCCGCCGAGCCGCCCTTCGACACCGACTTCGCGCGCGACTGTCGTCACCTGATCCGCGAAGAGCGCCAGAGTGTCCGTCATGTCGTTGATCGTCTCGGCGAGTGCCGCGACTTCGCCCTTGGACTTGACGGTCAGCTTCGGCTTGAGGTCGCCGTTGGCAACTGCGGTCACGACTTTCACGATGCCGCGAACCTGCTCCGTCAAGTTCGCCGCCATGACGTTGACGGTGTCGGTCAAGTCCTTCCACGTGCCGCCGACGCCGGGCACTGTGGCTTGACCGCCGAGGCGGCCTTCCGTGCCGACTTCGCGCGCAACGCGCGTCACTTCCGAAGCAAAGCCGTTGAGCTGATCGACCATCGTGTTGATGGTATTTTTGAGTTCGAGAATTTCGCCTTTGACGTCGACGGTGATCTTGCGCGAAAGGTCGCCGCGCGCCACGGCGGTCGTCACTTCGGCGATATTTCGAACCTGTGTCGTCAGGTTTGCGGCGAGCAGGTTGACGTTGTCGGTGAGGTCTTTCCAGGTACCGCCGACGCCGGGCACGACGGCTTGGCCGCCGAGACGGCCTTCGGTGCCGACCTCGCGCGCAACGCGCGTCACCTCGGCCGCGAACGAGCGAAGCTGCTCGACCATCGTGTTCAACGTTTCTTTGAGCAGCAAAATCTCGCCGCGCACGTCGACGGTGATTTTTTTCGAAAGGTCGCCGCTCGCGATGGCCGTCGCCACTTCCGCGATGTTTCGAACCTGTGCCGTCAGGTTGCCGGCCATGAAGTTGACGTTGTCGGTGAGGTCCTTCCACGTACCGGCGACGCCCGACACCTGCGCCTGGCCGCCGAGCTTGCCTTCGGTGCCGACCTCGCGCGCGACGCGCGTCACTTCGGAAGCGAAGGCATTGAGCTGATCGACCATCGTGTTGATGGTGTTCTTGAGTTCGAGAATTTCGCCTTTGACGTCGACGGTGATCTTGCGCGAAAGGTCGCCGCGCGCGACGGCCGTCGTCACCTCGGCGATATTGCGAACCTGACCCGTCAGGTTGCCAGCCATCGAGTTGACGTTGTCGGTCAAGTCTTTCCACGTTCCCGCGACACCCGGTACGGTCGCCTGTCCGCCGAGTTTGCCTTCGGTGCCGACTTCGCGCGCAACGCGCGTCACTTCCGAGGCGAAGCCATTGAGCTGATCGACCATCGTGTTGATGGTCTCTTTCAGTTCCAACACCTCGCCGCGAACGTCGACGTCGATCTTCTTCGACAAGTCACCGCTCGCAATGGCCGTCGAAACCTCGGCGATATTTCGAACCTGCGTCGTGAGGTTCGAAGCCATGGAGTTGACGCTGTCGGTCAAATCTTTCCACGTACCGGCGACGCCCGACACCTGCGCCTGTCCGCCGAGCTTGCCTTCGGTGCCGACCTCGCGCGCAACGCGCGTCACTTCGGAAGCAAACGCATTGAGCTGGTCGACCATCGTATTGATGGTTTCCTTCAACTGCCGGATTTCACCCGACACGTTGACGGTGATCTTCTTCGACAAGTCGCCACGCGCGATGGCCGTCGCGACCTCGGCGATATTGCGAACCTGTCCGGTCAGGTTGCCGGCCATCGAGTTGACGTTGTCGGTGAGGTCCTTCCACGTACCGGCGACGCCTGGCACGGTCGCTTGACCGCCGAGGCGGCCTTCCGTGCCGACTTCGCGCGCAACGCGCGTCACTTCCGAAGCAAAGCCGTTGAGCTGATCGACCATCGTGTTGATGGTGTTTTTGAGTTCGAGAATTTCGCCTTTGACGTCGACGGTGATCTTGCGCGAAAGGTCGCCGCGCGCGACGGCGGTCGTCACTTCGGCGATATTTCGAACCTGTGTCGTCAGGTTTGCGGCGAGCAGGTTGACGTTGTCGGTGAGGTCTTTCCAGGTACCGCCGACGCCGGGCACGACGGCTTGGCCGCCGAGACGGCCTTCGGTGCCGACCTCGCGCGCAACGCGCGTCACCTCGGCCGCGAACGAGCGAAGCTGCTCGACCATCGTGTTGATGGCTTCCTTCAGCTGCAGGATCTCGCCGCGCACGTCGACCGTGATCTTCTTCGACAAGTCGCCGTTCGCGACCGCGATCGTAACGTCTGCAATGTTGCGGACCTGAGCGGTCAGGTTCGAGGCCATCGAGTTGACGCTCTCCGTCAGGTCTTTCCAGACGCCGGTGACCTCACGGATCTGCGCCTGTCCTCCGAGCTTGCCTTCCGTGCCGACTTCGCGCGCAACGCGCGTCACTTCGGATGTGAAGACCGAGAGCTGCTTGATCATCGTATTGACGATCGTCGCCGAACGCAGGAATTCGCCCCTGAGAGGACGCCCGTCCACGTCGAGACGCATCGGCTGCAAGAGGTTGCCCTGCGCCACGGCTTCGATCGTGCGCGTCACTTCGGTCGTCGGCTGCAGCAGGTCATCGATGAGCGAATTGACCGACTGCTCCATCTCGCCCCAGGCGCCATGCGCGAGACCGAGCCTCACGCGCTCGTTCGTCAGACCGTCCTTGCCGACGACTTGGCCCACACGCTGAAGCTGGTTGGCCATGCGCTGGTTGGTAATAATAATGTCGTTGACCGTGTCGGCGATTTTTCCGGGGAGACCGTCCCAATCGCCGCGCATGCGGACGCTGAAGTCGCCAGCTTTAACCGCTTGAAGTGTCTGCAGCATCTCGAACAGAATGCTGCCCGGCCCCGAAGTTGTGCGGTCGGACCCAACGGCGACGATCTGCTCCGACATATACAACTCCCCTCACGTCGCAATTAACCCAACACAACGCCCGGCGCCGAGAAATAGTTCCCAGCACCCCAGTCAGCAGGAGTTCGGGCTGTTGAGGCTCGTTTTCCGTCTTTTTATTCGGCGCGAGCCCCCTTTGGGCGCGGGTGCCGTGGTCTCAGCGACTGGTCGAAGTTTTGAACGGCTCGTGGCCGTGATCTTCGCTTGCTGGCCGCCCCGTCATCTCCTCGAGCAACCGGCTGCGGGCCCGATTGACGCGGCTCTTCATCGTACCGACCGCGCAACCACAGACCCTCGCAGCGTCTTCATAGGAAAATCCTTCCGCTGTGATCAGCAGTAATGCCTCGCGATGATCGGCCGTCAATCGCATCAGGGCTTTCTGCATATCGTCGAATTCGAGGTGGGTAAGTTGCGTGGCGGGAACGCTGGCGTTCATGGCCGCGTGATCTTCGTCGAGCTCTTCGCGCTGCGATTTGCGGTAATGCGTGAAGTATGTGTTGCGAAGGATGGTGAAGAGCCAAGCCTTCAAGTTGGAATCGGGCACGAACGAGTCTTTGTGCGTCCAGGCCTTCAAAAGCGTTTCCTGCACCAGGTCGTTCGAGAGCTGCGCATCGCCGCTGAGCGAATGAGCGAAGGCCCGGAGATTTGGGATCGCCTGTATAAGGGCGTCGCCGAAGCTTGGAGTTTCTGTCACTCTGACTGCTCCTTGCTCTCGAGCTGGCGAACGAGATCGAGAAGGTCGTCTGGCACAGGTTCCTGAGCGATGATGTCGTACATGGCTCGCATGCGCTGCCCAATCAGCTGCGCTGCGAAGCCTGGAAGCCGCGGAACTGCGGGCCGTGCAACATCGAGTTCCGGATGGCGCTCGGAATTCGGAAATTCATCTTCGGTCCGCGCGCTATCATCAGGCGTGTCGAGGCGCTGCTGCATGATAGCTATTTGCCCTTGAAGTTCATGATTGGCCCCGATTGGGACAAACTCCTCTAAGAAGGTTCTGTTGTGGGGCTCGTGTGTCGAACGTGGCGCGACAGAATTTGTTCCTGAGGGGGAACCATCCCGATTGATCCCGCGTTGGTGTTACGGTGTATATTGGCCGCCATACAGAAACACGCGGTGGAGCTGGCGGTTCCAGAGAGATGAAAAAAGCTCTTCTGGCTAATTCGGGAGGCTCAGGAATTATGTCGATTGCCCAGACGATCCGCGTGCATTTGCCGTATCTTCGGCGGTTCGCGCGTACGCTGACAGGCGCTCAGCAAACGGGCGACGCTTACGTTGCCACGCTGCTTGAAAGCTTGGTTTCCACGCCGTCCGATTTTCCGACGAACATGCCGCCGCGCATGGCGCTCTATCACATGTTTTTGCGGGTATGGAATTCTGTCCGTTTGGACGGACAAGGCTCGGAGGACGGCCCGAATTCTCTCGGCGCCGCCCAGCGGCGCATAAATTCCATAAGCTCGCTGCCGCGGCAGGCCTTCCTGCTGGTCGCGGTCGAAGGTTTCACGTCCTCTGAGACGGCTGGAATATTGGAAGTCGGCGAGCCGGAAGTTGAAAAGCTGCTCGAGATCGCGGGGCAGGAAATCGCTCATCAGGTGGCGACGAACGTCCTGATCATCGAGGATGAGCTGCTGATCGCCATGGATCTCGAAACGATCGTGACGAGCCTCGGTCACACCGTGCAGGACGTCGCGACGACGAAGAATGAGGCGCTCGCCGCGGTCAAACGTCAGATGCCGGGGCTGATCCTCGCCGACGTCAAGCTTGCCGACGGCAGCAGCGGACTCGAGGCTGCCAAAGAGATCGTCGCCGAGCGCGAAGTGCCGATTATTTTCATTACGGCCTACCCCGAGAAGGTCCTGACGGGCGAACGGCCCGAGCCGACATTTCTGATTTCAAAGCCATTCCAGCGGGACACGGTCATGGCCATCATCAGCCAGGCGCTGTTTTTCGATACCAAAGCCCATCCGAGAACCGCGGCCGCTTAGAATGATTTGGGCGACCCGTGCAGGGGCCCTCCCTGCTGGGCGTGTCGTCCGCCGCCGCCGGCCGTCGGCCTGGGAAACTTCCTTGTAATAAAGTAACACGGTTGTGAACGCAGCCACCTGCGTTTCTTCGGTATGAGCGTAGGGCAAAAAAGAGAAGGGAGTTACGTCAAATGAAATTCGCACAGGGCCTCGTGATCGCTGGTGCGGTTGCGGGAATGCTAGTCGCTGCTCCGCAGGCCTTCGCCGCAAGCCTCGCGGTGGGCAAGAAACTCGAACTCAAAGTCGACCCGAAGAAAATGAACGACGAGCGGACGAGGCTCTGGGCTCAGTTCGGCAGCTGGTGCGGGATCAAGGATTGGCATCCCGCAATCGCGAGCTGCGAGGAAGTCACCGAAGGTGACGCGAAATTCCGCATTTTGACTCTCAAGGACGGCGGCAAGATCAAGGAAAAGCTTCTAGACGAGAAGCCGAACTTCTATCGCTACGAGATCATCGAAAGCCCGTTGCCCGTCAAAAACTATCAGGCGCAGTTCGCGCTGACGCCCGACGATGACGACGAGGACGAGATTAACTTCGCCTGGTCCGCGGTGTTCGACGCCGACGGCAAGCCCGATGCGGAAGCCAAGGGTGTCATCGAGGGCATCTTCAAGGCCGGATTGGACAACATCAAAGCGACGGCCGGCGCCAAGCACGGCGACTGATCGCCGGAGGCAATCGCGAAGCTATCGTGCTGACGCTGAGAGCACGCAAAAAGGCGCCGGTCGATCCGGCGCCTTTTTTTGTTCACGTCTTCAGCGTCTCGATTGCGAGGCGGATGAGATCGGCGGTGCGGTCGACGCCGAGCTTCACTTTCATCTGCGTGCAGATATTGGCGACCGTCTTGTACGCGATGCCCAGATTGTCGGAAATCGCCGTCATGCTCTTGCCTTGCCCGAGCATTCTCAGGATTTCGACTTCGCGTGTCGAAAGCGACTGCAATGGATCGTCGGATGAAATCTGGCTGACCGCAATGCGAGACGCGAGATCGCGGTCGATGTATTGCTCGCCCGCGCGGATCTTGCGAATGCCGGTGATCAGTTCCTCGACAGGCGCGCTCTTGCTGACATAGCCACGTGCCCCGCCGCGTAGCGCCCGAACGGCGTAGATCGGTTCGTGATGCATACTGAAAACGACGACGCGCGCCGAACTGTCCGCCGCCACGATCCGCCTCAGGACTTCGAGCCCGCCTGCACCTTCAAGGTTGAGATCGAGCACGACAATGTCCGGACGCTCGGCCGCGTAAACAGCGAGCGCATCCTCAAGGCCTGACGTTTCGATGACGGTTGCTTCGAAATGGACGACGAAGAGCTTCCTCAAACCTTCGCGAACAACGCCGTGATCGTCAACAATGAGGATTTTCATGCCGCGCTCTCAGATAGGGGTTCTTGCCGCGCGGCACTGCCGGTCGAGGCGGGGAGGGGGAGTTCAACAATCAACATGACACCTTTACCTTCTTCACGATCGGCAATGCTGAGCCGCCCATCGAGCGAGGCAACGCGCTCTCGCATTCCGGGAAGCCCGAAGCCTCGTGTTCCCTTCGCAGTAATTCCAGAGCCGTCATCGGTGACGACGATACGCAACATTCCGTTGTCCGTTCGCCGCGCGGCGAGCCCGATCGACGTGGGTTGCCCGTGGCGAACGGCATTGCTCGTACCTTCTTGCAGAACGCGAAATGCCGTGTCCTCGATGGCAGTCGGATATCGCGCGTCTTCAATATCCATGCGAAATTCGATCCGAGGACGCCGCGCCTTCCAGAAGGCGACGAGGTTCTCCACCGCGTGCGTCAGCCCCTGATCGATCAGGAGCGCCGGCCTTAGGCGGCTGAGGACACCCCGCAAATGCACCTGCATATGCTGGACGGATTGCCGGATAGCCTTGCTGCGATCCACGGCCTCATCCGCCTCGCCCCGCGATACGAGAAGAGGTATCGCCTGCGCGTCGACGTCGGCCGCGAACAGAAATGGCCCGATCTCGTCGTGGAGATCACGGGCGATCTCCGAGCGCTCTTCTTCCTGGACTGTCGACAGCTGTTCGTTGAGTCGTTGGTTCTGCTGTTCTGAGTCCCGCAGCTGTCCGGCCATGCGATTGAACGCGCGATAGATGAGCTTCAGATCCTCTGGGCCGTCTTCCGAGACGTGCGCCGTATAATCTCCCTCGCCCACGCGATCGAGTGCTGAGGAAAGCTGCTCGAGAGGCCTCAGCGCCCGCCCTAGTGAGGCGTAGATGAGGGCCAGAACGATAAAGCAGAAGCTCCCGATGATCGCGAACTTGAGTTTGAGATCTTCCCAAACCTCGCCGACCTCGTTGTGAGAGTCTGCAGCGATCGCGATCGTTCCGAATTGCTTCAGTTCACCGGGCATGTCGAACAAGCGCGCGCGGGGTGAGCCGGATAGCAGCCAATAAAGCCATCTGGGCGGAGGATCTGAAGGTGGCTGAAGGCTCGAAGCGCTGGTGACCTTTCCATCAGGAGAGATAAGGCGCGCGGAGAGGTGACGATCGCCGTCAAACGACGAAATGAGCCTGCGTACTTGAGAGAGAGCGTCGGCGCTGGGGCCTATCGTCGACAGCGCATCGCTCACGGCGCTCGAGCCGACGTCGATCGCCGACGACATCTCGAGATCAACCTTCCTCAACCCGTGCCAATAGGTGAGCGCTCCTCCGGCGATAAGGCAAAACGCCAAGACGAGGGCGACAAGCGCGAGAAGACGACGTCTGAGAGGCATCCGAAAAATCGCTAGGAGCTGTGTAATATTATAACTTTGAGCCACACGGCATTTGCCGTCAAGCCACACATATATAGGGAAAAATTCCCGAACCGGCTCGCTGGCAGAGAACGTGCATCCATTGTGAGGATTGGCACGCGAAATCGCATCCGAGACCGGGAACGTATCGTTTTATGTCACCGTATTTTAAATCTTATGTCTCGAATTTGAACCGCGTGCGCCTCGCGGAGCTTATCGATCATCATATTGCGCGAGTTCGCCATGCCAAGGTGCGGCTTTCGATCGTGAACAATTCCCCGCGTAACCTGCCGCGCACCGGCAACGATTGCGAAACACCAGCTACCGAAACCGACACGCAGGCGTCGTTAACGACGTTGCCTTAACCGCGCTGTCCGAGCAGCTTCGGAATCCTCAGCGGCAGCCGTGTCCGTCGGAACGAGGCCTCTTCGTAAAAGTCGAGCACCGCCTCGGTCATCGCAGCAACCGTGAATGTCTGCTCGACCTTTGCTCTGACGCGGCTCGCGCGTTCTGCGGCGGCGGCGAGATCGCCGAGCGTATCGGTGAGAGCGATCGCGAGCGCATCGACGCTTCCGGCTTCGATCAGCCCCGTATCCGTGCCGGCGACAATCTCGGGAATGCCGCCGACGTTTGTCGCGATCAGAGGAAGTCCAGCCGCCGACGCTTCAAGCACGACGTAGGGGAAGCTCTCCGCAAGCGAAGGGACGACCATGACGCGGCCGAGTTTGAACGCCTCGCGCGCGGGCATGGCGCCGGCGAAACGCACGATGTCATCCAGCCCGAGGCTCGACGCCAAGCTGCGAAGCGCCTCGCCGTCCGGCCCCGAGCCGACGATCGTCGCGGTGACGGCGCGTGAAGGCTTGAGCTTCGCGATCGCCTTGAGAAGAATGTCGACGCCCTTGATCTGACGAAGCTCGCCGATGAAAAGTACGTCCGTCGCGTCGGCGCGCGTTGCGGCGCGTTCGAAATCCCGACTTCCTAAACCGTTCGGAATGACGCGCCGGGGTGCGCCCGTCGTCCCGACGTGGGCGGCGTATTTGTCGGCCGCGTACTGGCTTTCGAAGATGAGGCCGGTCGTCAAGGCATCAAGGCTGCGCTCGACGGAGAGGAGAACCTTGCTTTCGAGCGCGCCGGGTTTGAAATTCAAGCTACCGCCGTGCGGTGTGTAGAACGACTTCACATCGCTCCCGGTAACGGAAAGGCCGTAGCAAGCAAGGCGCGCATAGGCGCCGCCCTTTGCGCCATGACCGTGCACGATGTCGAGATCGAGTGAGCCCGCATGCCGGAAAGCGGCGTGAACGGCCGCGAAATCTCCCAGACCCGGCATGCGCTTCATCGGAATGCGCGAAATGCCGAGCGTTAGCTTCGGAGCAAGAGCGGCGAACCTTCCCGACGTCAGATGGTCTTCAGCTGTGTTGCCGGCGAGAATGCCGACATCGTGACCGCGGTTCGCCTGTTCCTCGGCAAGGTCGAGAACATGCCGAAAGAGGCCGCCGACGGGCGCCCGGAGACAGTGAAGGATCCGCATCTTTTCTCAACTCGACGATGTGTGGGGGAACGGCGGGTAAAGGAATGGACAGATCAGAAGAACCTCTCGAACACGTAAACGGTGTCGCTCGGCTTCACGAGATAGTCGACTGGCACGTCGAGTTCCTGAACGAAGCCGTTCTGCCGCCGCTTGATGCGGAAGCTGCGATCGCTGGCGCGCTCGGTGTAGCCGCCTGCAATCGCGACGGCAGTTTCGACGGTCATCCCGGAAACGTAGGGATACTGACCCGCGCTCTTGACTTCTCCGAGGATGAAAAAGGGCCGGTTCTGCTGAATATCGACGTTGACTTGCGGATCTTTGACGAACTCGGTGCCGAGCCGTGAGCGTATGAGTTTTTGCAGTTCGTAAGTTGTCTTTCCGCGAGCGCCGATATTGCCGATCAACGGCACGGAAATCTTGCCCTCTTGATCGACGATGTAGAGGCGGGAGAGATTGGGCTGGCCATAAACGAAGATGCGAAGCCGGTCGCCGGTATCGAGCCGGTACGGCCCCTCGTTGTCATCGGCAGCAACCGTAAAGACAGCTGGCCTGCCCCAGGCGACGGACTCGGCCGAAGCCGGGACGACCGGAACCGGATATCCGTCCGCAACGGGTCCGCTATCGCCGCCAATCCGGGTGTTGAGGTGCGCGAGGTCCTGATCGGGCGCACACGCCCCGGCAAAGACCGACAGAGCGGCGGCACAAAACGAGATCAGGCGGACTGACATCAGCAACTTTCCGAGGCAAATGAACACCCGGAACATTAGGTCCGCGAGGTTAACAAAACCTAAGAACGTGTATTTTTTCGGTGCGCTTAAGCAGTTGCTAACCTCGGCGACGGCTTACTCTAGCTGCGCTGAAACCCTTGACCGAGCACCACATATGCCGCCGCGAGCCCCCGCTTCGCCCGACGAAATTCAAATGTCGACAGTCTTCGACGCCTTGAAGCGGAAAGGCCGATGGCTCGTGCCGTTGTCCCTCGCACTCGGCGGCGTCACGTTTGTCGTGCTGATGATGATGGCGCCGCGATATCAAAGCGAAGCTGAGCTTGCCATCGTCGCCAAAGGCGCATCGAGCACATTTTCCGATCCGCGCAGCGCGGCCCAAGGTCCCGATCTGGTCACGACGCGGATGGATAAGGAAGCCATCAACACCCACGTCCGCGCTTTGCAATCGTCCGATCTGATGCTGCAGATCGCCAACGATTTGAAACTCGGTGAGCGGCGCGAATTCAACAGCGCGCTGGGTCCCGTCGATCAGCTCGACGCCGCGCTCCGCATGATCGGCATTGGCGGTCCGCGCAGCGGCGAAAGCGAACGCGATCGCGTCATGTCGGCCTTCCGCAGCCGCCTCGAAGTCTACACAGCGAAAGAAAGCCGCTTCATCGGCATCCGCATGACGTCGATTGATGCGGAGCTCGCGTCGAAAATCGCCAACGCGATGGCCGAGAATTATCGCGCCTCCCTCGCCGAGCAGGGCGTGACCGAAATCGATGATCTTCAGACTGTCCTGAAAGGCAAGATCGATAAGCTCGCAGCCGAATTAGCGACGGCCGAGACTGAGATCGACCGCTATCGCGGCAAGATCGACGGCTTCCGCGGTGGCGCGCAGAACACCGGCCTTAACGAACAGCAGATGTCGGACCTCACTGCCGAACTGTCGCGCGCCAAGGCGGCGCGTGGTGAGGCAGAGGCCCGTGCCGCATCCGCACGCGAGATGATGAAGGCAGGCACGGCCGACGCCCTGGCCGATGTGCAGAAGTCGCCGTTGATCCAGAATCTCGTGCAGCAGCGCGTCCGCATCGAGCGCCAGATCTCTGAACTTTCTGCGACCTTGCTTCCAGCCCATCCGCGGATGCGCCAGCTCAATGCCGATCTCGCAGGGCTGAAGCTTCAGATCGATTCCGAAATTTCCAAGATCGTCTCGAGCCTGGAAAAGGAAGCGAAGGTCGCGCAGGGCCGCGAAAGCAGCATTGCGCAGAGCCTCGCAGATATCAAAAATCGCGTTGTGACGAATGCGCCGGAAGAGGCTCAGCTGCGGCAACTCGAGGCCAACGCAAAAGCCAAGAGAACCGAGCTCGAAAATCTCCAGGCCCAACTCGAGGCCAATCGCAAGAAACTCGATACGCGCGCTCAGCCGGTCGAAGCGCAGATAATTTCCAAGGCGCAGGCCGAGAGCGTCCCGATCTTCCCGAAAAAGTTCCAGCTTTCCGCATTGGTGGCGTTCGCGTCCCTGATGTTCGGAACTGCCTGGATCGTCATGGGATCGCTGTTCCATAGCGTGCCGCCGCAGGGATACCGGAAGCGTAACGCCTCGGATCGTCGCCGTTCCGAACCCCCGCTGCTGCGAGAAGAGCCGCTCGTCATTGAAATGCCGGAGACCGATCCGGAGCCTGAGCCCGCAATCGTGGCCGCGCCAGCTCATGCCGCAGTTGCCGGCACGACGTCTGAGCCCGCTGCAAAGGAAGCATCGTGCGCGGCTTTCAACGACGGCGAGATGGAAGAATTGGCCGGGCGTCTCAAAGCGCGACGGAGCGTCGGAGGCGGCTTCCGCACGCTGATCACTGGCGAGACAGACGACATCGTTCCCTATGCCGAAGCGACCGAGCTAGTGAAGGCGCTGGCGAAAAGCGGCGTTCAGCCGATCCTCGTCGACTGGAGCCCGAGCGGCGAAGGCTTTGCTCGTGACGCAGGCCTCGACATGAAAGCCGGCCTCAATGATTTGCTGACCGGTCGCGCTGGGTTTGAGGACATCATCCAACGTCTTCCGGGTACGACCGCGCACGCCGTCGCGAGCGGTCGAGCCGTGAGCGAAGACGAAAGCGAATTCGACGTCGATCGCTTGAATCTCGTGCTCGACGCGTTAGACGAGGCTTACGATCACATCGTCGTAGTCGGACGTCACGATGAGGCGCGCAGACTTTTTGAAGGCATAGAAGGCCGCTTCGATGCGGGAATTACCGTCGCGTCCTCCTTGCGGAAAACGGCCGACCCCGAAGATCGTGACGGCACGTTCCTCGGCTTCGAAGTCGCCGAAATCGACGTCATTCGTTACGAGCGGCGCGAGGCCGTTGCGCCGGCGCTCATGCAACGCTTGGCGCGTGTCACGCAGAACCAAGCAGTAGTCGCGCGTCAGGCGTAGCGTTAGTCAATCGAGTTTGAGTAGGGGCGTATGGGGCGCAGAACGAACGAGTTTTTGAAAGCGACCCTTGCTGCACTCCACTATTCGGGGGCGGCCAATCTCGCAGCCCGTAATATTCCCAAAGCCGGCGTCATTCTGATGCTTCATCATGTGACGCCGGAGAAGCCGCGAGGCTTCGAGCCGAACGGCATCCTGAAAGTTACGCCGGAATTCCTTGATGCCGTGATCGACACCGTGCGCGGCGAGGGCTTCGAGATTATCGGGCTCGATGATGTCAAGGCGCGGCTCGAGAACGGTCGATCGGCTCGAAAGCCGTTTGCTGTTTTCACGCTTGACGACGGCTACAAGGATAATCTGGATTTCGCCTACCCCATCTTCAAGCGCCACGACGCCCCCTTCACGATCTATGTGCCCACGGCCTATGCGGATGGTGAGGGCGATCTCTGGTGGCTGGTGCTCGAGGAAGCGCTGAGGCGGCTTCCGAACCTGAAAGTCGATCGCGACGGCGGCCCACAGATTTACTCAGCTGGGACGGATGCTGAAAAGACGGCCGCGTTCGAAGACATCTACTGGTGGCTGCGCCGGATGCCGGAGGCGCGTGCGCGCGCCATTACCCGCAAACTCGCATCTGAAGCGGGCTTCGATCCGCTGGCACTCTGCCGAAAACTCGTCATGAACTGGGACGAGATCCGCGCGCTCGCACGCGATCCGCTGGTCACGATTGCCGCCCACACGTGCAACCACTTCGCGCTTGCCAAATTGCCATTGTCCGAGGCGACGCGTGAAATTGCCGGCAGCGTGGCGCGCGTAAGCGAAGAGCTCGGCCAACCTTGCCGGCACTTCAGTTATCCCTACGGCGACGAAGGAAGCGCGGGCGAGAGAGAATTCGAAATCGCCCGAAATCTTGGGATCGAAACCGCCGTCACGACACGCAAGGGCCTCGTCGCCAAATCCAATGTTTCGACGATGACGGCGCTGCCGCGTCTTTCCCTCAACGGGGATTTTCAGGATCAGCGATCGGTCAAGGTGTTGCTTTCCGGTCTGCCCTTCGCGCTCCGGAACGGCATTAAGCGCGCGCTGTCTCCACTGCGGCGCGGCGGCCCCGCAACGTCACGCGTCGGGGCGCTGCATCCAGGCGATGAGCCAACCGGCGGGTAGAACCCAGAGAAGCCCGGCGACGACGTAGTAAATGAGTTCCACGGTCGTGCTGACATTGCGGACTTGTAAGACGACCGCGACTGCGACTGCCAAGACCGCATAGGCGGTGATCAGCACCAATAGCGCAACCGTACCCACGAGTTTCCTTTTGCGTTGCGTCATCTGTTTTGAAATAGCCCCTGAACCCTGGATTTCCATTCTGCCGCGCCTCATGGGCGCATTTGCCCTGTGCGCATGAAGGAGTATCACACGCCCTTCAAGACGGCCCGAGGATATGTCCGAGCAATGACGACTGCGCAACTTTCTGTAAAACGAGAAGCCGCTGCAACGCTCGGACGGAATTCCGGCAATCGCGCTGTGTCGCTTTGGCTGTGGTTCGTCGCTTTGCTCGTTTTCGCGATGGTCGTCGTCGGCGGCGCGACGCGGCTGACGGAGAGCGGATTATCGATCACGGAATGGCAGCCGCTTCTTGGCGCGTTCCCGCCGCTTACCGAAGCCGACTGGATGACGGCCTTCGAGAAATACAAGCTGATCCCTCAGTACACGGCCTTGAACCACGGGATGTCGCTCGAGGACTTCAAATTCATTTATTGGTGGGAGTGGGGTCACAGGCTTCTTGGCCGCCTCATCGGCGTCGTTTTCGCTTTGCCGCTCGTATTCTTCTGGTGGACCGGCCGGCTCGATCGCGGCACCGGAATGAAGTTCCTCGGTATCCTCGCGCTCGGCGCGCTTCAAGGCGCCATCGGCTGGTACATGGTGAAGTCGGGTCTGAGCGACCGCATCGAAGTCAGTCAGTATCGTCTCGCCTTGCATCTCACGACGGCCTTCATGATCCTGGGCCTGCTTGTCTGGCTGGCGCTCGATGAGTGGCCGGCAGAGCCGTATGTCACCGGTGAAATTGCAACGCCGCTCATAAAGCGGATGGCTTCGATCATCGTCGCCGCTGTTCTCGTGCAAGTGGTTCTCGGAGCGTTCGTCGCGGGCCTCAGAGCCGGGCTCATCTACAATACGTGGCCGACGATGGACGGTCAGTGGTTCCCGAGCGATTATTGGCTCAACCCCGCTTACCTGAGCTTTTTTGAAGGCCACGCCGCCGCGCAGTTCAACCACCGCATGGTGGCCTACATCGTCGCCGCGCTCGTGCTGGTGCAAGTCTGGCTGACCTACCGGACGCCGGTCGACGACCGCATTCGCCTCAGCGCGCTTTGGCTCGGCGGCGCGGTCGTCCTCCAGGCTGTGCTCGGCATCGCGACGCTTCTCGCACACGTGCCGCTTCATCTCGGCCTGTTGCATCAGGCTGGCGGAGCGGTCGTGCTCGCGCTAGCGGTCGTGCACCTTTATGCGACGCGGCGAGCGGGAATAGTGCCGCGCGATTTCTCTAGTCGAGGCCGAGCATCAGCTTGATGTTCTGAACCGCGGCGCCGGCGGCTCCCTTGCCGAGATTGTCGAGCCGCGCGACGAGCACGGCCTGATTGAGTTCGGGCTTGCCGAAGACGAAGATTTCGAGCCGGTCGGTGCCGTTCAAGGCTTCCGCTTCGAGCCGCCCGGCTTTTGCCGCGGCTCCAGTGACGACGCTGACGAGTTCCGCCGATTTATAGTAATCGCCGAGCACGGCTTCGATATCGGCGAGGCTCGGGCGGCCGCTCAGGGTGTCGAGGTGCAGCGGTACGGACACGAGCATTCCCTGCCGGAAATTGCCGACGCTCGGCACGAAAATGGGCCGGCGCGTCAAGCCGGAATACTTTTGCAACTCCGGCACGTGCTTGTGCTCGAGGCCGAGGCCATAAAGCTCGAACGCGGGCGCGGTTCCAGCCTCGTAAGCCTCGATCATGCTGCGCCCGCCGCCCGAATATCCCGACACGGCGTTGACGGTGATGGGGCAATCCGGCTCGACGATGCCCGCTTCGACGAGGGGCCGAATGAGCGCAATCCCGCCCGTCGGATAGCATCCGGGGTTCGCGACGCGACCCGCGGTTCTGATGGCATCGGCCTGTCCAGGCGTCATTTCGGCGAAGCCATAGACCCAGCCGTCGGCAACGCGGTGAGCGGTCGAAGCGTCGACGATCTTGGGAGCGTTCGCGCCAAGCTCGTCGGCGAGCGCCACGGTTTCCCGCGCCGCGTCGTCCGGTAGACAAAGCACGACGAGATCGACGTTGCTCAGCATTTCGGCGCGGGCGGCGCGGTCCTTCCGCTTCGCCGGATCGATGCTCTTGACCTCGATCGGAGCGACGCCGGCGAGTCGCTCGCGGATCTCAAGACCAGTGGTGCCCGCTTCGCCGTCGATGAACACGGAAGCAAGTTTGGTTTTCGCCGTCGTCATGGTCATTGCACTAACCGCCAAACAAGAGGCCAAGCCGGTGCTTGATGCCCTGGATGATCGTTTCCGAGCAGCCAACGCCGTAGGCCTCGCAGAAGATGCGATGACTATCGCGATAGATCATATCGGCCGCCACATAGAGAATGATAAGGAGCCCAACCCAGGCGATCCAGGGATACTTGGCGAGAAGCTTGGCGATAAACGTCGAGGCGACGGCCATCAGGATGATGGCGAAAGCGAGTCCGATGACCAGGACCAGCGTGGATTCGCCCGCCGCACCGGCCACCGCCAGCACGTTGTCGAGCGACATCGAGAGGTCGGCCAGGATGATCGTCCAAAGCGCACTCCAGAACGTCGTCTCGTTGGGATGAGGGGCATTGGAGGCGAGGTTCTTTTCCACCTCATGGATCGAGTGCGTATCCGCCTCGACGATCTGCTTGTACATTTTCCAGCAGACGAAGAGGAGCAGGATGCCGCCGGCCAGCGTCAGGCCGATCACCTGCAGCATCTGTTGTGCGATGCTCGAGAAGATGATCCTGAGGACGACCGCTCCGAGAATGCCCCAGAAGATCACCTTGGCCCGCATGGACTTTTCCACGCGCGATGCCGCCATGCCGACTACGATGGCATTGTCGCCCGCGAGCGTCAGGTCGATCATCAGAATGTTGAAGAGCGCGACGGCATGCGTACGCCACCAATGAGGCGATACGAGATAGCCGATGTCCGTAACAAGTGTCGAAAACAGCTCATGCAAGCCGTTCAGCAGCCAATCCATCGTATCCCAAATCCCTCAGAGCCACGGCCAAGCCGCGCTGGCACATGGAGCGGTATGTGGCACCGGGGCGGCAGGTCCGCAACCCGTCTGCAACAGGAAATGAAACAGCCCGCCGGTTGGGCGGGCTGTTTTTTGTCTCAGGTGTCCGGAGCGGCTTAGCGCTTCGAGAACTGGAACGACTTGCGCGCCTTGACCTTGCCGTACTTCTTACGTTCGACGACGCGGCTATCGCGGGTCAGGAAGCCCTGCTTTTTCAGGGCGCCACGGAGGTCCGGCTCATAATAGGTGAGCGCCTTCGAGATGCCGTGACGAACCGCACCGGCCTGACCCGAAAGTCCACCGCCGGCAACCGAAATACGAATGTCGTATTGCGTCGAGCGGTTGGCGAGGTTGAGCGGCTGCTGCAAAAGCATCTGCAGCACGGGACGGGCAAAATAAGCCTTGAAGTCCTTGTTGTTGACCGTGATGAGGCCCTTGCCGGGCTTCAGCCAGACGCGGGCAACAGCGTTCTTCCGCTTGCCGGTTGCGTAAGCACGGCCAAGCTTGTCGAGCTTCTGCGTCCGGACAGGCGCTGCCGCCTGCGGCTCGGCGCCCTTGACGGTGGCAAGATCGGCCAGGGTCTTTGTTTCAGTAGCCATGGATCTCAGACCCTCACATTCTTACGGTTAAGCTTCGCGACATCGAGCTTTTCCGGGTTCTGCGCTTCGTGCGGATGCGCGCCGCCCTTATAAACTCTGAGGTTGCGCATGATCTCACGGTGCAAAGGACCGCGTGCGAGCATGCGCTCGACGGCCTTTTCGAGGATCCGCTCGGGATGCTTGCTGTCGAAGATCTGGCGCGGCGTGCGCTCTTTGATGCCGCCCGGATAGCCGGTGTGCCGGTAGTAGACTTTGTCTTCGCGCTTGGCGCCGGTGAAGACGACCTTCTCGGCGTTGATGACGACGATGTTGTCGCCGCAGTCAACGTGAGGCGTGTAGATCGGTTTGTGCTTGCCCTTGAGGCGCGTCGCGATGAGAGCAGCAAGTCGGCCGACAACGAGCCCTTCGGCGTCGATGAGAACCCACTTCTTCTCCACCGTGGCCGGCTTGGCGACATAGGTAGACATTATTGAAGCTCCTTGGCGGATGGCTGCGCACGCTTCAAACGTCTACTGCGCGCTGCATTCCGAGAAGCGGCGTGAATACGCGAAAACACGAGCGCGTTGCAAGGGGAATTTCCATGTGCCAGGAAAATCATTCAGAAACAATGGGTTAGGCGCTGCGGTAGTATAATACCGCTTTGTGGTATTATTATACCGTCAAGGCCACGGCGATGTTATATTTCCCGTACCCAACACAAACGCATGGTGTTAACCTATGAATCGGTGGGCACCTCAGCCGCATGGGCGGCATCCGGGCAGGGAAAGTCGAATGACTGTTTGCATTGCGGCCGCTTGTATGGACGCCAACGGGCACGCGATCGTGCTTTGCACTGATGGCAAAGGAAGTACCCCATTTGGCTCAAAGGAATGGATGCTAAAGATACGCGCTATCCGTCCGGGTTGGCGATTTCTGACGGCGGGCAATGACGACGACATCATCCCAGTTCTCCATCTCTTGAGGAACAAATTTCGCTCTCTTCAAAATATTGATGAAACAAACATTGTCAGCGCGGTCACGTCAGTCTTGGCCGAGCGAAAGCAGCAGAAAGCCGACGATTACACGCTGCGAAAGTGGGGAATGACTTTTGCCGACTTCCGCAAAGCGAAGGCAGAGTTTCCTGAAGAGGAATATCGAAGCGACATTGCATCTGTGGGACTAATCAGCGTCGGGGTTGATGGCATCGTCGCAGGCTTCGACGCACACGGGTTCCCACTTATCGTTCAAGCTCACGGCGATCACGGGGTCCAGATAAAAGAGGACTTCGCCGTCTCGGGGTCTGGTTCGTATTTGGCGGCGTACGGCCTCTTGCACCGCGACCACTATGATGTCTTCCCTCTACAAAGCACGATCTATTGCGTTTACGAGGCGAAACGCTACGCGGAAAGAGTTTCGACTGTCGGCAAGACGACCTATCTCAGCATTATGAGGCCGGGAAATAGGTTCGAGTTGTTAACTCGAAGTGGCGAGAGTTACCTTAACGGCCAATTCGAAAAGTACGGACCGCACACGCTTCTGAAAAATGAGATCGCGTTGCCTGACGGCGCGCTGAGCGTTGTCGAAAGCAAAATCGAGTCGGCCTGAAAGGCGCTATTTTTTATCTTTGGTGCGAACAGCAGCCTTAGCCGAAGCTGCAATTTTCCTGATTGCCGCTTCGAAGTGTTTGCCACTCAGTTCGGCACCGCTCTGCTTCGCGGCCTCTTTGAATATCCGCTCTTGCTCTTCTCGGCTTCGCTCTGGTTCTTTGCGTTTGGGCATCGACGACTACCGCTCCAAGCTTTCATAATATTCGTCGGCGCCGGGGGCTAGCACCCACGGGCCTTCCTCTTCCAATTCCTCTACCGCCTTCGCGATCACGCGGTCCGAAGCGGTTGGGAATTGGCCGATCAACACGTCTTCAATGTCAATCAAAGGATAAGCGTATTCGCCGCCGTCGCTTGGCGATCGATCGACGGCCCGATCATAGATGCTGACAAACCACTTGATCATCTCCTTAGTTGTCGGCTTTTTCGTCGGAACGGGCGGCGCCGCTTTTGGCGTTGGCTCGCTCGGGGGCAAAAGGGCCGGAAGCTCCTGAGCGCTCAACGCAACTTTGCCGTGTTGGCTCTTATGTCGGCGCTCGAGTTTGGCGGTGTCCTCATCCGGTTCCACGCGCGCAGGATTGATGCCACTGCTCATCAGCGCGCTACGAACATTCTGATTGTTCCTGACATGCTCGTCTCCGATCGGACGGACGCCGCGTAGCTTATTGGCGCGCGTGTTGTATGCGGTCATCTCGGCGGCGAGGTCTTTCGCCCGAATAATCACCGTCGGCAAGCGATTTGCCAACGGAGCGCTGCCGCATTTCAGGCGGTCTTTCATCTCTTTCGTCGTCAATCCGAAGAGCGCCTCGTCGCCGCGGCTTCGAATAATGGAAAAGCCTGTATCATCAACGCCATGATTGTATAGAGCCGAACTCAAATCTTTCTCAGTCTGGGATAGCTGGCGACGAGCCTCCAATCTTTCAACTTCAGCCAGGTGCTGCTCAAGAAGCTCCATCGATCGCGTTTGCATGGCGAAGTAAACTTGCGCAAACGCGATCGCCTCTTTCGTCGGATCGCCGTTCAGCGCGACCAAGTATGCAGCGAAGCGCGAGAGTATCATCCCTTCCGGCGGCCGGCCGCGCCCCGATTTTTTAATGACCCCATTAAAAATTCGGTCGCCGGTTATGTCGAGATCGCCGACAACGGGGATGAAGTGGCGGCTCGCATCCTTTCCAGCGCTCGTACAGGCTGTGACGGCGCGATCGATGGCACTCTGAAAATTCTGCCAAGACTCGTAACCGAACAATGGCATCAGACCGCGGGCGCTCCACGCCTCTACGCCATCCATAGTGAACCGTTGCTCTTCGAATGCGCTGGTCAGCTTAGCAATTTCCGACTGACGAACACCCATCTGATGCCGCTCCCCGCTCAGATAATGCTGAGCTTGTTGAAATACCATTTTCTGACGAATCAAGAGTCTTCATGGCAGGCCAGCGGCCGTCAAGATTTCCGAGCGCGCTTTTCAACGCTCTTCTTTAACCTTCGAAACAAGCGCGCTTGATGCTTCGGGTCCGGCCCTATATCGCCTCCCGATAGGTCAACCGCTTGCCGGGTGCTCCTTTTATCGCCCGTGTCGCGCGCGCCTCGTCATTGACGCCCAGTTTCACGCGGTTCGAATACCGGAAATCGAACTCCGCAAGGTAGCGATGCAGGTGCTTTTCCGAGCAGTGCTGGGAGACGCCCTTCATCCCGCGCTTGAAGATCGAGAAGTAGCCTTCAATCGTGTTGGTGTGGATGATGCCGCGACCGTACTGACCGGCTGAATGATTGACGAATGCGTGCATGTATTCCTTGTCGAGGTTCCGGTAGTAGCCAGCATCATCGGTGACGACCTTGGCTTCGCTCGCAAGGTTGCGCCGAATGATCGGGATGATGTTTTCTTGGTTGGCTTGGTCGATGTGGAAGCTTCGCGCTTCGCCCTCGCGGCTGACCAGAGTCAGAACGGCGTTCTTGTGTGCGTAGCCGCCTACGATCTTCGGTGCCTGCACCGTTTTGCCGATGAAGGTCTCGTCGACTTCGACGATGCCGCCACCACCGCCCATCGGGGCGAGGGAGCCCGACCGCATCGCTTCGCGGATACGGTGCGACATGAACCAAGCGGACTTGAGCGTCACGCCCAAGGCTCGGTGGAGCTGGTTCGAACTCATCCCCTTCTTGCTGGATGACAGCAGGAAGATCGCCTGGAGCCAGATCCGCATGGGGATGTGGCTGGCCTCAAAGATCGAGCCGATCTTGACGGTGAAGGGCTTCCGGCAGGCGTAGCACTTGTAGGTGCCGATCCGGGTGGACTTGCCCTTCATCTTTGAGACGCGGGCCTTTTCCATGCAGTGGGGGCATACCGGACCCTCTGGCCAGATCAACGCTTCGACGAAATCGTACGCTTTGGCTTCATCGTGGAAGTGCTCTGCGCTCAAAATCGACATGGCCCGTCTCCTATGTGCCTCAAATATATAGGAGTTCGGTTGGGTATGTCAAGTATAATATCGCCAAGGCCATCCCGCGCACAGCGATCCCAGCTTGTTCATTGGCGATAAATCCAGCATGCGATAGATCTCGGGTCCTATTCGAGACTGCACCCTTCCGAAATCGGAACGAGAGGGGTGCAACGTTTCTTATTCTTGTCTTAGTCGGCGTATCAGTTCGAACGGTAAATCTCGCTCGCGGGATGTGAGCGCAATGTGGAGCAACACGATGGCGGTCTCTCTGACCCGTACGGCGGCTGGCGTTATCATCGGGGCATTTGGCCTATGCGCGGCGATCGCGATGGCTTCAGCTCAGGACGCGGCCGCGCCGCAAGGCACACCGGCCGAGCAAGGCGCGTCCGCTGCGGCAGGTGGCAATCCGCCCTCGCAGGATGACGTGAAGCAGATCAAGCTGACGGACGAGCAGGTGACGCATTTCATCGCCGCTCAAAGCGACCTCGCATCCATCGCATCGAAAATTCAGTCGGCCGGCGACAAGCCCGACCCCGCGCTGCAGGCCGAACTCGAAAGCATTGCGACGAAGCACGGCTTCAGCAACTTCGCCGAGCTCGACGACGTGGCGGCAAACATCTCGATCGTCATGGCGGGGCTCGACACCACGACCGGAAATTTCGTCGATCCCGTCGACGCGCTGAAGAAGGAGCGCGACGACGTCCAGAAAGACTCGAGCATTCCGGAGGCAGACAAGAAGCAGCTTCTCGATGAGCTGAACGAAGCGATCAGCACGACGCCGAATCTCAAGTTCAAGGAGAACGTCGATTTGGTGAAGGCACACCGCGCCGAAATCGAGAAGGCGTTGCAGCAGTAGGATAGCGCGCGCTGGCTAGCGGTGAGTTGGCCCGAAAATTGGCCAGAAGCCGACGAGAGAGCCGACCAGAGAATTCGGCCAGAGAATTGGTTAAGTCCGCATGCAAGATCTTTCGCCAGCCGGCGCGCCATTGGTCCTGACCGACGTCGTCGAGCCAGGCATTGTCCGCCTGACATTGAACCGGCCCGAGGCGCGCAACGCTCTTTCGCGCGCTCTGCTCGATGACTTGCGGGCAGAGATCGTCAGGCTCGGCCAGGACAAGTCGGTCGCCGTCATTATCCTTGCGGCGGCGGGTAAGGTCTTTTCATCCGGTCACGATCTGAAGGAATTGACCGCGCACCGCACGGACCCGGATGGTGGAGAAGCCTTTTTCCGGGACACCATGACCGCGTGCTCGGCAATGATGTGCGCCATCGTCGCCTGCCCGAAGCCGGTCATCGCGGCCGTCGAGGGACGTGCGACTGCGGCGGGCTGCCAGCTTGTCGCCACCTGCGATCTGGCCGTTGCCGCGACGTCGGCGGACTTCGCGACGCCCGGCGTCAACATCGGGCTGTTCTGCTCGACGCCCATGGTGGCGCTCTCGCGAAACGTTCCCCGGAAGCGCGCGATGGAAATGCTGCTCCTCGGCGAAGCGATCTCGGCGGCCGATGCGGCGGCCTACGGTCTCGTGAACCGCGTCGTCCCGGATGGCGATGTGATGCTAGAGGCTCTGCACATGGCGCGCGCGATAGCATCGAAATCGAAAGCAACGGTCGCGATCGGCAAGGCGGCGTTCTACAGGCAAGCCGAACTGCCGCTCGATAAAGCGTACGCGTACGCGAGCGAGGTAATGGTCAAGAATATGATGGAAGCAGACGCGGGTGAGGGCATCTGCGCATTCCTCGAAAAGCGCAAACCAGAATGGAAGGACAGCTGAGTTGGAGCCGCGGCTTTCTTTCGTCACGCTCGGCGTCGCCGACGTCGCAAAGGCACGCAAGTTCTACGAAGCGATAGGCCTTCGTGCGTCCGCCGCAAGCAAGGCTGAGGTGGCGTTCTTTGACCTCGGCGGAATAGTTCTTTCGCTGTTCGGCCGCGAAGCGCTGGCCGGTGACGCAGGCGTGCCCGCCAGCAAACCTGGATTTTCCGGCATCTCTCTGGCCCACAACGTCAACTCGGAAGCCGAAGTCGACCAGGTTCTGAATGAGGCCGTCTCCGCGGGTGCAAAGCTGTTGAAGCCCGGCCAGAAGGTTTTTTGGGGCGGGTATTCTGGTTACTTCGCCGACCCGGATGGCCACCTTTGGGAGGTTGCCTACAACCCCTTCATGTCGCTCGACGCTGAGGGCCGCGTATCCATTCCGGCACCCGCACCATGACCATCGACGGATTGAGTGACGAGGAAATCCGCAGCCTCCTGAAACGCGTCAAAACATTCGCAGTCGTTGGTGCGTCTCAAAAGTCCGAACGCCCGAGCAACGGCGTCATGCGCTTCCTCATCGACGAGGGTTATGTCGTTAAGCCCGTCAATCCCGGGATCGCCGGCAAAACCATTCACAACCAGTTGGTGTACGCGCGCCTCGCCGACGTGCCTGCACCCATAGACGTTGTCGACGTCTTTCGGGCGTCGGAGGCAGTGACGGACGTCGTGCGCGACGCGATCGCGGTCAAGGAAAGCACAGGCGCAAGCGTGATTTGGATGCAGCTCGGCGTCATTAACGAAGAAGCCGCAGCGATGGCGCGTGCAGCCGGCTTCACCGTCGTGATGGACCGTTGCCCGAAAATCGAAATCGCCAGATTGATGCTGAAAGGCAAATGTCAAACAGACTGACATGCCGGACCCTGATGCGATGCCGGAAACATCTTAGAAAGCGGACGGCGCGCCATTCTTGGGCGCGGCATCCTGACATTCTAAATCTTCAGGGCGAGCATGCCTAGGTAAACCTGTTGCCAGACACAATCCGGCTGGGCTGTTCCCGTAGGAACATTGCTCAGCCGTGCAGAGGTACGAGACTTTGCGTTCCCTCGGCAAATGAGGCATATGCCTTTGAAGACCCCGGAGCCACGGTAACAATGAAGTCGGGTACCTTGACGTCTGTAAAACTGCCAGCGGACTGGTCGGTGGAAACCATTCTCCCGATCGAGTTCCAGGGGCAAGAGCTGATGCTCGAAGCCCATGCCTATCGCGGAGAGACCGATGAAGAGCAGATTTTGGCGCTCGTGCATCGCGATGCCGCCAAGTTCAACGGTTCAGCGCCGATCCCAGTCGTTCGCGTTCATTCCGGCTGTGTGACGGGCGACATCTTCCACTCGCTGCGCTGCGACTGCTACCAGCAGCTCCAAGCCGCTTTGAAGATCATCAGCGACGTCCCTTATGGCGCGATTATTTACGTGCCGTACCACGAAGGTCGCGGCATCGGCCTGTTCAAGAAAATCCAGGCTTATGCGTTGCAGGACCAGGGGCTCGACACCGTCGAAGCCAACATCGAGGTCGGCGCGCCGATCGATAGCCGCGATTATGGCCTGACCGCGCGCGTGCTAGCTGACCTTGAAATGCCGGAGATCAAGCTCCTGTCGAACAACCCGGCAAAGGAGCAGGCGCTCAAATCGCACGGCATCCGCGTCGTCGAGCGGCTGCCGATCGTCGCTCTGCCGAACAAGTTCAACGAGCGCTATCTCGAAACGAAGCGCGCCCGCATGGCTCACAAACTCTAGGCAACAGACGCTAAGCGAGACGCTAAACGATCGGCTCGCGTGGTTTCTCTGTCGTCTTCGGAACGGTGAACCCGCCCTCGGCGACGAGACGCGAGAAGAGGCCGCCGCTTTCCGCGAGTTCGACGAACTGCCCGCGCTCCACGATTTTCCCCTGATCGAGCACCAGGATCTGATCAGCATCAGCAACGGTCGAGAGCCGATGCGCGATGACGAACGTTGTGCGGCCCGCGCGCAGCGTATCGAGTGCCCGCTTGATCTTGGCTTCCGTCTCTGAATCAAGCGCGCTCGTCGCCTCATCGAGAATGAGGATCGGCGCATCCTTCAGAATGGCGCGCGCAATTGCGATGCGCTGACGTTCGCCGCCCGATAGGGACAAGCCGCGTTCCCCTATCACGAAGTCATATCCACCGGGCTTCCGCATGATGAAATCGTGCGCTTCGGCGAGACGGCTCGCGTGCTCGACTTCCGCATCCGTCGCACCGGGCCGGCCGATGCGGATGTTTTCGCCGATCGAACGATTGAAAAGTCCCGCGTCCTGAAAAACGACGGCAATCGCGCCTCGGAGCGATTGCAGCGTAACCCCGGCGATATCCTGATTGTCGACCAGGATGCGCCCGGATTTTGGCTTCAGGAAACGTTGCAACAAGCCGATCGTGGTCGACTTGCCCGATCCCGTGGGGCCGACGAACGCAATCGTTTCCCCGGCCTTCACTGCGAACGAAAGATCGCTGATGCCCTGCGATGCGCCCTCGTAGCGAAAGCTCACATCATCGAACGTGACCGCGCCTTCGACGGTACGAAGCGGTTGGGCGCTGGGCGCATCGACAGGCGCGCCAGCTTCATCGATGAGCCGGAACAACGCCGTGAGCGTCGGAGCCTGCTGATCGATCCGCACAGCAAACCCCGACAGCGCATCGAGCTTCGATATCAACAGCCCCGCGAAGGCGACGAAGCTGACGATCTCGCCGACGGTCAGCTCACCGCGCCCGGCCAGGACCGCGCCAGCGGAGAAGATGATGACCATCGTCAAGGTCGCGGCCGAGCGCTGCAGGACGGTCAGCACGCCCCACCACGTCAACACCGGGTATTGAGCGGCAAGAAGATCCCTCGCCAATCCTCTGAGCGCATCGGCTTCGGCCTTGAGACGCCCATAACTCTGCACCACGGTCACGTTGCCGATGACGTCGACGACGCGGCTGGAAAGCGCGGTTTCGTGCTCCTCGACGGCCGCTTGGCCAACGGCTGTACGCTTGACGACGACCACGTGCATCAGCGTGTAAACGGCCGCGAGCGTCACCAGAATGACCGACATCCGGACGTCCATTGCGAACGCTGTCGGCACAAGCAGGATGATGCCGAAAACCGTCGCGAGCTGCTCGCGCATGACGCCGAGCCAGAGCCAAAACAGCGCACTCATTCCGGAAAGGATCGTCCGTATGGTCGCCCCCGACCCCCGAGTGGCATGTGAACTTTGGGGCAACGCGATCGTTTTTTCGAAAATGCTTGCGAGATGAGCCATCTTCTGGCGATGCGCGAGGCGGTCAGCGTTTATCCCGACGATGACACCGGCGAAGATCCCGAAAAGACCGAGGAGCGCCCAAAGTCCAATGTAGAAGAATGCGCTTTCGCCTTTGCTCAGGGCATCCACAACCCGCCCGAACAGGATCGGTTCGGCAAGTTGTGTAACCGCGATCACCACGCCTGCTGCTGCGAGCCCCATGGCGAGGTATTTTTCGGGAGCTAAAAGAGCGAGCGCGCGCGTATAGATTGCAATAAGGCCAAGCGGCTTCGAATTCATGTTTGGATGCTATGTAAGATGAGAGGAAACGAATGCCCTTAGCGAGGAGTCCGAAATCCCGATGCCGGCCCAAGGGCGTTACGATCATTCGACTGCGTTATATCACTCCGAGATCTCATGACATCCGGCAAAATTAGAAATGAAGGTTCTGTAACCAGCAGCGGCGGCAAATTGGCCGAGACTGCCGGGGGGACGCAGTCGATTTTCAATCCCATCGTCAATGCGCCGGCGGACCGGCCGTTCGTCATCGCGCAGCTGGGCCAATCCCTCGACGGACGAATTGCGACGGCGAGTGGCGACTCGCGCGGGATTAACGGCGCAGCCGCCCTGGATCACCTGCATCGGCTGCGGTCCAAGGTCGATGCCGTCGTCGTCGGGATCGGAACGATCATAGCCGACGATCCGCAGCTGACCGTCAGGCGCGTCGACGGTCCGCAACCGGTCCGCGTCATCATCGATCCGAGAGGACGCCTTCAGGCGTCTGCACGCTGCCTCGCGACGGGAGAAAGCGACTGCATCGTCGTGACGAGCAGCGAGCAGCTCGTGCCGAAAGGCGCCGAAGGGCTCGTAATAAAAGCCGCCGCGCCGCGGATCGAGCCCGCCGACATCGTCGAAGCGCTTTTCAAGCGAGGGCTTAAAAAAATCCTGGTGGAGGGCGGGGGAACGACGATCTCGCATTTCATCAATGCCGGAATGGTGGACAGGATTCACATCCTCGCTGCTCCGCTGATCCTGGGTTCCGGAATTCCCGGACTGTCACTATTGCCGATCGGCAGCGTCGACGAAGCGTTAAGGCCGGAAACGGCAGTGCATGTTCTTGACGGCGGCGATGTGCTGTTCGATTGTGATTTGAGGCATCAGCGGCGAGGCTAGCGCATGGCTCAAGATCCCAAGTACGATCTCCCGACGTACACGCCGACTGCTCGCGGCCTGCATTGGCTGATAGCTTTGCTCGTTTTCATTCAGCTACCGCTCGGCTTTTACATGGCCTACCGGGGCAACGAGATGCCCGGCGTCAATGAAAAGGGCGAACCCGTCAAAGGCGTCTGGGACGCGCTGACAAACACAATGTACAGCTCGCATAAGGTCATTGGGCTGACGATATTGCTCTTCGTCATCCTGCGCCTGCTCTATCGTTTGACCCGTGGGGCGCCGCGATCCGATCCGACTGTTCCTCCGGCGCTTACGGGCGTCAGCCATCTTGTCCATTGGAGTCTTTACGCGCTGCTGATCGCGGTTCCGGTCATCGGCTACACGGCGATTTCCTACGGCGGCTACCTTGACGTCTTCGGGGTCCACCTTCCGGCCATCGCCCAAAAGAACGAAGACCTGTCAAAGGAAGTCTTCGAGTGGCATGAGACCGGCGCAGTCTTGATCGTCGTGTTCGCTACGATCCATATCGCAGCGGCCGTCTATCATCGGTTTATTCGCAGGGACCGTGTCGTCGAGCGAATGATCCCGAAGCGGGCAGCCTGAACGGCAGCGCCGGTTTCAGGGTGGTGCGGCGAAGACGTCGGTGTGTCCGACAAACGCTGCAGTCCGCGTAACGTTCACCCAACCGACAACCGACTTGGCGTCGACCCCGCCGCTTTCAGTCACGGCGACCGCATGTCCGCGGATCAATTCGTCTATCAGCATCCGGTCGTTGCGCTCGAGCCGCCACGGGCTGTCCCCCTCGACGACGACGTGCCCGTTGATGCGGAATTGATCGACAAGGTGCGAACCCGCGAGCGGTCCCGCAGCCGGGCCAAAACCTTTGTCCCGCATCTGGTGACGTTGAAAGGCTGCCGTCATTTGATTGTCGGCGGGCCGGTGTGGCGTCCACTTTTGAAGGCCGTTGTAGGTCAGCGTCGCATAAAACGACGCGCCGACAGCAGCGACGGCTTTCGCCAACGTCCGTATGTAGTCTTCCGACGTCAGATCGAAGAAGGCCGACGCTGTGACGAGCTGAGGCTTCTCATCGAGAAGCATTTGCGTGTCGCGGGCGAGATCGGCGGTCTTGAAGGCGACTGTGATCCTGAGACGCCCTTTTTCGAGCTGAAGCGTCTCGCCGGCTTCCTCGTGCCGGTCCGACCATTTGATGAGCTTTGCTTTCGCCACGTCTAATAATGCGGGGTCGTGATCGACGAGCGTCCATGTCTGCCGCTCGGGCAGCAAAGCCGACGTCGCCCTGAGATTAGCGCCAGTGCCGGCTCCCAAATCGAGAATGCGGAGATCGCCTCGGAGCGCAAAGCGTGCTGCCACAGCATTGGCAACGCCCGCATTGCGCGCGCGCGCGTCTGCGGCTTCGCGCAGGTCGAGCCATTCGGGTGAGAAATCGCTCACGGGCGTAATCCAAGAATGACGGCTGCAATGCGCCGCGCTGTTTCGTGCCAGGTCGGCAAGGTGCGGCCAGCTTCCCAGGCCGCATCGGCAAGCCGGTCGCGAAGCTTCTTATCGGTCAACGCGCGCTGCAGTGCCGAGGTTAGCTGGCCGACATTGCCCGCTTCGACGTGAAGCGCCGCGGCTTCGCCCGCCGTATCGGCCGCAGCACCACCGGCAGCCAGAACGATCGGCAGGCCGCGAGCCATCGCTTCGGCGAGGACCATTCCGTATCCTTCAAACAGCGACGCCGAGACGAAGAGATCGGCACAATCGTAGAACCGCTCGAGCGTCGCCGGCACGACCTTGCCCGCGAGCGTAACGCGATCTTCAAGACCGTGCTTGGCTATCGCGCTTTGAACTGCCTCGACGGCCCGCGGATGCCGGTCGAGCGCGCCCGCGATCGTCAATCTCCAATCTATTGCGTCGAGCGGCGCCAAAGCTTCGACGAGAACGTCATAACCTTTACGCGGCATGACGGCGCCGACGGCCAGAATCTGCAACGGCGCGCCGGTGCCGGTCGCCCGCTGCGCCGGGTCTGTTCCAGGCTCCGCGATCGTGATCTTGTCAGGCGCAATCGCCATGTTCTCGGTCAGAATGCGCTTCGTCGCGCGGCTCGTCACGATGATGTGGTTGGCCCGCTGAAGCGCCCGCTCTTCGCTGGCTTTGAGCTCGACCTTGCGCGCGTGCGGCAGCCCCGTTTCAAGAAACAGCGGATGATGGACGAGGCCGATGACGCGTCCCGGAATTTTGCCAAGGATCGTGTCGGGAAAAGCGCCGTAGGCGAGGCCGTCCACCAGGAGCACAGAATCCGCATGCCGCGTCTCGAGAATGCGGCGCGTTTCATCGAGATCGTTCGCATCCGGATTTGGAAACGAGCCGGGCAGCGAGAGAACCGATACCGGAACGCCGAACGCCGGCAACAGTTCGATCACGCGGCGATCGTAGGCATAGCCTCCGGTCGTCGCTTTGAGATCCCCCGGTATGGCGAAAGCGGCTTCAGCCACCGATAGACCCCTCGTAGCTTGCGCGCGCCAAGTCGGTTTCCGACAGCGTTACGCGAATTCGTGAAAGCGTTTTTCCGTCCTCGCCAAGTGCACCCGAAGCGGCAGCCTTTGCTATGCTGTCGAAAATATATTTGCAGAGAAATTCCGTCGTGGTCAGGGCGCCCTTGAATTGCGGCAGTACGTCGAGGTTCTGATAGGCGAGCGGTTGCAGCGTCGTGCCGAGCACGCTCAAAGCCGCGCCGATATCGACGACGACGTTCTGCTCGGTCAGCTTCTCACGAAAGAACGCAACGTCGACGACGAAGGTCGCACCGTGAAGGTTCTGCGCCGGTCCGAAAAAGGGATTGGGCAGCGAATGGGCGATCATGATGCGGTCGCGAACTTCGACGGAGTACATGGGTGGTTTCAACCTGTGAGAATTAATAGCGGACGATGGGCGGAAGGTCGGACGATGACCAGATTTTCGGAAGCGCCGAGGGCAGATCCTCGAAATTGACGGCATCGGCGACGAGCGCATCTAGACGGTCGTCGTCGAGCATGGCAATCGCCCGTTCGAGGCGGTCTTTGTGTTTCAGTTGGTGGCGGTGGAGAGGTGCCACGTGCCCCACCTGCGATGAGATGATCTTGAGGCGGCGACTGTGGAACGCGCCGCCGAGGTTCACGGTCACGGAGTTTGTCCCATACCAGCTCATCTCGATCACGCTGCCCTCGAAGGCGCAAGCGTTGATCGCCGTCTCGAGGCCAGCTGACGTGGCGCTCGCGTGAAACACGATGCGGTTGCCGGCGGGGACGTCCGTGTTGGACACGAACTTGATCCCGAGCTTCTCCGCGTATTTCGCCCGCGCCGGATTGATGTCGGTGATCGTGACGTCCGTTCCCGAAATTCGGCTCGCGAGATGCGCGGTCAGCAATCCGACGATGCCGGCGCCGACCACGAGAACACGGTCGCCGAGCGTAGTCCCCGCATCCCAATGGGCGTTGAGTGCGGTCTCCATATTGGCCGCGAGCACGGCGCGACGCGATGGCACGTTCTCCGGGAGGATCGCGAGCAGCGCTTCCGGAGCGTGAAAATGATCCTGATGCGGGTGCAACACGAAAGCGCGTTTGCCCGCCAATCTCTCGGAACCCGCCGTCACGATGCCTGTCGCGGAATAGCCGTATTTGACGGGAAAGGAGAAATCTCCGGCTTGCAACGGGGCACGCATTCGTGCCCATTCGCTTCGAGGGATTTCGCCAAGCGCGACCATGCGTTCGGTGCCGCGGCTGATTGCGGAATACTCCGTCGCGATGCGTGCTTCACCCGGTGAAGGCGGAGAGAGGCGTTCGGGTCGAACTTCCGCAATGCCGGGTTTGACGTACCAGAGGGCTCGGGCAACCACGATCTGGCCTTGGCTGCGCCTTAAGCGCTGGGCATTGGAGTCGAAGCTGCTCTGCGGGTCACTCATTGCGAAGGATGGTCCGTAATGACGATCGGTGCCGAGCACGACGGGGTGTCGGACATTAACAGAACGATTGTCGTCGAGGCCCCAAGCCTTACGACTCCCGCAGGCCTGGACGCAATAGCCACGCTGAACAAGCGGCGGCGCGTTGTCCTCTTTCTCAATCTAGCGACGTGGCTTCTCATCGTGCTCGTCGCCGGCGTGATTTTCACGAGCGGGGGCTGGACTGTCGTCGGCATCACGATGGTCATTTGCTTGGCACTCGGCGCACCCTGGCCGGTTCTTGGTTTCTGGAATGCTGTCATCGGCCTGTGGCAGCTTCATGGGACAAGAAGGAAAACGCACGCCGAGCCGTATTACGAAACGAAGGGCGATCAGTCGCCCCTTACGGTTAATACCGCAGTCTTGATGACGTTGCGTAACGAGGACCCGGCGCGTGCGCTGCTGCGTCTGAAAACCGTGAAGGCAAGTCTCGATCGGATGGCGGAGGCAGGTCGCTTCTCCTACTTCGTGCTGAGCGACAGCGATCAGGGTGAGATCATCCAGCGCGAAGAAGCGGAAGTTGCGGCGTGGAAGCAAGCCGACCCGGATCCCGACCGCATCATCTATCGCCGGCGAATCGGCAATTCGGGTTTCAAAGCCGGCAACGTTCGCGAGTTCGCCTTGCGCTGGGGTTCCAATTACGAGTTCATGCTGCCGCTCGATGCGGATAGTCTGATGACGGGCGAGGCCATCGTTACCCTCGTGCGCATCATGGAGAAGCATCCTCGCATCGGCATTCTGCAAAGCCTTGTCGTCGGCACGCCGTCGTCGTCGGCGTTCGCGCGCATTTTCCAGTTCGGCATGCGGCTCGGTATGCGGACTTACACGATGGGCCAGGCCTGGTGGGTGGGAGACTGCGGACCGTTCTGGGGCCACAACGCGCTTGTTCGCGTCGCGCCCTTCGTCGAGCATTGCGCAATGAAGGGTCTGTTGAAGAGCGAGACGATCTTATCGCACGATCAGGTCGAAGCCGTTCTCATGCGCAAGGCGGGCTACGAGGTGCGCGTGCTGCCGGTCGAAACGGGCTCCTACGAGGACAATCCGCCCGACGCGCTCGAATTCATGCGCCGTGACGCGCGCTGGTGTCAGGGCAACATGCAATATTTGAGATTGATCGGAATGCCCGGCATCGAGCCGGTGAGCCGCTTTCAACTCATTTGGGCGATTCTGATGTTTCTTGGCGTTCCGGCATGGACGCTGCTCGCCGCCATCCTGCCGCTCGCCGTGCTGAGCGCGGAACGACAGAACGATTTCCCCTGGTTTGCCGTCGAGACGATATACGGCCTCCTTTTGTTGATGCATCTCGCACCGAAGCTTGCGGGCATAGCGGACGCCATCCTGACGCCGGGCGAGATCAACCGCTTCGGCGGTCGGCTGAGATTTGCGTCGAGCGCGATCATCGAGATTTTGTTCTCGCTCGTTCTCGGCGCGGTGACCACGATACGAACATCGATTTTCATGTTCGGGTTATTGTTCGGCAGAACGATCGTCTGGAACGGCCAGCGCCGCGACGGCGGCGGCGTGACATGGGGCGACGCCCTCCGATGGCTTTGGCCGCAACTTCTCTTCGGCGTGCTGCTCTACGTGGCCATCGCGCTTGTTTCCCCCGCCGCGCTGCTTTGGAGTTTGCCGCTGACGGCGGGTTACGGGCTTGCGGTTCCCTTCGTCGTTTTCACCGCGAGCCCCGCCGTTGGGCGCTTTTTCCGCCGTCATGGCATAGCGGGGATCCCTGAGGACTTCGCGCCACCCGCCGAAATCCGAGCCGTTCAGGCGGGGAGCTGACCTCATGGCGTCACCGGCTCTCGCAGGCGTATTCCGGTCGCTGCGGATCTATCTCGGACCTGAGGCCCCACGCAGCGCCATGGACGCGCTCTATCGCCGTTTCGTCGAACCGGGCGATCTCGTGTTCGATGTCGGCGCGCATGTTGGTGATCGCGTTGCCTCATTTCGCCGACTCGGTGCCCGCGTCATCGCGATCGAGCCGCAACCGCTGCTCTTCTCCGCGCTAACCCACATCCACGGGCGAGACCCATTGGTCGAGATCATCGACCGTGCGGTCGGCGCAGAAGCAGGCACCCGCGAGCTATTCGTCAACACGGCAAATCCGACCGTCTCCACGCTGTCTGAAGAGTTCGTCCACCAGGCAGAGGGCGCAAAGGGCTGGGAAGGCCAGATATGGGACGGGCAAATCCCGATCGAGGTCGTGACGCTCGACGGCCTCATCGCGCGCTACGGATCGCCGTCGTTCGTCAAGATAGACGTCGAAGGCTTCGAAGACGCGGTGCTGCGCGGACTGTCGCGGCCGATAAAGGCTCTGTCCTTCGAGTTCACGACGATTGCACGCGATGTCGCAATGGCCTGCTTCGACCGGATGTCGACGCTCGGTGACTATGGCTACAACGTCGCGCTGGGCGAAAATCAGACTTTGTCATTCGATCGCTGGCTTTCTGATGCAGAGATGGCTGGCTATCTCAGCAATCTGCCGCACGACGCGAACTCAGGTGACATCTATGCGGTGCTTCAGCCGTGATAGACTGGGCAAGCACGAAGTGGCTCGCGCCAAACGCGTTTCACGAAATCTGGAAGAATTAAATTGGAGTGGGGAATGCCCTTGTACGTTCGTCTGATCGCCACCGCGCTGCTGCTCATGGCGGCGCCGCTAATGCCCGCGCGCGCCGCGTCGCTGGACGGTCTTGCCGTCGACGTCGTGAACGAAAGCGAGCCGGTGCTTTGTGCCGAGAAGGACAACGTCGCAGTCTCGTTTTCCAACCAGAACGTACGAGCATTTCGCATCGAAGCGGCCCACCCGGTTTATCTGACCCCGAGCATGCGCGCGAACGTCGAAGCCGACTGGACTGCGTGCGATATGGCGTCGGACCCGAGCTATGCGGCGCCTAACCCGCCCAAAATGGTGACCCTTTATGAGGACACCAAGCTTTGGATCGTCGGTTTCACGTATCCCTCCTTTTGGCGTCCTGCCGTCACGACCGTGCGCGTCGGAGATCACGTTGAAAGCGGCCTACACCTGTTGCAGGTCTGGTTGAAGCGCGACGATGGCGCCGAAGAGGTGCTCGTTCTCTATCCGCAGGACGGTTACTGGCGTGCCCGCCCGCTGACCCCGTCAACCATGCGCAATACCGCCTATGGCTCGTCCTTTATCGTCGGCCCCATCGAGTATGACGGCCGGCCCTTGGTCAAAATCAAGGAAGTGTCGTTCGATCCGGCAACACGCACTTTCAATCTCGCATTCGAGAAAGGCGGCTCGGCGTCCGTACGGATGGTCTCCGTCGACGACAATCGCCAAGCCATTGACGTCGTCTTCGATCATGGGATCAGCGGCGGCCCGTTCGCGATGTTGAGATCGATGTACATCACGGAATTCAACAACGACACGGCGCGCATCGCTGTCCGCGAGCAGGGAGGCAAAGGCTGGCGCGAGGACAACATCATGAAGTTCGATCACGCGCGCGCAACCGACATTTGGATCGGCCGGCTGGTGCCGTCCCAGCACAACACGACATCGCCCGATGTCGTGTTCAACAGCTTCTCGGATGGCCCGGCGCCGAAGCGCCCGAAAAGCGAGCCGCCGCCTCCGCTCCCCGTAACGAAGGCCGAGTGAGCGGAACGGTTACCAGGCGAGTTCCAGCATGGCGCCGAGGGCGGGCGGCGCACCCGGTCCGAACAAATCGCTAAGCTTCGTTGCCGAGAGATCGAGCCCTTCGACGGTCTCATGGCGATGAATGCCGGAAGCAATGAAGAGCGCGTCGCAACCGTAGTTCTGCGCGCCCTTCAAGTCCGTTCGTAGCGCATCGCCTATCACCAGAATCTTGTCCCGCTCGACATTGGCGTTCCGAAGCGCTTCCGCCTTTTGATGCGCCGTCTCGTATGTGTTGAGATACGGCTTTCCGGCCCAGAAGACTTCGCCGCCCATGTGGACGTAGAGATCCGCGATCGCGCCGGCGCAATAGTAAAGCGTTCCGCCGACATCGACGACGAGATCCGGGTTTGCGCAAACGAACGGCAAGCGCTTTGCGAGCGCGTCATCGAGAAGGGGCCGGTAATCGTTGGGCGTCTCGTTCCGGTCGTCGTTGAGCCCTGTGCAGATGATCGCCTCCGCCTCCGCGAGCGGAACGGAGCGGGCGCGAAGCGCCGAGAACAGAGCCTGGTCGCGATCCTGAGGGCCGATGCAGTGCAGCGCTTTAAACCCGCGCGCTGTCACATGGTCGAGTGCAAGATCGCCTGATGAAACGATATCGTCCCAAGCGTTCGCCGGAACCTTTCGTGCCGCGAGCATATCGGCAACGCGCCGCTTGGGAACCGGCGCATTCGTTACGAAGATAACCGTGCCGCCGCCGTCGCGAAATTTTTCAAGCGCCCGGCAGGCCCCATCGAATGCCGTTTGCCCGTTATGGACGACGCCCCAGACGTCGCAGAAAACCACGTGGTAACGAGTCAAGATCGGGCCGGCGTGCGCCAAGATCGATGGAACGTTGGCCCCGAGGCGGGGCGAAGATGCTGACAAGATTTGTCTCATTCATATGCTGGCGTGAGGCGAACAGACACGCGGTTTTGATTAGTTCGACTGGAGCGGAAGGGATAGGCGGTCAGTTATAGGCCATTGAGTTCGCGATCAAGTTCATTTCGGATGAGCCAAATGAGCCGATTGTCCGGTTGCTCATCCTGAGGCTCGAAAGCCGCTGCCTCGTGACGCGGGCCAAGTCTGAAACATTGAGCATAACATTTATGCCGCGATAGGACTGGCTAAAGCGCCAGTAGCTGCATGACTCGCGCACACACAACATACACAAAATTATTGTTTCATTTGCATGCTGACGAATTTTCGAAGATGCGATTTCTCGGATAAATTTGATGAAGCCCGGCGGCCGTCCGTCCTCTAAGCCTATTTCGCCACGCAACGCCAACATCCCTTCCCGTCGAAAAGCCTCCAAGGCTAAAGCGGCGCGCGGGTTCTCAAGGGCGGGAAAAAAGCGGATCGAAAAACCGAGCGGGCCCTTCGCTCGCGCCATCAATACCATGATCCGCGGGTTGTCGATGTTCGACAAGCGACAGCGGCTTGTCGTCTGCAACAACTTCTATCGCGAGCTTTACGATTTGCCGGATGCGGTGACGGAGCAGGGGACGGCATTTGTCGATATTGTCGCCTATGTCGTGTCGAATGAAACCGATTATACCGCGAAAGAAGCTCACGCAATCCAAGAGCGACGGATCAAAGATCATCTTGCTGCACTCTCGGAAGGCAAATCTTTTTCCGAAGTCAGGCATCTGAAGAATGGCCGGGTAGTCCTCGTCACAAGTCAGCCTTTGTTGGATGGAGGCTGGATCGGTATACACGAGGACATCACCGAAGAGCGGCAAGCAGAAAAAAGAATCGAATGGCTCGCTTCCCATGACACGCTGACTGAACTCTTTAGTCGTGCTTACTTCCACCAACAGCTCCAGGGCGCCCTCGCAAGCGGCAGCGAAATTGCTGTTCTCTGGATCGATCTCGACGGCTTCAATAGCGTCAATGACATGTTCGGTCAGCCGGTCGGCGATGCGTTACTGAAGAGCGTCGCGAGGCGCTTGATTAAAGTCGTTCGTAAAGCCGATGTTTTGGCGCGGCTCGGCGGCGACGAATTCGCGCTGATAAGGTTCGGTGCCGCAACGCACGAACAATTGGAACGATTGGCGCAGCGGCTGCTCGCTACGATCAGCACCGAGCACAGCCTTTTGGGTCGCAAGGTACATATCACCGGATGCTTGAGTATCACGCATGCCCCGGAGCATGGCCGGACGCCCGATGCGATCATGAAAAATGCGGATCTGGCGCTCCATTATGCCAAGACGTCAGGGCGCGGCAGCTACGCATTTTACGATCCGGAGCGCGATTACGAGAGCGGCCGCGTAAAGCTGCTGGATTCGGACTTGAAGCTCGCCTTGAAGAAGAAGCAGTTCGAACTTCATTACCAGCCGATCGTCGACATCCTTGGCCAATGCGTGAGCGGCTTCGAGGCGCTGATACGCTGGCGACATCCCGAGCGCGGCATGATTTCACCGGCCGATTTTATCCCCTTCGCGGAAGAGAGCGGCTGGATCGTGGAGATTGGCAACTGGGTACTGTCGCGCGCGTGCAAAGATGCGGCAGCATGGCCGGCCGAGATAAAGGTAGCCGTCAATCTATCATCAGTTCAATTTGAGAAAGGCGATCTCTACGGCGCCGTCACCGGGGCACTTTCCGCGTCGGGTTTACCGGCAGACCGGCTCGAGCTCGAGGTGACGGAATCTGTCCTGCTGCGCGATCATCCGAAAACGCACGATCTTCTGCATAAGCTTCGCGCGCTCGGTATCAAAATCCTGCTCGACGATTTTGGGACCGCCTATGGGGCGCTCAGCTATCTGCGGAGCTTCCCGTTCGACATGCTCAAGATCGACCGATCTTTCGTGCGGGATTTCGGAACGGCCGATGAGCGCGATTGCGCAGCGATCGTCCAATCTATAGCCGAACTCGCAAAGCGCCTGCGCATGACGACGGTCGCAGAGGGCGTGGAGACGAAAGAGCAGCTGGCCATGGTCACGAACGCGGGTTGCGAAGAGGTCCAGGGTTTCTATTTCAGCAAACCGGTCCCAGTCGGCGAAATCGCCGCAACGATCACGCGCGTTCGGCAAATTTTCTCCCGGGCGCTCGAAAAGAGCGCTTGAGGGTAGCTTGCCGGAAGATTTGACGAATTATCGCTTCGGCGGTCGTAAGGAAGCGGATCTCGCGTTAGCGTGCGATTCATCGGGGAGGTTCGGCGCCATGCCGGACTGGGATGAAAGGGAGCGCCATGCTGGTCGTGACAACGAACGACATTCCAGGGTATCGCATTGTCCGTCATTTGGGGCTTGTACGCGGGCTGACGGTCCGCTCCCGCAGCGTCGTCGGCAACATTGGCGCGGCGATCCAAATCTTCTTCGGCGGCAATATCTCGGTTTATACGAAACTTGCCGAGCATACGCGCCAGGAGGCTTTCGACCTGCTGGTCGAGCATGCCCAAAGCATGGGCGCCAACGCGGTTATTGCAATGCGATATGATGCGAACGAGATCGCGGCGGCGGTCACGGAAGTTCTGGCCTACGGCTCGGCCGTCGTCATCGAGCCTATCGCGGGGGCGGGCGCGACGTCGAGCGACGCTGGAGGGCCCTGGACAGCCCCGCGGACGGTTCGTTAGAAAAAAGGCGTCGCCGGGGCTGACAAGCTCGAAAACATCAGTTAAGGGTGCACGCCCCGAAAGAGGCTGCTCGACGATCGGGTTTTCGCTCGTATCGCGTTAGGGGTGTAGCTCAATTGGTAGAGCGTCGGTCTCCAAAACCGAAGGTCGGGGGTTCGAGACCCTCCGCCCCTGCCAGCCTCGTGACGGTTTGATCTGCCGACCGACCCGGTAAAAGACCGTGGTCGGGTGCGGCATGTTGTCGCTTATGCGCACGGAAAGCAGTTTTGATGGCGAAGTTCAATCCCATAACCTTTATGCAAGAAGTTCGGCAGGAAGTCGCAAAGGTTACCTGGCCGACTTGGAAAGAGGTGTGGATCACGACTTTGATGGTGCTCATCATGGTCGCGCTCGCCTCTGTTTTCTTTTTGCTCGTTGATCAAGCGTTGAGCCACATCGTGCGTTTCGTCCTAGGGGTGGCCAGCTGAAAACCGGCTCGCATATTCGATTTGAGTGACGCGCCAGAGGGCCTTTAAGAATGGTTGTCGCGCAAGAACGCGAAGATAAAGCTACGGTTGCCGGTACGCGCTGGTACATCGTGCATGCTTACACGAATTTCGAACGCAAGGTCGCCGACGCTATACGCGAGCGGGCCAAAGCGGGCGGTCTCGATAATCTCTTCGAAGAGATCGTCGTGCCGACGGAAGAAGTCGTCGAGATCAAGCGCGGCCGGAAGATCCCGACCGAGCGGAAATTTCTGCCGGGCTACGTGCTCGTCAAAATGAAGATGACCGACGCTGCGTTCGTCATGATCAAGAATACGCCCAAGGTGACGGGCTTCCTCGGCGCGGACAACAAGCCGATGCCGATCCCCGAAGCCGAGGCGATGCGCATCTTGAATCAGGTCAAGGAGGGCGTCGAGCGGCCAAAGCCGACGATCACCTTCGAGATCGGCGAGAACGTCAAGGTGGCCGACGGCCCGTTTGCCTCGTTCACCGGCATCGTCGAAGAGGTCGACGAGGAGCGCTCGCGCGTCAAGGTCGCGGTGTCGATCTTCGGACGTCCGACGCCTGTCGAACTCGAATTTACGCAGGTTGAAAAAGTTGCTGCCTGACGTCGCCGTGTCGGTGTCGCAGGCAGAAAAGTTCCGGCGCTGTGCCGCCGGAGACCGCGTCGGGATTTGAATTCCGGAGCGGCGATGTGCGGGAGGGCGGGTCATCCATTGCGGAGGCCGGTCCGTTTGACCGCTAACCCTGAGCCCGGCCATCCGGCGCGGGCTCTAACGCTGAAGGGGAACTATGGCGAAGAAAATAGACGGCTTTATCAATCTTCAAGTGCCGGCAGGGGCGGCCAATCCGTCGCCTCCGATCGGTCCCGCGCTTGGTCAGCGCGGCGTCAACATCATGGAATTCTGCAAGTCCTTCAACGCGAAAACGAAGGACCTTGAGCAGGGTACACCGATTCCCGTGAAGATCACGGTCTACTCCGACCGTTCATTCACGTTCGAGATGCGCCAGCCTCCGGCGACGTATCTCATCAAGAAAGCTGCCGGCCTTCGCCCCACGGGCAAGGGCGGTCAGGGCTCGAAAGAGCCGGGCCGTATCGTTGCCGGTCAGGTGACGATCGACCAGCTGAAAGAGATTGCCAAGGGCAAGCTCAAGGACATGAACACCGACGACCTCGACGCCGCCGCCCGCACGCTTGCGGGTAGCGCACGTTCGATGGGTCTGAAGGTGGTGGAGTAGTCCGATGGCAAAAGCTCAAATCAGCGCTGAGAAAATCAAAGAGACGCGCGATGCCGGTGGCAAGCGCATGGAAGCGATCAAGCAGGGTCTTTCGGCCGGCAAGTCTTATGGCGTCGACGAAGCCGTGAAGATCATCAAGGATCGCGCCAAGGCGAAGTTCGATGAAACGATCGAGGTTGCAGTCAACCTCGGCGTCGATCCGAAGCACGCCGATCAGATGGTGCGCGGCGTCTGCAACTTGCCGAACGGTTCAGGCCGTACGGCTCGCGTTGCCGTCTTCGCGCGCGGCGCCAAGGCTGAAGAAGCCAAGGCCGCCGGAGCCGACGTCGTCGGAGCCGAGGACCTCGTCGAGATCGTCTCGAAGGGCACGATCAATTTCGATCGCTGCATCGCGACGCCGGACATGATGGGCCTCGTCGGCCGCCTCGGTAAAGTGTTGGGCCCGCGCGGCCTGATGCCGAACCCGCGCGTCGGCACGGTGACGATGGACGTCGTGAGCGCCGTCAAGGGTGCGAAGGGTGGTTCGGTGGAGTTCCGCGTCGAGAAGGCCGGCATCGTTCACGCCGGCATCGGCAAGGCGAGCTTCACCGAGGAAGCTCTGGTCCAGAACATCAAGGCGTTTGTCGATGCGGTCGTGAAGGCCAAGCCGACGGGCTCGAAGGGCACGTACCTGAAGAAGGTTTCGCTGTCCTCGACGATGGGGCCGGGATTGAAGCTCGATACGGCGACCGTCGCATCGGGGCCAGTCGTCTAAGTTTGAAGAATTCCGGGGCAACCCGGAAAACCCTGAACCGGGGCTTCGCGCTTCGGTTCAGCACTGTCCGAGATTGCGGGTGCTGTTCCGGTTCGCCGGGAAGCCTAAGTCTCTCTTTCAAGAGAGCCTGCATGAGACAGAAGTTGATCGGATTTGAGGCGAGAGCCCCGAGTTCGGTTTGAACCTTCTGGGTCAGCACCGTGCCGCTTATCACACGCGGTCCACGGGAACGAGGACAGACTAGAGTCGCCCGATCCTAACTGGAGACGGCGGCAAAGGTGCAACCCGCGGAGCTTCGTAAATGAAGCTTCGCAGCAAGGAGACGAGACGTGGATAGAGCCGCGAAACGTGAGCTCATTGACCATCTCCACACAGAGCTGAAGAGCACTGGCGTGGTTGTGGTCGCCCACAACACCGGCATGGTGGCTGCTCAATCCGCAGAGTTCCGCAGGCGCGTCAAAGACGCAGGCGGCTCTGTGAAAGTGGCCAAGAACAAGCTGGCACAGCTCGCGCTCAAGGATACCGACGCCGAAAAGCTTTCAGATCTTTTGAAGGGGCCGACCGTTCTGGCCTTCTCGAAGGATCCGATCGCCGCGGCGAAGGCTGCCGTCGCTTATGCCAAGGGTAACGACAAGCTCGTGATCCTCGGCGGCGCGATGGGCAAAACCATCCTTGACGCAAAAGGCGTGCAAGCCCTTGCCGATCTGCCGTCGCTTGACGAACTGCGCGCGAAGATCATCGGTCTCTTGAATGCTCCGGCGACGAAAATCGTCCGGACCATCGCAGAGCCCGGTGCCCAGCTCGCACGCGTCATCCAGGCGAAGGCGTCGAAGGAAGAGGCTGCTGCTTAGCAGAAGCCGAGTTGTGGGGCCTTTGAGCCCTCGAAACCCACACGCAGCACGGCCCAACGGGGGTGCTGCAATTCAACCTCTAGGTTCAAACCGTAAGGACACTATATATGTCTAAGATCGAGAAAATCGTTGACGACCTGTCGAGCCTGACCGTGCTCGAAGCTGCAGAGCTTGCCAAGGCTCTGGAAGAGAAGTGGGGCGTGTCGGCTGCAGCAGCTGTCGCAGTTGCCGCACCGGCCGCAGGCGCAGCCGCAGCACCGGCTGAAGAGCAGACGGAATTCACCGTCATCCTCAAGTCGGGTGGCGACAAGAAGATCAACGTCATCAAGGAAGTTCGCGCCATCACGGGCCTCGGCCTGAAGGAAGCCAAAGACCTCGTCGAGGCCGGCGGCAAGACCGTGAAGGAAGGCGTCTCGAAGGACGAAGCCCAGAAGCTCAAGAAGCAGCTTGAGGATCAGGGCGCAGTCGTCGAGGTGAAGTAATCGGCTATCGGCACCGGCTAGGACCTCCTGGCCGGTGCCGATGCGTGCTTCCCGCCCGGCGGCTGGGCGTGACTGACACATACCGCGCCTTCCGGCCGGCTCCCCCTGTGGAGTCGGAGGGCGCAAAAAAGACGGTTTTCCGGAGGGTCCCGGGGTTCGCTAGAGCCTCAAAAGGACCTTCCGGTGAACCGTTTCAAGAGGTCCCGGTTTTCCAGGGACCCTGAGCGCGTCGAATTTGAATCGCGGGTCTGCCCCGCAAACGAGAGCACGAAGGGACCGACATGGCTCAAACCCTCACCAGCCGTAAACGCCTCCGGAAGCAATTTGGACACCTCGGAGAGATCGCGAGAATGCCGAACCTCATCGAGGTTCAGAAAGCATCCTACGACGACTTCTTGATGGTCAAGGAACCCCCGGGCGGCAGGCAGGATGACTTCGGCCTTCAGTCGGTTTTCAAGGGCGTTTTCCCGATCTCGGATTTTGCCGGAAAATCGACGCTGGAGTTCGTCAGTTACGAATTCGAACCGCCGAAATTCGATACCGATGAGTGCATGCAGCGCGATATGACATACGCAGCGCCGCTCAAGGTCAAGCTGCGCCTGATCGTGTTCGACGTGAACGAAGAGACGGGGTCTAAGTCGATCAAGGACGTGAAGGAACAGGACGTCTACATGGGCGACATGCCCCTGATGACGTTGAACGGCACCTTCATCATCAACGGCACCGAGCGCGTTATCGTCTCGCAGATGCACCGTTCGCCGGGCGTCTTCTTCGACCACGATCGCGGCAAGACCCACTCGTCCGGCAAGCTGTTGTTCGCGGCTCGCATCATTCCCTATCGCGGTTCGTGGCTCGATTTCGAGTTCGACGCGAAGGACAACGTCTATGTCCGTATCGATCGTCGGCGCAAGCTGCCGGTGACAACGATGCTGTATGCGCTCGGCCTCGATGACGAGGAAATCCTCGCGCACTTCTACAAGCACATCCCGATCAAGGAATCGAAGCGCGGCTGGAAAATGCCGTACCTCGCGGAGAAGTTCCGCGGCGTGACTCCGCAGTCGGATATCGCAGACGCCAAGACGGGCGAGGTTATCGCACGTGCGGGCGAGAAGATCACTGCGCGTCGTTCTCGTGAAATTGGCGAGAGCGGCGTCAAGGAAATCCTGATCTCTGCCGAAGATCTCTCCGGCCGTTTCATCGCCGAAGACATCGTCGATCTCGAGACCGGCAAGATCTTCGCTGAAGCCGGCGACGAGCTCGACGCCGAGCTGCTGGCCGAGCTCAAGGAGCAGAAGGTCAAGGAATTCCACATCCTCGACATCGACTACGTCAACACCGGCGCGTTCATCCGCAACACGCTGAACATCGACAAGAACGCCAATCAGCAGGAAGCGCTGATGGACATCTACCGGGTGATGCGCCCGGGCGAGCCGCCGACCATCGAAGCGGCAACCGCGCTGTTCCAAGGCCTGTTCTTCGATCCGGAGCGTTTCGATCTCTCGGCCGTCGGCCGCGTGAAGATGAACATGCGTCTTGAACTCGACGCGCCCGACACGATGCGCGTGCTCCGCAAGGAAGACATCCTCGCGGTCGTGAAGACGCTTGTCGATTTGCGCGACGGCAAGGGCGAGATCGACGACATCGACCACCTCGGCAACCGCCGCGTTCGGTCCGTCGGCGAGCTGATGGAAAACCAGTACCGCGTTGGTCTGCTTCGCATGGAGCGGGCCATCAAGGAGCGCATGTCGTCCGTCGATATCGACACCGTCATGCCGCAGGACTTGATCAACGCCAAGCCGGCAGCCGCTGCAGTGCGCGAGTTCTTCGGTTCTTCGCAGCTCTCGCAGTTCATGGACCAGACGAACCCGCTCTCCGAGATCACCCACAAGCGCCGTCTTTCGGCACTTGGACCGGGCGGCTTGACGCGCGAGCGTGCAGGCTTCGAAGTCCGCGACGTGCATCCGACGCACTATGGCCGTATCTGCCCGATTGAGACGCCGGAAGGCCCGAACATCGGTCTGATCAACTCGCTCGCGACCTTCGCACGCGTCAACAAGTACGGCTTTATCGAGAGCCCATATCGCAAGGTCGTCAACGCGCGCGTCACCGACGAGGTCGCCTACCTCTCGGCCATGGAAGAAATGCGCCATCACGTGGCGCAGGCCAACGCCGTCATGGACGCCAAGGGCAAGCTGACGGAAGATCTCGTCACGGTCCGCCACAACGGCGACGTGATGCTCGTGCCCACCGATAAGGTCGACTACATCGACGTCTCGCCGAAGCAGCTCGTGTCGGTCGCGGCCGCGCTCATTCCGTTCCTCGAGAACGATGACGCCAACCGCGCTCTGATGGGCTCGAACATGCAGCGTCAGGCCGTTCCTCTGATCAAGGCGGAAGCGCCGCTGGTCGGAACCGGCATGGAAGAGCGTGTCGCGCAAGACTCTGGTGCTGCGATCGCGGCGCGCCGGACCGGCATCGTCGATCAGGTCGACGCAACCCGTATCGTCGTTCGCGCAACGGAAGAGCAGGATCCCTCGAAGCCGGGCGTCGACATTTATCGTCTTCGCAAGTTCCAGCGTTCGAACCAGAACACCTGTATCAACCAGCGGCCGCTGATCAACGTCGGCGACATCGTGAAGGCCGGCGACATCATCGCTGACGGTCCGTCGACCGAGCTCGGCGAGCTTGCGCTCGGCAAGAACGTGCTCGTCGCGTTCATGCCGTGGATGGGCTACAACTTCGAAGACTCGATTTTGATGAACGAGCGCGTCGTCTCTGAAGACGTGTTCACCTCGATCCACATCGAGGAATTCGAGGTCATGGCGCGAGACACGAAGCTCGGGCCCGAGGAAATCACGCGCGATATTCCGAACGTCTCGGAAGAAGCGCTGAAGAACCTCGACGAAGCCGGCATCGTCTACATCGGCGCCGAAGTCCACCCGGGCGACATCCTGGTCGGCAAGATCACGCCGAAGGGCGAAAGCCCGATGACGCCGGAAGAGAAACTCCTCCGCGCCATCTTCGGTGAGAAGGCGTCCGACGTGCGCGATACCTCGCTCCGTCTGCCGCCGGGCGTTTCCGGAACGATCGTCGAAGTTCGCGTCTTCAACCGTCACGGCGTCGAAAAAGACGAACGTGCGATGGCGATCGAGCGCGAGGAGATCGAGCGTCTCGCGAAGGACCGCGACGACGAATTGCAGATCCTCGACCGTAACGTCTACGCGCGCCTCAAAGACGCGCTGATGGGCAAGGAAGTCGCCAAGGGTCCGAAGAACGCTCGCAAGGGCACCGTGATCGACACGGCTATCCTCGACGATATCCCCCGCAGCCAGTGGTGGGAAATCGGGCTCGCGAACGAGAAGGCGCAGGCCGAAGTCGAAGCGATCCAGAAGCAGTACGAAGACGCCAAGAAGGGCTTGGGTCTGCGTTTTGCCGACAAGGTCGACAAGCTTCAGCGTGGCGACGAGCTGCCGCCGGGCGTGATGAAGATGGTCAAGGTCTTCGTCGCCGTGAAGCGCAAGATCCAGCCGGGCGATAAGATGGCCGGCCGTCACGGCAACAAGGGCGTCGTCTCGATGATCGTCCCGTCGGAAGACATGCCGTTCCTCGAGGACGGTACGCCTGTCGACGTCGTTCTGAACCCGCTCGGCGTGCCGTCGCGCATGAACGTCGGACAGATTCTCGAAACGCATCTTGGCTGGGCGTGCCGCGGTCTTGGCCGCATGATCGACGACGCAATTCATCAGTTCCACGAGAGTGGACAGGCGAAGGCGCTCCGCGATCAGATGACGAAGGTCTACGGCGCTGAAGTGATCAAGCCGTCCATGAAGGACGACGAGCTCGTCAGCATCTCGGAGAACCTCAAGACCGGCGTTCCGATCGCGACGCCCGTGTTCGACGGCGCACGCGAGAAGGACATCGTCGAGATGTTGCAGCTCGCAGGCTTCGATACCTCGGGCCAGTCGACGCTGTTCGACGGGCGCACGGGCGAACCTTTCGATCGCAAAGTCACGGTTGGCTACAAGTACGTCCTGAAGCTGCACCATCTTGTCGACGACAAGATCCATGCTCGCTCGATTGGTCCGTACTCGCTCGTCACTCAGCAGCCGCTGGGTGGTAAGGCGCAGTTCGGCGGACAGCGTTTCGGCGAAATGGAGGTCTGGGCACTCGAAGCTTACGGCGCCGCCTACACGCTTCAGGAAATGCTCACCGTCAAGTCGGACGACGTTGCGGGCCGAACCAAGGTTTACGAGGCGATCGTCAGGGGTGACGACGCGTTCGAGGCCGGCGTTCCGGAAAGCTTCAACGTTCTCGTCAAGGAGATGCGCGCTCTCGGCCTCAACGTCGAACTCGTCAATAGCGAGGCGGAAGCGCCTCAGCTGGTCGAGCGCGAAGTCGCGCCTGAGGAACCACCTCAGGCACAGCTGCCGCCGGCGGCCGAATAAGGAACATCCAAGACGACCTCCGCTCGGATGAGAGCGGAGGTCTTCACGACTCGACCACTAGATTCCACGGGCGCGGCTACCCCCGCCGAGCCCCCGAGGAGACAGCCGATGAACGAAATCACCAACATCTTTAAATCGCAGGCTCCGGCTCCGGTGTTCGACCAGATCCGGATCTCGATCGCTTCCCCCGAGGACATCCTGTCCTGGTCATATGGTGAGATCAAGAAGCCCGAAACGATCAACTACCGTACGTTCAAGCCGGAGCGGGACGGTTTGTTCTGCGCGCGCATTTTCGGACCGATCAAGGATTACGAATGCTTGTGCGGCAAGTACAAGCGCATGAAGTACAAGGGCCTGATCTGCGAAAAGTGCGGCGTCGAGGTGACGCTCGCAAAGGTCCGGCGCGAGCGCATGGGCCACATCGAGCTCGCAGCCCCCGTTGCCCACATCTGGTTCCTGAAGTCGCTGCCTTCGCGCATCGGCCTGTTGATGGACATGGCGCTCAAGGATCTCGAGCGCGTTCTCTATTTCGAGAACTACATCGTCATCGAGCCGGGCACGACGCCGTTCGCCGAAAGACAGCTCCTCACGGAAGAGGCGTACAACCAGGCGATCGATGAGTACGGCGCAGACACCTTCACCGCCGGCATCGGCGCGGAGGCGATCCGCGAACTCTTGGCCGCAATGGACCTGCAGAAAATCGCGATCCATCTTCGCCAGGAAATCGCCGAAGCGACGACCGAGCTGAAGCCGAAGAAGCTCGGCAAGCGCCTGAAGGTCATCGAAGCCTTCATGGAGAGCGGCAACCGTCCGGAGTGGATGATCCTGACGCAGGTTCCGGTCATCCCGCCGGAACTGCGTCCGCTCGTTCCCCTCGATGGCGGCCGTTTCGCGACGTCCGATCTGAACGACCTCTATCGCCGCGTCATCAACCGTAACAACCGTTTGAAGCGGCTGATGGAGCTGCGCGCGCCCGACATCATCATCCGCAACGAAAAGCGGATGCTGCAGGAAGCCGTCGACGCTCTGTTCGACAACGGCCGCCGCGGCCGCGTCATCACGGGCGCCAACAAGCGTCCGCTGAAATCGCTCGCCGACATGCTGAAGGGCAAGCAGGGCCGCTTCCGTCAGAACCTGCTCGGCAAGCGCGTCGACTATTCGGGCCGTTCGGTCATCGTCGTCGGTCCGGAACTCAAGCTCCACCAGTGCGGCTTGCCGAAGAAGATGGCGCTCGAGCTGTTCAAGCCGTTCATCTACGCGCGTCTGCAGACGCTCGGCCAGGCAGCAACCGTCAAGCAGGCGAAGAAGCTCGTCGAAAAAGAGAAGCCCGAAGTCTGGGACGTTCTCGACGAAGTCATTCGCGAGCATCCGGTGATGCTGAACCGCGCGCCGACGCTGCATCGCCTCGGCATCCAGGCGTTCGAACCACAACTGATCGAGGGTAAAGCCATCCAGCTTCACCCGCTGGTCTGTGCTGCCTTCAACGCCGACTTCGACGGCGACCAGATGGCCGTGCACGTTCCGCTGTCGCTCGAAGCGCAGCTCGAAGCGCGCGTCCTGATGATGTCGACGAACAACATTCTGCATCCCGCGAACGGCCAGCCGATCATCGTGCCGTCGCAGGACATCGTGTTGGGTCTCTATTACCTGTCGATGATGCGTGACGGCGAACCCGGCGAAGGCATGATGCTCGGCTCGATCAACGAGGTGCTTCACGCACTCGAATCGAAGTCGGTCAGCTTGCACGCCAAGGTCAAAGGCCGCTTCACATCGACGACGCCGGCCGGCGAGAAGCTCGTTGAAGTTCATGACACGACGCCGGGCCGCATGCTGCTCGCCGAGCATCTGCCGAAGTCTGGCAATGTCACGTTCTCGCTGATCAACCAGCTTCTGACGAAGAAGAACATCTCCGGCATGATCGACGCCGTGTACCGTAACTGCGGTCAGAAGGAGACGGTGATCTTCTGCGACCGCATCATGGCGCTCGGCTTCCATCACGCCTTCAAGGCAGGCATCTCGTTCGGTAAGGACGACATGTTGATCCCGGAGACGAAGGAAAAGATCGTCGAGACCACCACTGTCGAAGTGCGCGATTTCGAGCAGCAGTATCAGGACGGTCTGATCACGCAGCTGGAGAAGTACAACAAGGTCGTGGACGCCTGGTCGCGCTGCACGGACTTGATCGCCAAGGAGATGATGGACCGGATCTCGGCTGTTCATAAGGACCCGGGCACGGGTCGGGACAAGCCGATCAACTCGGTCTACATGATGAGCCACTCGGGTGCGCGCGGTTCGCCGGCGCAGATGAAGCAGCTCGCCGGTATGCGCGGCCTGATGACCAAGCCTTCGGGCGAAATCATCGAGACGCCGATCATCTCGAACTTCAAGGAAGGCCTCTCCGTTCTAGAGTACTTCAACTCGACGCACGGTGCCCGTAAGGGTCTGGCCGACACCGCCTTGAAGACGGCGAACTCCGGCTACTTGACGCGCCGTCTCGTCGACGTCGCGCAGGACGCCATCATTTCCGAGGTCGATTGCGGAACGGATGCCGGCATCAACGTGCAGGCGGTGGTCGACGCCGGTCAGGTTATCGTGTCGCTCGCGGCGCGCGTGCTTGGCCGTACGGCTCAGGAAGACATCAAGCATCCGCTCACGGGCGAAGTCATCGTCCCGAACGGTGAATTGATCGATGAGAAGCTGTCCGAAGCGATCGGCAAGTCCGAGCTTCAGGAAATTCGCATCCGCTCGGTGCTGACGTGCGAAACGATCAACGGCGTATGCGCCAAGTGCTACGGCCGCGACCTTGCTCGCGGAACGCCGGTCAACATCGGTGAAGCTGTCGGCGTCATCGCCGCGCAGTCGATCGGTGAGCCCGGCACGCAGCTGACGATGCGTACGTTCCACATCGGCGGCACGGCCAACCTTGTCGACAGTTCGTTCATCGAGAGTAACTTCAACGGCACGGTAAAGCTCAGGAACCGCGCCATTGCGAAGGACTCCAAGGGCCAGAACGTCGCCATGACCCGGATCATGTCCGTCATCATTGTCGACCCGTCGGGCAAGGAACTCGCGACCCACAAGATCAGCTATGGTTCGCGCATGTTCGTTGACGAAGGCGATACCGTGAAGCGGGGCACCAAGATCGCGTCGTGGGATCCCTACACACGACCGATTCTCGCGGAAGCCAACGGTACGGTCGATTTCGAAGACTTGATCGAAGGCTCATCGGTCCGCGAGCAGACGGACGAAATGAAGGGCACCTCGAACCGCGTCATCATCGACTGGCGTACGTCACCGCGCGGTAACGAGCTGAAGCCCGCTATCGTGATCAAGGACTCGAAAGGCAAGCCGATCAAGGTCGCGCGTGGCGGCGATGCCCGCTACCTGCTCTCGGTTGAGGCCGTTCTGTCCGTCGATCGCGGCACGGAAGTGAAGGCAGGCGACGTTCTTGCTCGTATTCCGACGGCGTCTGCGAAGTCAGGCGACATCACGGGCGGTCTGCCGCGCGTTGCGGAACTGTTCGAAGCCCGGCGCCCGAAGGATCACGCGATCCTCGCGGAAATCTCCGGCACCGTCGAGTTCGGCAAGGACTACAAGAACAAGCAGCGCATCACGATCAAGCCTGAAGACGAGACGCAGGAAGCGGTCGAATACCTGATCCCGCGTGGCAAGAGCCTTGCGGTTCAGCACGGCGATCGCGTCGAGCGCGGCGACTTCGTGTACGACGGCAATCCGGCACCGCACGACATCTTGGCCATCAAGGGCGTCGAGGAACTCGCGAACTATCTGATCAACGAGATCCAGGACGTCTACCGTCTGCAGGGCGTGACGATCAACGACAAGCATATCGAAGTGATCGTTCGTCAGATGCTGCAGAAGGTCGAAGTCACCGATGCAGGCGAGACCGAGCTCATCAAGGGCGAGCAGCTTGACCGTATCGAGTACGATGAGGTCAACGCAGCGGCTCAGAAGGCAGGCAAGCGCGCTGCATCGGCGACGCCGGTTCTACTCGGCATTACGAAGGCATCGCTGCAGACCCGGTCGTTCATCTCGGCTGCGTCCTTCCAGGAAACCACGCGCGTGCTCACCGACGCGGCCGTCAACGGCAAGTCGGATACGCTCGACGGTCTCAAGGAGAACGTCATTGTCGGCCGTCTCATCCCGGCCGGCACCGGCGGCATGCTGCGTCAGCTCCGCAAGGTTGCGATGCAGCGTGACGATCTGATCGCCAAGGAGAAGGCCAAGACGGCAAACCTTCCGTCTCCCGACGCGGGAGCCGGCCCTGCCGCTCGCCGCCGCCGGCGGCCTGCTGAGGAGGCTGCCGAGTAAGACTTCGCGTCCACTCGGCTTCCAGAATTGAAATGGAAAAGCGGCCGTCTCCACCTGGAGGCGGCCGCTTTGGTGTTTTGGTGTTTAAGCTCGGGTCTTTGAACGCGAAGTGCGCCTTCCGATTTTTGCTTCCCAGTTTGATTCCTGCGGATTTTGATTCTTGGGGAAATGCCCCCGAACGCTATTTCTCGGACAAGAAAAGGCGCTAAGCATGAAACCCGACAACGGGTCGCAGGTCGACTTTGCCCCGTGGCAGCGCATTCGGCGAAAATAATTTCGCAACCTCTTCGAGCGCCTGTTGACCAATATGGCGCGTGTGTATATAGCTCCGCCCACTCTCACGGGTTGGTGGTAGGTCCCTCGGCGCTTTTAGCGCCAATTTTGGCCCTAAACGCTCCCGTCAATAAAGCAGAGCACATCGACGGGCCATGATCTGCTCCCTCCGGGCGGCACGATCCTCTGGTTTTTTCCTTGCTAGGGGCGGACTTCGCGCACCTGGCAGGTTTGCTTGGCGCATTTCCGCTCCGGAGATGTGTCGCGAAGTCAGGATTGGGCGAATGCCGACGATACAACAGTTGATCCGGAAGCCCCGGGTAAAGCCAGTCTACCGCGAGAAATCGCGCCATATGGAAGCTTGCCCGCAGAAGCGGGGCGTCTGCACGCGCGTCTATACGACGACGCCGAAGAAGCCGAACTCCGCACTGCGTAAGGTCGCCAAGATCCGGCTGACCAACGGCTACGAGGTTATCGGCTACATTCCAGGCGAAGGTCACAACCTTCAGGAGCACTCCGTGGTCCTGATCCGTGGCGGCCGCGTCAAGGACTTGCCGGGCGTTCGCTATCACATCATTCGTGGCGTGCTTGATACGCAGGGCGTCTCCGCCCGTCGTCAGCGTCGTTCGAAATACGGTGCAAAGCGGCCGAAGTAAGCCGTCTCGTTTGGGCCGGTTTATCTGGCCCGTAAGATTTAAGAAGAATTCGAAGCGAAGGGTCAGTCAGGATGTCTCGTCGGCACGCGGCGCAAAAGCGGGAAGTGATCCCCGATCCGAAGTTCAACGACATTGTCGTCACCAAGTTCATGAATGCGGTGATGGAACACGGTAAAAAATCAGTCGCCGAACGCATGGTCTATGGTGCATTCGACAAGATGGAGCAGCGGGGCAAGGCGAACCCGATTGACCTCTTCCGTCAGGCGCTCGACAACGTTATGCCGTCGGTTGAAGTTCGCTCGCGCCGCGTTGGCGGTGCGACGTACCAGGTGCCGGTCGAGGTTCGCAATGAGCGCCGTCAGGCGCTTGCTATTCGCTGGCTCATTGCGGCCGCCCGTGCGCGCAATGAATCGACGCTGATCGACAAGCTTTCAGGCGAATTGCTCGACGCCGCAAACAACCGCGGTACGGCGGTCAAGAAACGCGAAGACACGCATAAGATGGCTGAAGCCAACCGCGCCTTCTCGCACTACCGCTGGTAGGCAAAGCGCAGCAGGACGAAGTTACAAGGATCTCGAGGCACAGATGGCCCGACAGTACCCAATCGAGGACTACCGCAATTTCGGCATCATGGCTCACATTGATGCTGGAAAGACCACGACGACGGAGCGCGTCCTCTATTTCACCGGCAAGTCCTACAAGATCGGCGAGGTCCATGATGGCGCCGCGACGATGGACTTTATGGATCAGGAAGCTGAGCGCGGCATCACGATCACGTCCGCCGCGACGACCTGCTTCTGGCCCGGCCGCGATGGCAAAAAGCGCCGCCTGAACATCATCGATACGCCAGGCCACGTCGACTTCACGATCGAAGTCGAGCGTTCGCTGCGCGTGCTCGACGGCGCCGTGTGCGTTCTCGACTCCAACCAGGGCGTCGAGCCGCAGACGGAAACCGTCTGGCGTCAGGGCGACAAGTACAACGTTCCGCGCATCATCTTCTCCAACAAGATGGATAAGACCGGCGCAGACTTTTACATGTGCCTCGCCGACATCAAAGACAAGCTCGGCGCCCGCGCCGTGCCGCTGCAGATTCCGATCGGCGCTGAATCCGATTTCCGCGGAGTCGTCGACCTTATTCGTATGGTTGCCATCACCTGGGACGGCGATGGCAAGGAATCCGTGATGACCGAGGGGCCGATTCCGGCCGACCTGGCGGACAAGGCTGCCGAATACCGCGCCGCGATGATCGAAGCGGCCGTCGAGATGGACGATACCGCTCTCGAAGCCTTCCTCGATGGCAAAGAGCCCGACGAAGACACCCTGCGGAAGTTGATCCGCAAGGCCACGGTGACGCGCGCCTTCTATCCGATGATGTGCGGCTCGGCGTTTAAGAACAAGGGCGTGCAGCCGTTGCTCGACGCCGTCGTCGACTTCCTGCCGTCGCCTCTCGATCGCGAAGCCTACACCGGCATCGATCCGAAGACGGACGCTGAAATCCTGCGCAAGCCGTCGGACAGCGAGCCGCTGTCGATGATCGCGTTCAAGATCATGAGCTTCGAGCACGTCGGCTCGATCACGTTCTGCCGCATCTACTCGGGCAAGCTCGAGCAGGGCATGGCGCTTGCGAACACGACGCGCGATAAGAAAGAGCGCGCTGGCCGCATGTACCTCATGCACGCTGCCGACCGCGAAGAAATCAAGGAAGCTTTCGCTGGCGACATCGTCGCCCTGCAGGGCCTCAAGGATACCCGCACGGGTGAAACGCTCTGCGATCCGTCGAAGCCGGTCATTCTTGAGAAGATGGAGTTCCCGAACCCCGTCATCGAAATGAAGGTCGAGCCGAAGACGAAGGCCGATCAGGAAAAGATGGCGATCGCGCTTCACACGCTCGCGCTCGAAGATCCGTCCTTCCGCGTTTCGGTCGATCCGGAATCGGGCGAGACCATTCTGAAGGGCATGGGCGAGCTTCATCTCGACATCAAGGTCGACATCCTGAAGCGCACCTACGGCGTCGAAGCCAACACGGGCGCTCCGCAGGTTGCCTACCGTGAGACGCTCGCGCGTCCGACCGATATCGACTACACGCATAAGAAGCAGACGGGCGGCACGGGTCAGTTCGCGCGCGTCAAGCTGAAGCTCGAGCCGAATGAAACCGGCAAGGGCAACGAGTTCGCGACGACGATCGTCGGCGGTTCTATCCCGAAGGAATACATTCCGGGCGTCGAAAAGGGCGTCAATTCGGTTTGGGACAGCGGCATGCTCATCGGCTTCCCGATGGTCGACATGAAGGTCACCCTTTATGACGGCGCGTTCCACGAAGTCGACTCGTCTGCAATCGCCTTTGAAATCGCGACGCGTTCCGCCATGAAGGAAGGCTGCGAGAAGGCTGGCGTAAAGCTGCTCGAGCCGATCATGGATGTCGAAGTCGTTTCGCCTCAGGATTTCGTCGGTGGCGTCATCGGCGACATCAACTCCCGGCGCGGCCAGATCCGCAACCAGGAAATGCGCGGCAACGCGGTCGTCATTCGTGCCTACGTACCGCTCGCAAACATGTTCGGCTACATCAACACGCTTCGCTCGATGTCGACAGGTCGCGCGCAGTACACGATGCAGTTCGCACACTATGCGGAAGTTCCGCGGAACGTGGCGGAAGAGGTCAAGGCCAAGTACGCCTGATAAGAAGTTGGGCCCGGCCGGCGAGATCATCCGCCATCGAGCTCGAAGAGACGAAGCCTGAATGCCCGGATCGGAAGATTGCGGGACCTGATAGTAGGACTAAGGAGAGCCAACGATGGCGAAGGCAAAATTCGAGCGGAACAAGCCGCATTGCAACGTCGGTACGATCGGACACGTCGACCACGGCAAGACCACGCTGACCGCAGCCTTGACGAAGGTTTCAGCCGACCGCGGCTGGACAGCGACTTCGATCGCTTATGACGAAGTTGCGAAGGCTTCCGAGAGCCAGGGCCGCCGCGACCCGACGAAGATTTTGACGATCGCCACGTCGCACGTCGAATATGCGACCCCGAACCGTCACTATGCACACGTCGACTGCCCCGGCCACGCCGACTACGTGAAGAACATGATCACCGGTGCCGCTCAGATGGACGGCGCGATCCTGGTCGTTTCCGCTGTCGACGGCCCGATGCCCCAGACGCGCGAGCACATCCTTCTCGCTCGCCAGGTCGGCGTGCCGAAGATCGTCGTCTTCTTGAACAAGTGCGATATCGTCGAAGACGAAGAGCTCCTTGATCTCGTTGAAATGGAAGTCCGCGAACTGCTCTCGAAGTATCAGTTCCCGGGCGACGACACCCCGGTCATCCGCGGCGCAGCCGTCAAGGCCCTCAACGGTGAGAAGGGCCCGCTCGCCGACGAAGCCATCATCAAGCTCTACGAGGCGATGGACACGTTCATCCCGATCCCTGAGCGTCCGAAGGATCAGCCCTTCCTGATGCCGATCGAAGACGTGTTCTCGATCTCGGGCCGCGGTACCGTCGTCACCGGCCGTATCGAGCGCGGCGTGATCAAGGTCGGCGAAGAAGTCGAGATCGTTGGTCTTCGCGATACGCAGAAGTCGGTTGTCACCGGCGTCGAAATGTTCCGCAAGCTGCTCGACTCGGGCGAAGCTGGCGACAACGTCGGCTGCCTCCTTCGCGGCATCGACAAGGAAGCAGTTGAGCGCGGCCAGGTTCTCTGCAAGCCGGGTTCCGTTAAGCCGCACAAGAAGTTCGCTGCCGAAGCCTACATCCTGAACAAGGAAGAGGGCGGCCGGCATACGCCGTTCTTCACGAACTACCGTCCGCAGTTCTATTTCCGCACGACCGACGTTACGGGCACCGTTAAGCTCGCCGAAGGTACGGAAATGGTTATGCCGGGCGACAACGTCTCGGTAACCGTCGAGCTCGTGCAGCCGATCGCAATGGAAGAGAAGGTTCGCTTCGCCATTCGCGAAGGCGGCCGCACCGTCGGCGCCGGCGTGGTTACGAAGATCCTCGAGTAGCAGGCATTTCAGGGGAAGCGTCCCTTATGTTCGCTTCCCCCAATCTTTTTTCGCGAGAAGTGAAAGCAAAAAGCCATGCACGGCCAAAACATCCGCATCCGGCTCAAAGCCTTCGATCATCGAATACTCGATGCGTCGACCCGCGAGATCGTGAATACGGCGAAGCGCACTGGTGCTGAGGTTCGCGGTCCCATTCCGCTGCCGACGCGCATTGAGCGCTTCACGGTGAACCGTTCGCCGCACATCGACAAGAAGAGCCGCGAGCAGTTCGAAATGCGGACCCACAAGCGTTTGCTCGACATCGTCGATCCCACGCCGCAGACGGTCGATGCCCTCATGAAGCTCGATCTCGCAGCCGGTGTCGACGTCGAGATCAAGCTCTAAAAACCAGAACCAGAACTTACGGGCCCTCTGGCGGCAACGCGAACGGCCCCAACGATAGGAAGGAATGCAAATGCGTTCCGGAGTGATAGCACAGAAGATCGGTATGACCCGGATCTTCACCGACGCGGGCGAGCACGTTCCCGTCACGGTGCTGCGTCTGGAGAACCTGCAGGTTCTCGCGCACCGCACTGAGGAAAAGAACGGCTATACCGCAATCCAGGTCGGCGGCGGCACGAGGAAACCCTCGCGTCTGACGAAGTCCGAACGCGGCACTTTCGCGAAGGCCGAAGTCGAGCCGAAGCGCAAGTTGGCAGAGTTTCGTGTCAGTCCTGAGAACCTCATCGATGTTGGCGCGGAAATAACCGCTGACCACTTCGTGCCTGGCCAGTTCGTCGACGTGACGGGCACCACCCAGGGTAAGGGTTTCCAGGGCGCCATGAAGCGCTGGAACTTCGGTGGTCTGCGGGCAACTCACGGCGTCTCGGTCACGCACCGTGCCCACGGTTCGACCGGTCAGCGCCAGGATCCCGGCAAGGTGTTCAAAGGCAAGAAGATGGCCGGACACATGGGCGACGAGCGCGTCACCACGCAGAATCTCGTCGTTGCCAAGATCGATAAGGAACGTGGTCTCGTCATGGTTCGAGGCGCGGTCCCGGGTTCCAAGGGCGGCTGGGTCGTCGTTCGCGACGCCGTCAAGAAAGCCGCGCACGCGGATGCTCCGAAGCCCGGCGCATTCAAGGCGCGTGGCGAAGCTAAGAAGGAAGGCGCGTGATGAAAGCTGAAGTCACCAGCCTCGACTCCGGCAACGCCGGCGATATTGAGCTTGCCGACAACATCTTCGGTCTTGAGGTTCGTAAGGATCTCATCCACCGCATGGTGCGCTATCAGACCCTGAAGCGTATGGCCGGCACGCATCACGCTCAGGACCGCTCGGAAGTCGCGGTCACGGGTAAGAAGATGTACAAGCAGAAGGGCACCGGCGGCGCCCGTCACGGCGACAAGTCGGCTCCGCAGTTCCGCGGCGGCGGCAAGGCGTTTGGCCCGAAGCCGCGCTCGCATGCGATCGATATGCCGAAGAAGGTGCGCGCACTCGCTCTTCGTCATGCGCTGTCCTCGAAGGCCAAGGCCGGCGAGATCATCGTCATCGATAAGGCGACGTCGTCCGAAGGCAAGACGGCTGCGCTGAAGGCTCAATTCGCCAAGCTCTCGCTCGTGAACGCGCTCATCATCGATGGTGCCGACCTCGAGCCGACCTTCGCACGCGCCGCTCGCAACATCCCGAACATCGATGTGCTCCCGATCCAGGGCATCAACGTCTACGACATCCTTCGTCGTAAGAAGCTGGTGCTGACCCGGGCCGCCGTCGCAGCGCTGGAGGCGCGCTTCAAATGACGAGCAAACGATCCGCTTACGACGTCATCGTCGCGCCGGTCATCACCGAGAAGGCGACGCTCGCCTCCGAGGCGAACCAGGTGATCTTCAAGGTCAGGCGCGACGCGACGAAACCCGAGATCAAGTCGGCCATCGAAGGCTTGTTCAAGGTCAAGGTGAAGGGCGTCAATACGATCGTCCGCAAGGGCAAGCAGAGAACGTTCAAGGGCATCAAGGCGCTTTTGAGCGATACGAAGAGGGCCATCGTGACGCTCGAGGAAGGTCATTCCATCGACGTGACGACAGGGCTCTGAGGATAACGCACCATGGCGCTTAAGACATACAACCCGACATCGCCCGGACGTCGCCACCTGATCCAGGTCGACCGTTCGATGCTCTGGAAGGGCGGTCCACTCAAGACGCTCGTCGAGGGCAAGACCAAGACCGGTGGTCGCAACAGCGATGGCCGCATCACGTCACGCCACATCGGCGGCGGCGCGAAGCAGTCCTACCGCCGGATCGATTTCCGTCGCCGGAAGTTCGATTCGCCCGCAAGTGTCGAGCGCCTTGAGTACGATCCGAACCGGACCGCGTTCATCGCTCTGATCAAGTACGAAGACGGCACGCAGAGCTACATCCTGGCGCCGCAGCGCCTGGCCGTCGGCGACAGCGTCGTCGCTGGACCGAAAGTCGACGTGAAGCCCGGCAACGCGATGCCGCTTTCGGCGATGCCGATCGGCACGATCGTGCACAACGTCGAGATGAAGCCCGGCAAGGGCGGTCAGGTCGCACGTTCCGCTGGTTCGTTCGTTCAGCTCGTCGGCCGCGACTCTGGTTATGCAGTGTTGCGCTTGAACTCGGGCGAGACACGCAAGGTCAGCGCCGATTGCATGGCGACTGTCGGCGCGGTTTCGAACCCCGACCACATGAACACCGTCACCGGCAAGGCTGGCCGCACGCGCTGGCAGGGCCGCCGTCCGACGGTTCGCTCGATCGCGATGAACCCGGTCGATCACCCGAACGGTGGTCGTACGAAGGGCGGCAAGCACTGGGCGACGCCTTGGGGCAAGCCGACCAAGGGCTTCAAGACTCGCAAGAACAAGACGACCACGAAATACATCGTACGCTCGCGCCAAAAGGCGAAGAAGTAGCGGCGAACTGAAGGAGATCGACTTTGACACGTTCAGTCTGGAAAGGTCCGTTCGTTGACGGCTACCTCCTTAAGAAGGCGGACAAGTCGCGCGCATCGGGGCGCAACGAAGTTATCAAGATCTGGAGCCGCCGCTCTACGATCCTGCCCCAGTTCGTCGGCCTGACCTTCGGCGTGCACAACGGCCAGAAGCACATCCCCGTCAACGTGACGGAGGACATGATCGGCCACAAGTTCGGTGAATTCGCACCAACCCGTATTTTCCACGGGCACGGCGGCGACAAGAAAGCGGTGAAGAGATAATGGGCAAGCCAAGCCATGAGCGGCGCCTCCCCGACACCGAGGCCCAAGCAGTTCTCAAGTCGCTGCGCATTTCACCGCAGAAGCTCAACCTCGTCGCGGGCTTGATCCGTGGTAAGAAGGTTGATCAGGCGTTGGCCGTTCTCGAGTTCAGCGAGAAGCGGATCGCCGGCGACGTCCGCAAATGCGTGATGAGCGCCGTTGCAAACGCTGAGAACAACCATTCGCTCGACGTCAACGATCTGATCGTTGCTGAAGCGTTCGTCGGCAAGAACCTGGTCATGAAGCGCTTCCATGCTCGTGGCCGTGGCCGCGGCGCTTCGATCATGAAGCCTTTCTCGCAGCTGACCGTCATCGTCCGTCAGGTCGAAGAGGAAAAGGCTGAGAAGAAGAAAGCCGGAAAGAAGTCCGCGTCGAAGCCCGCCGCGGCGGCCAAGGAGGCCAAGTAATATGGGTCAAAAAGTCAATCCCGTCGGCCTCCGTCTCGGTATCAACCGGACATGGGACAGCCGCTGGTTCGCCGCTCGCGGCGAATACGGTAAGCTGTTGCACGAGGACCGTGCGATCCGCGCTCACATTATGAAAGAGCAGCGCGAAGCCGGCATCTCGAAAGTCGTCATCGAACGCCCGCACAAGAAGTGCCGCGTCACGGTCATGACTGCCCGTCCCGGCATTCTGATCGGCAAGAAGGGCGAAAAGATCGAGCGTCTCCGCGCTGATCTGGCGAAGCTGACGAGCTCGGAAGTTCACTTGAACATCCTCGAGATCCGCAAGCCCGAAATCGACGCCACACTGATCGCCGAAGGCATCGCCCAGCAGCTCGAGCGCCGCGTCGCGTTCCGCCGAGCAATGAAGCGTGCCGTACAGTCGGCCCTGCGTCTCGGCGCAATTGGCATTCGTATCAACGTTGCTGGCCGTTTGGGTGGTGCTGAAATCGCCCGTACGGAATGGTATCGCGAAGGCCGCGTGCCGCTGCACACGCTCCGCGCCGACATCGACTTCGGCTACGGCGTTGCGCGTACGGCCTACGGCATCATCGGCATCAAGGTTTGGGTCTTCAAGGGCGAGATCATCGAGCACGATCCGATGGCCTCCGACCGTAAGCTCACGGAAATGCAAGAAAGCGGCGCACCGCGCCCCCGTCGTGACGATGACCGCGGCGATCGCCGTGACCGTCGTCCGGGACGTGGCGGACGTGGTGGTGGCGGACGTGGCCCAGGCGGTGGCGGTGGTGCAGGCGGCGGCGGTAACGCGCCGGCGGCCTCGGATGCCGGCTCATCGACGCCAGAAGCGTAAGGATCCTAGAGGCAACTCATCATGCTGCAACCGAAACGGACGAAGTTCCGCAAACAGTTTAAGGGCCGCATCCACGGCGCCGCCAAGTCGGGCACCACGCTCGCTTACGGCGAAGTGGGTCTGAAGGCCATGGAGCCGGAGCGCCTGTCGGCGCGCCAGATCGAAGCCGCGCGTCGCGCCATCGCTCGTCATACGAAGCGTGCCGGCCGCATGTGGCTCCGCATCTTCCCGGACGTGCCGGTGTCGAAGAAGCCGGCCGAAGTCCGCATGGGCTCCGGTAAGGGTTCGCCCGAGCTTTGGGTGGCGCGCGTCAAGCCGGGCCGCATCATTTTCGAGCTCGGCGGTGTCAATCAGCAAGTGGCGAAGGAAGCTCTTATTCTCGGAGCCGCCAAGCTGCCCATCAAATGCCGCGTCGTTACGCGGATCGAATAGGCGAGGTGATAGTCATGGCCGACAATTTAAAGGGCATGTCGCTCGATCAGCTCGATGAACAGCTGGCGAAGCTCAAGAAAGAGCAGTTCAACCTGCGCTTTCAGCGGGCTTCTGGCCAACTTGAAAACACGGCGCGCATCCGGCTCGTCCGTCGAGATATCGCGCGCATCAAGACCGCAGCCGTTGCCCGGCGCGGTGGCAGCGTCAAAAAAGGCGCGTAAGGGAGAACGAGATTATGCCGAAGCGCGTGCTGCAGGGAGTCGTGGTATCCGACAAGAACGACAAGACCATCGTCGTTCAGGTCGAGCGTCGCTACACCCATCCGCTGCTGAAAAAGACCGTGCGCCGTACGAAGAAGTATCACGCACACGATGAACAGAATTCGTTCAAGGTAGGCGACCAGGTCTCAATCGAAGAGACGCGGCCGATTTCCAAGAACAAACGTTGGATTGCGATAGCCAGTTGAGGTTATAAGCCTTGATTCGCCGAGCGATTTAACGCCGGGAGCCGCCTTTCGAGCCGTCGGAGAGTTGGGAGATTTTCCCAAGACCCCGCGAGCCAGAACGGCAAATGTAGAGATGGGCTTCAAGAGCAAGGCTCTTAAGGCCGTGAAAGAAGGAACGACGCGATGATCCAGATGGAGAGCAATCTCGACGTCGCCGACAACTCGGGCGCGCGCCGCGTTCAGTGCATCAAGGTGCTGGGCGGCTCGAAGCGCAAGTACGCGACGGTGGGTGACACCATCGTTGTCTCCGTCAAGGAGGCGATCCCGAAGGGCCGCGTCAAGAAGGGTCAGGTGATGAAGGCCGTGATCGTTCGCGTCGCGAAGGGTATCCGCCGGGCCGATGGCTCGCTGATCCGCTTCGACCGCAACGCCGCTGTTCTGATCAACGCCAACGGCGAGCCTGTCGGAACGCGTATTTTCGGACCCGTAACGCGTGAACTTCGCGCGAAGAACCATATGAAGATCGTATCGCTTGCGCCGGAGGTCCTCTGATGTCGGCATTTAAAATCAAGAAGGGCGACAAGGTCGTCGTTCTCGCCGGCCGCGACAAGGGCAAGCGGGGCGAAGTGATCGAGATCCGCCCCAAGGAACACCGCGCACTCGTTCGCGGCGTCAACATGGTGCGCCGTCACCAACGCCAGTCGGCGTCGCAGGAAGGCGGCATCATTTCCAAGGAAGGTCCGATCGACCTCTCGAACCTCGCGATCGAGGACCCCAAGGACGGCAAGCCGTCGCGCGTCGGATTCAAGGTTCTTGAAGACGGCAAGAAGGTCCGCATCGCAAAGCGCTCGGGTGAGCAGATCCCGGAGAAGAACTAGGCCATGGCAAAAGATACAGCAAAAGGCGCCAAGCCTCAGGGCGGCTCGCCGCAAGGTGCAGGCGAAAACAAGAAGGCGCGCGCCGACAAGAAGGCTGCAGCCCCGGCAGCTCCGCGCGAGCCCGCAGCTCCGCGTCCGGCCGATTACAAGCCGCGCTTGAAGTCTCACTATGAGAAGGTCGTTCGCGACGCTCTGAAAGAGAAGTTCGGTTACTCGAACGTGATGCAGATCCCGCGCATCGAGAAGATCGTGATCAACATGGGCGTTGGCGAAGCCGTCAACGACCGCAAGAAAGTTGACGTCGCGGCATCGGATCTCGCTTTGATCGCTGGCCAGAAACCGGTTATCACGCGAGCCCGTAAGGCGATCGCCACGTACAAGCTTCGCGAAGGCATGGCGATTGGCGCCAAGGTGACGCTGCGCGGCGACCGCATGTACGAATTTCTCGATCGGTTCGTAACGATCGCTCTGCCGCGTGTGAAGGACTTCCGGGGCCTGAACCCGAAGAGCTTCGACGGCCGTGGCAACTATGCGACCGGCCTCAAGGAGCACCTCGTGTTCCCCGAGATCGACTACGACAAGGTCGACAACGTATTGGGCCTCGACGTGATCGTTTGCACGTCGGCCAAGACTGACGAAGAAGCCCGTGAATTGCTCAAGGGCTTCAACTTCCCGTTCCGCAGCTAGAGGACCTCGGCAGAAAGCCGAAAGGCCTTTGGAGGAGATGAAATGGCTAAGACCAGTTCGATTGAAAAGAATAACCGGCGTCGCAAGATGACGGCCGAGCAGGCTCCCAAGCGCAAGCGCCTGAAGCTGCTCGCGAAGGACAGGACGAAGACGCCGGAAGAGCGTTTCGCCGCGCGCCTTAAGCTTGCCGAGATGCCGCGCAACGGCTCGAAGGTTCGCATCCGCAATCGTTGCGAGATCACCGGCCGCCCCCGCGGCAACTACCGCAAGCTCAGGATGTGCCGCAACCAGCTCCGCGAGCTGGCGAGCCAGGGCCGTATCCCGGGCATGGTCAAGGCGAGCTGGTAAGAGGAAGCATCAATGTCCGTGAATGATCCGTTGGGCGATATGCTGACCCGCATCCGGAACGCTCAGATGCGTCGCCGGCCGAAGGTCGCCACCCCCGCTTCTAGCCTCCGCGCCCGCGTCCTCGACGTGCTCGCCGAGGAAGGTTACATCCGTGGCTACAGCCGCGTCGAATTGAAGGGCGAACTGCCCCAGTTCGAAATCGAGCTCAAGTATTACAATGGCCAGCCGGCCATCCGTGAGATCGAGCGCATTTCGAAGCCGGGCCGTCGCGTCTACTCGGCAGTGAAGGGAATTCCGATCGTCGCCAACGGCCTCGGCGTTGCTATTCTGTCGACGCCGAAGGGTGTCATGTCGGACTCGAAGGCGCGCGAAGCCAACGTCGGCGGCGAAGTCATCTGCAACATATTCTAAGGCTGAGGCCCAGGCCTCGGCGAAACAAGGTTCGAATAAGCCATGTCGCGCATCGGTAAGAAACCCGTTCCGGTCCCGTCGAACGTGACGGCGACGATCAGCGGTCAGACCGTCAAGATGAAGGGTCCCAAGGGCGAACTCGCCTTCACGGTTCCCGACGCTTTGAAGGTCCAGCGTTCGGATGAAGGCATCGACGTCAGCCTTCTCGAAGATACGAAGCTTGCACGCTCCGAGTGGGGCATGTCGCGGACACAGATCGCGAACCTCATCAAGGGCGTGACCGACGGTTACAGCCAGGATCTCGAGATCCATGGCGTCGGCTTCAAGGCCTCGATGAAGGGCAAGGACACGCTGACGCTTTCCGTCGGCTACAGCCACGACGTCGTGCTGAAGATCCCGGCGGGCGTGGACGTGAAGGTCGGCGGCGCCAAGCAGGAACTGGTGTCGGTCTCCGGCATCGATAAGCAGGCGGTGGGCCAGGTGGCATCCATCATCCGTGCCTCCCGCAAGCCGGAGCCCTACCAGGGCAAGGGCGTGCGCTATAAGGGCGAATACATCCTCCGCAAGGAAGGCAAGAAGAAGTAGGACCGGCACCGATGGCCAACAGCAACCAGAAATTTACGAACCGCAAGGCGCGTGTTCGCAGAAGCCTCAGGGCCGCCTCGAACGGTCGTCCCCGGCTTTCCATTCACCGCTCGTCGGAGAATATCTACGCGCAGGTGATCGACGACGTGAAGGGCGTAACGCTCGCATCGGCTTCGACACTTGAGAAAGACGTCAAAGGCTCGCTCAAGACGGGTGCCGACAAAGCAGCAGCTGCTGCTATCGGCAAGCTCGTCGCCGAGCGCGCCGTCAAAGCCGGCGTCACTGAGGTCGTCTTCGACCGCGGCGGCTTCCTGTTTCATGGGCGCGTCAAGGCGCTCGCCGATGCCGCCCGCGACGGCGGCCTGAAGTTTTAAGAGATACCCGAGAGGAACCGAAACGTGGCACGTGGACCCCAGAGAGACCGTGGCAGAGATCGCGAGGAGCGCGATAGCGAGTTTTCCGATAAGCTCGTTCACATCAATCGTGTCGCCAAGGTCGTCAAGGGCGGTAAGCGCTTCGGCTTTGCTGCGCTCGTCGTCGTCGGCGACCTGAAAGGCCGCGTTGGCTTCGGCCACGGCAAGGCGCGTGAGGTTCCGGAGGCGATCCGCAAGGCGACCGAAGCTGCAAAGCGCAACCTTCTTCGCGTGCCGCTCCGCGACGCTCGCACGCTGCACCATGACAGCGTCGGCCGCCACGGCGCCGGCAAGGTCATCCTGCGCTCGGCTCCGGCCGGTACTGGCATCATCGCAGGCGGCGCAATGCGCGCCGTGTTCGAGATGGTCGGCGTGCATGACATCGTTGCGAAGTCGATGGGTTCGACGAACCCCTACAACGTTGTCCGCGCAACCTTCGACGCCCTCAAGGCGCAGGAAAATCCGCGCGGCGTCGCAGCTCGCCGCAACAAGAAGGTTTCCGACATCGTGTCGCGTCGTCGCGACGGCTCGGCCACGGCCGAGGCTGGTGCGGACGTCTGAAAAATATAATGGAAGCGCAGGCTCGTCCTGCCGCTTCACAAAGGGACCTGAGGTTACGATATGGCGACGAAGAAGACGATCACGCTGAAGCAGGTGCGGAGTGCCAACAGGCGCCCCGAGCGGCAGACCGGTACGCTGATCGGCCTCGGGCTGAACAAGCTCGGTCGCACCTCCACGCTTGAAGACACGCCGGCCGTACGCGGCATGCTGAAAAAAGTTCAGCATCTCGTTCAGGTCGAAGAAGGGAAATAAGCACCATGCGGCTGAACGGCATTAAAGATAACCCAGGCGCCAAGAAGACCCGCGTCCGCATCGGTCGCGGCATCGGCTCGGGTATGGGCAAGATGGGTGGCCGCGGCGGCAAGGGCCAGACGGCTCGTACAGGCGTCGCGATCGGCGGCTTCGAAGGCGGTCAGATGCCCTTGCATCGTCGTCTGCCGAAGCGCGGCTTCAACAAGTGGCGCCCTGAGCATTTCAACGAGATCAATGTTGGCTCGCTGCAGCAGGCGATCGAGGACAAGCGCCTCGATGGCTCGAAGCCGGTCGACCTGGCTTCGCTGATCGAAGCTGGCATCGTACGCCGTGCAAAAGACGGCCTTCGCCTCCTCGGCGACGGCGAGATCAAGTCCAAGATCTCGATCACCGTCAATCACGCGTCGGCAAAGGCTAAGGAAGCGATCGAGAAGGCCGGCGGCAGCGTCACCGTGATCGAGCGCAAAGTTCTCGCCGCAGACGAAGAAAAGCGCAAAAAGTCGGCTGACAAGAAGGCCGCGAAGGGCAAGAAGCCCGGCGCCGCGAAGTCCGAGGAATAAAGGCGGACGGTCGATCTGGCTTGGGGGACCGGCCTAGTCGGCGTTCGAGGCCGGAAGGCGCCGGAAACGGCGCTATCCGGGCCCAGGTTGCGATAGCGCTTTTGGGCGCGGTCGCAACGGTTAGGAGAAGAGACCAATGGCTTCCGCTGCCGAGCAGCTTGCTTCGAATCTGAACTTCTCAGCCTTCGCCAAGGCGGAGGATTTGAAGCGGCGCCTATGGTTCACGCTTGGCGCTCTGATCGTTTTCCGTCTCGGCACGTTCATTCCGCTGCCCGGCATCAATCCGGCGGCGTTCGCCGAAACGTTCAAGTCACAAGCCGGCGGCATCCTGGGCATGTTTAACATGTTCTCGGGTGGCGCCCTCGAGCGTTTGGCGATTTTCGCGCTGAACATCATGCCGTACATCTCGGCGTCGATCATCATGCAGTTGATGAGCTCGATCTCGCCGAAGCTTGAAGCTTTGAAGAAGGAAGGCGAGGCCGGCCGCAAGCAGATCAACCAGTATACGCGGTATCTGACGGTCGTTCTCGCGGCACTCCAGGCCTATGGCATCGCCGTCGGTCTCGAAGGTTCGCGAAACGCGGCCGGCTCCGTAGTTCTGGACCCGGGCATGTTCTTCCGCTTGACGACGGTCATCACGCTCGTCGGCGGCACTGTCTTCCTGATGTGGCTCGGCGAGCAGATCACGCAGCGCGGCGTCGGCAACGGCACATCGCTGATCATCTTCGCCGGCATCGTCGCGGGACTTCCCGGAGCGTTGGTGCAGCTCTTCGAGCTGTCGCGCACCGGCTCGATCTCGCCCGGAATTCTCGTGTTCTTCCTGACATTGGCTCTGGCCGTCGTCGCCGCGATCGTGTTCTTCGAGCGCGCGCAACGACGCCTATTGGTCCAGTATCCGAAGCGGCAAGTCGGGAACAAGATGTTCCAGGGCGAAGCCTCGCATTTGCCGCTGAAGCTCAACTCTTCGGGCGTCATTCCGCCGATCTTCGCATCCTCGCTCCTCCTGCTGCCGATCACGGCCGCGCAGTTCACGGCAGGGCAGGGACCGGAATGGCTGAACGAAGCCGTCGCCGCGCTTGGATCGGGTCAGCCGCTCCACATGCTCGTCTACGCGCTGTTGATCCTGTTCTTCGCGTTCTTCTACACGGCGGTTGTGATCAACCCCAAGGAGACAGCGGATAATCTCCGTAAGTACGGCGGCTTCCTTCCCGGGATCCGCCCAGGCGAGAAGACGGCCGAATATATCGACTATGTCTTGACCCGCATCACCGTTGTCGGCGCTCTTTATCTGGCCGCGGTTTGCGTACTGCCCGAGATCTTGACGTCGTATGCCGGCATCCCGCTCTACTTCGGCGGCACCTCGCTCCTTATCGCCGTCAGCGTCACGATGGACACGGTCGCCCAGGTTCAAAGCCACCTCATCGCTCAGCAGTATGAGGGCTTGATCAAGAAGGCTAAGCTTCGCGGAGCGCGTCGATGATCCTGATGCTGCTTGGACCGCCGGGTGCGGGCAAGGGTACACAGTCTCAGCTGATCTCCGAGCGCCTCGGACTGCCGCAGCTTTCAACGGGCGACATGCTGCGCGCCGCTGTTAAGGCGGGCTCGCCGGTCGGCCTCAAGGCGAAGAAGATCATGGCCGAAGGCGGTCTCGTCAGCGACGAGATCGTCATCGGCATCATAGCCGACCGGATTTCCGAGCCCGATTGCGCCAAGGGATTCATTCTCGACGGGTTTCCGCGCACGCTGGCCCAGGCCGACGCGCTTGACGACCTTTTGAAATCCAAGGGCCGCCACATCGATTGCGTCATCGAACTCAAGGTTGACGATACCAAGCTCATCGAGCGGATAGAATGTCGCGCCCGGGAGACGATCGCGGCCGGTGGCACAGTTCGGGCCGACGACAACCCCGAAGCCCTGAAGACGCGCCTGATCGCCTACTACCGCGAAACGGCGCCGTTGATTGGCTTCTATTATGCTCATCGGTTGCTGAAAACGGTGAACGGCATGGCGCCGATCCCCGAAGTCAGCCAGCAGATCGGCGAAGTATTGAATCATTTCCAGCATGCGTGACACAAAGAAGCACGGATTGACGGAAGGGATGACCCGAGGTAGAAAACACAACTTTCTTTTAGGGCTCAACTTGATCCGGACCAGGGAACGAAACCCCGGTACTGCGGTCGTTGCGCCTATTCGCACTTGAGAATTCGTCAGAAACAGCTTCGTTAATCGGCTCGAGATTTAAAGGCAGGAGACTAAAGTGGCCCGCATCGCAGGCGTCAACATTCCAACGGGTAAGCGCGTCGAGATCGCGCTTCGTTACATCCACGGCATTGGCCCGAAATTCTCGAAAGAGATTTGCGAGAAGTGCAGCATTCCGGCCGATCGCCGCGTCAGCCAGCTGACCGACGCCGAAGTCCTGCAGATCCGTGAAACGATCGACCGCGATTACACGGTTGAGGGCGACCTTCGCCGCGAAGTCCAGACGAACATCAAGCGTCTGATGGACCTCGGTTGCTACCGCGGTCTGCGTCACCGCAAGGGTCTGCCCGTACGCGGTCAGCGCACCCACACGAACGCCCGCACCCGTAAGGGTAAGGCTGTGCCGATTGCAGGCAAGAAGAAGGCGACGAAGTAGTTCGTCACCAAGGATTTCCTGCGCGCCATCTGGCGCGCGCAACGATTTACGCCTCCGCTTGAACGAGGCATGGAGCAACGACGGTAATGGCCAAGGAAGCAGCGGCAGCACGCGGCAAAGTTAAGAAGCGCGAGAAGAAGAACATCACGTCGGGCGTCGCACACGTCAACGCGTCGTTCAACAACACGATGATCACCATCACGGACGCCCAGGGCAACACGATCGCGTGGTCGTCTTCGGGCACCAAGGGCTTCAAGGGCTCGCGCAAGTCGACGCCGTATGCCGCGCAGATGGCTGCCGAAGATGCCGGCAAGAAGGCCCAGGAACACGGCATGAAGGTGCTCGAGGTCGAGGTTTGCGGTCCGGGTTCGGGTCGTGAATCGGCTCTCCGCGCGCTCCAGGCTGTCGGCTTTCAGATCACATCGATCCGCGACGTGACGCCGATCCCGCACAACGGCTGCCGCCCACGCAAGCGCCGCCGCGTCTAAACGAAATTTTGCGCGCGCCGGGACCGCTCGGCGCGCTGCCACTTGTAAATAAGTACCGCCAAGAGATTCCGCGGCCCGCTCCCCCGTCCGCGCAAAACTAACGAGGTTTCTCGTGAACGTTCTCCAGAAGAACTGGCAAGATCTGATCAAGCCGTCGAAGCTTGAAATTCAGTCCGGCCGCGACCGCTCGCGCATCGCGACCGTTGTAGCAGAACCCCTTGAGCGCGGCTTCGGCATGACGCTCGGAAACGCGTTGCGCCGCGTGCTGCTGTCGTCGCTCCAGGGCGCCGCCATCAAGACCGTGCAGATCGACGGCGTGCTGCATGAGTTCTCGTCCGTTCCGGGCGTCCGCGAAGACGTGACGAACATCATCCTCAACATCAAGGAAATTGCGCTCCGCATCCATTCGGAAGGCGTGAAGCGCATGGTGCTGAAGAAGGAAGGCGCAGGCCCCGTCACCGCCGGCGACATCGAAGCATCATCCGAAGTTGAAGTTCTGAACCCCGAGCACGTGATCTGCCACCTCGACCAGGGCGCGGCGATCCGGATGGAGTTCACGTCCGACATCGGCAAGGGTTACGTTGCCTCCGACCGCAATCGTCCTGAGGACGCGCCGATCGGCCTGATCCCGGTCGACAGCCTCTATTCGCCGGTCAAGAAGGTTTCCTACAAGGTCGAGAATACCCGCGAAGGTCAGATCCTCGACTACGATAAGCTGACGATGGTTGTTGAGACGGACGGCTCGATCCGTCCTGAGGACGCGGTCGCTCTCGCAGCCCGTATTCTGCAGGATCAGCTCGCTGTCTTCATCAACTTCGAAGAGCCGAAGAAGGCCCAGGAAGAGCAGCGTCATCCGGAGCTCGCGTTCAACGCCGCGCTGCTCAAGAAGGTCGACGAGCTCGAGCTTTCGGTTCGCTCTGCGAACTGCCTCAAGAACGATAACATCGTCTACATCGGCGATCTCATTCAGAAGACCGAAGCCGAAATGCTTCGCACGCCGAACTTCGGCCGGAAGTCGCTGAACGAGATCAAGGAAGTTTTGGCGACGATGGGTCTCCACCTCGGTATGGAAGTGCCGAACTGGCCGCCTGACAACATCGACGAGCTGGCGAAGCGCTTCGAAGACCAGTACTAAGACCCACTACCGCCCGGCGGCTAACTCTCGGAACGAGAGACGCTGGGCGACCGCGGCCCGCGCTCGGCGGCCGGCTCTCGGAACGAGAGTCGCCGAGCGCAATCAAAGAGAGGCGAAGGTGAGGCCATAGAACCTCCCGCGCCGAACCGGATGGCGAAGGCCAACGGTCAATACAAGCCTTGCGGCATGTGCCGCGGGCCAACAATGTAAGGAAGAAGACACTATGCGACACAAGAAGCTTGGCCGCCGCTTTGGCCGTCACGTCGGTCACCGTCAGGCAATGTTCTCGAACATGGCCGCAGCTCTCATCAAGCACGAGCAGATCGTCACCACGCTGCCGAAGGCGAAAGACCTGAAGCGCGTCGTCGACAAGTACATCACGCTCGCGAAGCGCGGCGACTTGAACTCGCGTCGCCTGGCAATTGCCCGCCTTCGCGATGAAGACATGGTCAAGAAGCTCTTCGATATTCTCGGACCGCGTTACAAAGACCGCAACGGCGGCTATACGCGCGTGCTGAAAGCCGGCTTCCGTTACGGCGACAACTCGCCCCGCGCCGTCATCGAACTCGTCGATCGCGACGAGAGCGTGAAGGGCGCCGAGGACAAGGCTCGTCACGAAGCGATGCTCGCCGAGCAGGCCGCTTCGAACTGAGCTTCGTAAGCTCTACCCAGTTTTAAAAACCCCGGCGCTGGAAAGCGCCGGGGTTTTGCTTTGAGGGCTCTGGCGCGATCGGATCGCAGGCGCGGGATTTAGTCTGCAGGCGATGCGCGCAACGATGTGCCCTCTTCAGCTGAGGCGCACACTAAGACCCATGTTATTGCAGGCGTGTGACGCGCTCCCGCCGGGGTTGCGTCCCGGGCAGCGCAGCCCCTGAAACCGAGGTTCCGCGGCCATTTTGTTGCGCTTGCCATTCGGGCACATTCTGCAACATTATTCGATAGATCGGAGCGCACGGGGCGCACCGGCGGCCGATAGGTGTCTTGCGGCATGGCAGCAAATCCTCCGGTCGTCGTCACCGGCGCAAGCGGCCTCATTGCCAAATATACGATCGCCGAATTCCTGCGGCGCGGCTTCGCGGTTCGGGGAACGCTTCGGAGCATGGATAAGGCGGACGAAGTCCGTCGCGCGGTGGCAAAGCTCGGCTGCGACCCCGAGAAGGTGTCATTTATCGTTGCCGATCTTTCGGGTGACGGCGGCTGGGACGAAGCCGTCGCCGGCAGCGAAATCGTCGTTCATACCGCGTCGCCGTTTCCGATCGCCCAGCCGAGCGATCCGGAAGAGGTGATCCGCCCGGCAGTCGATGGAACCTTGCGCGTGTTGAAGGCCGCGACGCGAGGTGCCGTCCGGCGTGTGGTTCTGACTTCTTCGACGGTTGCGATCTTCTATCCGAGTGATGTTCCCAAGGGGCACATCTATTCGGAAGCCGACGTTACGGACGAAACGCGCCGCGATCTCACGCCCTACATAAAGTCGAAAACGATCGCCGAAAAAGCGGCTTGGGATTTTACCGAGTCGGAGCCTGGCGCTCCCGGCCTCGTCGTCATCAATCCGAGCTTCGTTCAGGGGCCCGCACTCGACGGCGATCTTTCGACGTCGCATGAGCTTTATCGCATCATGGCGCGGGGTCTCTATCCGGCCGTTCCGAAGATCAGTTTCCCGGTTGCCGACGTGCGGGATGTGGCCGCAGCGCACATCAAAGGTGCACTGACGCCGGAAGCGGAGGGCAACCGCTATCTGATCGGAGAAGGGCAGATGAGCCTCTACGGGCTTGGCCGGATCGTGGCGCGCGAGTTGCCGGATCTCACCTCCAAGGTCCCGAAGTTCGAGCTTCCAGATTTCGCCGTGCGGGCCCTTTCAACCGTCGACAAAAGGATGCGAACAGTTCTTCCCGAGCTCGGCGAGCAAAAGGCTTACAGCAACGAGAATGCAAGGAAGGGGCTTGGCCTCGACCTGCGGCCTGCTGACGAGGCCGCAACGGCCGCGATCCGATCATTACGAGAGCTCAGGTTGATCTAGCCGGGCTCGTGGACATATTTCTCCCGGCTGATTGCACTAGATCAGGGCCGCACGATATTTGACCACCACGATTCCCACCTGGAAGAACTCATCGATGACCATGAAAAACCTCGTTCTGGTTTGCGCCGCCGCCGTCTTGGGCCTGAGCGTTGCGCCGAAGCTCTTCAGTCCGGCTGAGGTCTCGTTTGCCCAGGAGAAACTGCCGCCGCCCTCGCGCGAAGCCGCGCAGTATTCGTTTTCACCGATCGTGAAAAAAGCGGCGCCCGCAGTCGTCAACGTCTATGTCCGAACTCGCGTCCAGACGTTCGACTCCCCGTTCGCCAACGATCCCTTTTTCCGTCAGTTCTTCGGCAGGGCGCTCGGCCGTCCGTCGGAAAGGGTGATGAGTTCTCTGGGCTCCGGCGTCATCGTCAGTCCCGAGGGCCTGATCGTAACCAATACCCACGTGATCAAGGGCGGCGGCGATACGGCAATCCGCGTCGCATTGGCAGACAAGCGCGAGTTCGATGCAAAGGTCATCGCTCAAGACGAGAAAGCCGACATTGCCGTCCTGAAGATCGACGGCGCTGAAGGAAGCTTCCCCTATCTTCGCTTCGACGATTCCGACAGCCTCGAGGTCGGCGATCTCGTGCTGGCGATCGGCAACCCCTTCGGCGTCGGCCAGACCGTGACGAGCGGCATCGTCTCGGCGTTGTCGCGCACGGAGGTTGGACAATCCGACAGCCAAGTCTTTATTCAGACCGACGCCGCCATCAACCCCGGCAACTCGGGCGGAGCGCTCGTTGATATGTCGGGCCGCCTCGTCGGCATCAATACGATGATCTATTCGCAATCGGGCGGCTCCGTCGGCATCGGCTTCGCGATCCCGTCGAACCTGGTGCGCCTCTACGCGGACAGCGCAGCCGGAGGCCGGAAAGTCGAAAGACCTTGGATCGGCGCGAAGCTCGAAGCCATGTCCCACGACATCGCCCAAGGCCTCGGCCTCAACCGCGTTTCCGGCGCCGTCGTAACCCGCCTTTACGACAAAGGCCCTGCAGCCGACGCCGGCCTGGAAGCGGGCGACGTCATCACTGCCGTTGACGGCGTCGAAGTGGTCGACGCGCGTGGCGTCTATTATCGGCTGACCACGAAAGGCATTGGCCAGAGCGCCCGCCTGACCGTCCTGCGCAGCAACAAGCCGGTCGATGTCAATCTGCCGCTCGTCGGCGCGCCGAAGCCCGGCAAGGACGACGCGAAAAACCTGTCGGGCAATCATCCGCTCGATGGCGCGAGAATCTCGAATATCCTCCCATCGGTCGCCGATGAACTTGGGCTCGACCAGTCGGAAGGTGTTGTCGTCACCTCCGTGCGCGATGGATCCACCGCCCAGACGTTCGGCTTCAAGCCGGGCGATATCATCGCCGCAATCGGCGCCGACCAGATCGCCAACGTCGACGAAGCGGAAAAGGCCCTCTCGACGCGCAAACGGCTTTGGCAAATCTCGGTCAAACGCGGCGAGCGCGTGCTGCAGCTCCAAGTGCCCGGCTGAAACAAGTGCCGAACTGAACTCTCTTCACGACAAGGTGCCGTTAACCGTGTGGCTTATCGACGGATCGCTCCGTCGATAAGCTGACAAATTCATGACCGACGGTGCCCGGGCGGCGATGCCGCGATAAAGGATAGTTTGCGTAACGGGGGTTCGCCGATGGCCGATAGTCGTGGTGTGCTGATAATCGGCGAGGGCGCCGTCCTCAAGGGCGAGGTCAAGAGCGGCGGCCAGAAAGTCGAAATCTGGGGCTACGTCGAGGGCAAGGTTTCCGCCTCCGAAGTCGTTGTCCAGGAAGGCGGTCAGCTCTTCGGAACCGTCAATTCCGACACCGCCGAGATCCGCGGGCACATCCAAGGCGATGTGCGGGTTCAGCAACTCATCCAGATCAAGAGCACCGGCCACGCTGCCGGAAAAATTAAATACGGCCGCCTGTCGATGGAAGAGGGCGGCGAGCTATCCGCACACGTGCGCAACATTCCCCCGACGATCGGCGGCGACCTGGATCTCACCGTTCCGAAGGGCGGCGTGGTCCGCATCACGACGGCCGACCTCAATGCCCTCGATCCGGACGACAAACCCGAAGATCTGCATTTTCAAATCTCGAACGCCGCCGGCGGCTATCTGGCGCTTTCGAGCAACCCGAAGCTTCCGGTCAGCTCCTTCTCCCAGGCCGACCTGGAGAAGGGCGTCGTCTACTTCGCGCACGACGGCTCGGATGCTCAAAAAGCCCGGTTCAACGTCCAGGTAACGGACCTCTCCGGCGCCAGCTCCGGCCCCGCAAAGACCGTGAACGTCGCGATCCGGACCTAGCCTGTACGCGACCTCGGGCTAGACCAACTGACTTTCCGAACGAGCACGTGATGAGCGCGAGATATGTCGTTCTGTCGGGCTGCTCCGGCGGGGGAAAGTCGACGCTCCTCGCAGAGCTTCGGCGGCGAGGTTACAGCACTGTCGATGAACCGGGCAGGCGCGTGATCAAAGCCGAAATCGACAACGGTGGACGAGCGCTCCCTTGGGTCGACCTCGCAGCATTCGCGCGGCGCGCGATCGATGTCTCCATCGAGGATCGTAACGCGGCCGCAGACCTGCCGGGTTGCGTGTTCTTTGACCGCAGCCTTGTGGACGCCGCCGCTGCGTTGGAGCACGCAACGGGAGAGCCCGTGCTGGAACGGCTCGGCAGGCAGCACCGCTATAATCCGACAGTCTTCCTCACGCCGCCGTGGCCCGAAATTTACGTTCCTGACTCCGAGCGCAAGCATGATTTGAACGCTGCGATATCCGAGTACGAGCGGCTTGAGCGAATATATCCGGCGTTAGGCTATCGAGTGGTTGTACTTCCGAAGATAAGCGTCGAGAGGCGGGCGAACCTTGTCTTGGCCGAACTGGGAACGGCATTCGCCTGAATTCGGACACTCCCTCAGGGCCCGTAAGAAGGGTGGAAGCGACAGCTTTGCCATTTGGACGGCGGCCCGGGGGACATATATAAACCCCGCATGGCCAATCTCTTCGAAGCTGCAGGACTTGAAAAAAGCGCGCCGCGTCCGCTTGCGGACCGTCTGCGCCCGAAAACGCTCGCCGAGGTCGTCGGTCAGGACCACATCGTCGGGCCCGACGGCACGCTGACGCGCATGCTGAAAAGCGGCCGCGTCCCGAGCCTTGTTTTCTGGGGACCGCCGGGCTCCGGCAAGACGACGATCGCACGCCTTCTCGCGAATGAAACAAAGCTGGCATTCGAGCAGCTTTCCGCGATCTTTTCAGGCGTCGCCGATCTTCGCAAAGCCTTCGAGCGCGCCAAGATGATGCGCGAACAGGGCAAGGGCACGCTGCTCTTCATCGACGAGATCCATCGCTTCAACCGATCGCAGCAGGACAGCTTCCTGCCGTACATGGAAGACGGGACGATCACGCTCGTCGGCGCAACGACTGAGAACCCGTCGTTCGAACTCAACGCCGCCGTTCTGTCGCGCGCCAACGTCCTGGTGCTGAACAGGCTCGATGATGCGAACCTCGAGACGATCCTGTCTCGCGCCGAGACAGAAGTTGGCCGTCCGCTTCCTCTGAACGACGACGCCCGCAGTGCGCTGAAGGGGATGGCCGATGGCGATGGCCGCGCCATTCTCAATCTCGTCGAGGACGTGTTCGCCGCCGCACCGGCGAAGGGCAAACCGCTCGACCGCGAAGCCTTGGTCAAGCTCGTGCAACGCCGCGCGCCGCTTTACGATAAGTCGCGCGAAGGCCACTACAATCTGATCTCGGCTTTGCATAAGGCCGTACGCGGATCAGATCCCGACGCGGCCCTCTACTATTTCTGCCGTATGCTCGATGGCGGCGAAGACCGTCTCTTTCTCGCTCGCCGCTTGGTGCGCATGGCGGTCGAAGACATCGGCCTTGCAGATCCGCAGGCGCTCGTCGTCTGCAACGCCGCGAAGGACGCTTTCGATTTTCTCGGCAGCCCGGAGGGCGAGTTGGCATTGGCCGAAGCTGTCATCTACGTAGCGACGGCGCCGAAATCGAACGCAAACTATGTCGCCTTCAAAGCTGCGATGCGGGCGGCGAAGGAGCACGGCTCGCTGGCGCCGCCGAAGACGATACTCAACGCACCGACGAAGCTGATGGAGGAGGAGGGCTATGGCTCCGACTACCTTTACGATCACGATCAGCCGGACGCCTTCTCGGGCCAGAACTATTTTCCTGACGAGTTCCGGAAGCGCCCGCAGTATTACGATCCGCCCGAACGCGGTTTTGAGCGCGAGATCAAGAAGCGTCTCGACTACTGGGCGAAGCTGAGAGCAGAACGGAACAAATAATTACAAAACCCGATGAAGCGCTGGGCCCAGGGATCCAAGTCGATTTTTAAGTTTTGGTAAGTCCGTAAGCGGTCGAATTCCGCTACAAGCGAAGGGCTGGCGATATAAGCCTGCGAATTTCATAGAATACTCCTCCCGTCGATGCTCCACTTCTGGATGGTCAAGATGGCTCAAGATGATTCAACGACCGCGTCTCAATCGCCGACCCCCGCTCTTCACGCCGTTGCAATCTCGGAACTTCGGCCAACGCAAATGACCGTCGGTATGCGAGAGGTGGAGCAAAAACGTCAGGACTGGCGTGGCCTCGCGCCGACCAAGTCGGGTCAATTCCTCGGCCGTCACATGATCCCTGTCGTGCGCGGCCCCAAAGGCCGCTATTACGTGATCGATCATCACCATCTTGCGCGTGCGCTGTACGAAGAAAAGGTCGAGCAGATTCTCATCTCGCCGGTCGCCGATCTCCGCGCACTCGACAAGGATGAGTTCTGGACGTTCATGGACAATCGCGGCTGGATGCATCCCTTCGATGCGGAGGGACAGCGCCAGCCCCGCACGGCTTTGCCCAAAAGTATTGCCGATCTCGTGGACGATCCCTATCGCAGTTTGGCGGGCGAGCTGCGGTTCGCGGGCGGATACGCCAAGGACACGACGCCCTTCAGCGAATTTCTCTGGGCCGACGCGTTGCGCCGCCGGGTCGACGCCAAGACAGCCAAAGACGATTTCGAAACGGCATTGCAGAAATCCCTCGAATTCGCGAAGAGTCCCGATGCCGGTTATCTGCCGGGATGGTGCGGCCCCCACGCGCGCGCGTAGTCCAAAACCATGGACTTGGAAATGGAAGCGAAGCAAGCCGTGGCCGTAGCCGAACAGCACGTCGTTGAACGAATGAACTGGCTTCGCGCGGCCGTGCTCGGTGCGAACGACGGCATCCTCTCGACCGCAAGCTTGATAGCTGGCGTCGCGGCGGCCGATTCCTCGCCCAAGGCGATTGTAATTGCGGGCATCGCCGGGCTCGTCGCGGGCGCTCTCTCGATGGCCGCGGGCGAGTACGTATCCGTCAGCTCACAGGCCGATGCCGAAGGAGCCGACCTCGCGCGCGAACGCAAAGAGCTTGTCGAACAGCCTGAGTTCGAACTGCAAGAACTCGCGGATATCTACGCAAAACGCGGCGTCGAGCCGGCGCTGGCGCGTCAGGTTGCCAAACAGCTCATGGCGCACGATGCCCTCGGCACCCATGCGCGCGAGGAGCTTGGTATTTCAGAAATGACGATCGCCCGCCCGATCACGGCTGCCCTTGCCTCGGCGGCGTCATTCTCTGTTGGCGCTTCGGTGCCGCTGCTGGCCGCAATTGCGGCATCCGGCGGCCGCGTGACGTTGATCGTAACCGTCGCCTCGCTCATATGCCTTGCGGCGCTGGGCGTGGTCGGAGCCCGCATCGGCGGGGCAAATGTTTGGCGTGCAACCGCCCGGGTTACCTTTTGGGGCGCCCTGGCGATGGCCCTGACCGCAGCCATCGGCCATCTTTCCGGGTATGCGGTTTAAACTTCTCCGGCTGCACTCGAATTCCCCGCCACCTCTCGGGGCGCATTCGTGATGGGGCGGCGCCGTATTTGACTATGCAGCCGGTCCGCCGTCGCCATAGCGCAGCACCTTGACGTTCTCGAGCGTGACGAGACCGCTTCCCATCAGTTTCTCGAGCTCCGGCAGAAACGCGTCGATCTTCTCCTTGGAGTCCACGATCTCTATGATGATCGGCAAGTCTTCCGACAAACGCAGCACTTTCGTCGTGTGCAGCCGGCTCGATTTGCCGAAGCCCATGGGCCCCCTCAAGACGGTCGCTCCGGCAAGATGCATCTCGCGCGCCTTGAGGACGATGGCTTCGTAAAGGGGCTGGCGACCGGCCTTGTCGTCCTCGCCGAAAAAAATCCTGAGCAGCACGGCATCGCGGGGGATCTGCATGGTCACACCCATTTCAGCGAATTGACGTGAACGGCGGCGACGTGCCCCAGCCAAACCCCGACAAGGCAGAGGAAAACCGACGCGCCAATATTGAGAGCAGCATATAGCCACTGCCCGTCATTCATCAGATTGAGCGTTTGCAGGCTGAACGAGGAGAATGTCGTGTAGCCGCCGCAAAGCCCGATCATCATGAATTGACGCGTGGTGCTGGATACGAACAGGCGTCCATCAGGCCCAGTCAGCGTCGCGATAAATCCGATGGCGATGGAGCCGGTAATATTGACGATCAGCGTGCCCAAAGGAAAGGTTTCGCCGGCAAGGACCGCGATCACGCCCGAGAGCCAGTAGCGTCCCACCCCGCCGATGGCGCTGCCGATGGCGATCCATATGTAGTTTTGCATGATCGAACCGATTTGGAGCTGACATTTCCCTTAGCCGCGGGGTTAAGGTGCCGCGTCGTTAACGGAGTGGCGATCGGAAAGAAGATAACAAAAGTCAGAGTAGACGGTCGAAGTCAAATCTGCCGGATGGTGCTGCCTAAGGCCACAGCTGGCGATCGGCAAGTCAGTCCTGACAACGTGACCCTTGACCTCCGGATAAAATCAGGGCTCTCCCTTATTCATGAGTGTCGAAACAATCAAAGTTGGCGAGGGCGAGGACGATATGCGCCTCGACCGCTGGTTCCGTGTCCATTTCCCGGAAGTCGGCTACACGTATCTGCAAAAGCTTTTGCGCTCCGGCCAAATTCGCATCGATTCCAAGCGCGCCCAAGCCAACGACCGCGTGCGCTCCGGATCTGAAGTCCGCGTGCCCGCCATCGTCCGCCAACCCAAGAAAGCGGCACCCGGATTGCAGGCGCCGCCCGGCGTCTCCAAGGGCGATCGCGACCTGATCGAGAAAATGATCATCTTCGAGGACGAGCACGTGCTCGTCCTCAACAAGGTGTTCGGCTTGGCCGTGCAGGGCGGCACCGGCACGAAGAAGCACATCGACGGGATGCTCGAAGGCATGGCGGACCGTTTCGGCGGTGAACGCCCGCGCCTCGTGCATCGCCTCGACCGCGATACGACGGGTGTGCTGCTCGTTGCGAAATCGCGCGACATCGCAGCGAAGCTCGGGCGCACGTTCCAGACGCGCTCCGCAGCGAAAACGTATTGGGCGCTCGTGAAGGGCGTGCCGAAGCCGCCGCAGGGAAAAATCGAAGCCGCGCTGGTGAAGGCCTCAGGCCCCGACGGCGACAAGGTTCGCAAGGCCCGCCCCGGTGAGCAGGACGTCGCGATGCACGCGACGACGCACTATTCGGTCATCGATCGCGCCGCGCGGAAAGCATCCTGGGTTTCGCTGAAGCCCGTGACGGGCCGACAACATCAATTGCGTGCGCATATGCATCTCATCGGCCATCCGATCGTCGGCGACAACAAGTACGAAGGCGACGTGGATATGCCGGCGGAAAATATGGATAAGAAACTTCACCTGCATGCCCGCCGTCTCGTCATTCCGCATCCGAGAGGCGGAACGATCGATGTCACCGCGCCTCTGCCCGAGCATATGCAGCGGACGTGGGACCTTCTCGGGTTCGACGCGCAGAAGTTCGAGTAAATCGAAAAGCATGCGAGGCTCCGGACGCTTGGTTTGCTGCCTGGAGCCTCGACGCCGTCATCTCTATTGAGCCTGGAGAGCTTTCACGTCGGCCGTTGTCAGACCCTTGCCGCCGATGCCCCAGTTTCCGCTTGCGACCTCGTGCACGCGCACCCAGGTCACCCCGCGCATGGCTTCACCTTCGATTTCGACCATCGCATCAGTGATTTTCTTGATCATGGCCTGCTTCTGGCTCTTGTCGAAGACGCCTTCGATAAGCTGGATGTCGACGAGTGGCATAATGGTTCCTTTTCGAATGTTCGCTTAAGGCGGCGCTTAGGGGATTTCCCCCGCCGCGTGACCGAACATTCCACGTGCACTGACGAAGCGGCTAGTTCACGAACGGAATCGCCCCAGTACAGATCCTGAACTGGCGTGGCAGGTACACCTCGCGTAATTTGGCGCCGAACCTGCGTCAGGGAGCGACCCATGGCCGAGACGAGCTATAATCAGTTCTGCCCTGTTGCGATGGCAGCGGAGATCCTTGGCTCCCGCTGGACACTTGTTCTCGTTCGCGAGCTTGTCGTCGGGTCGACGCGCTTCAACGAGTTGCGGCGCGGCGTGCCAAGGATGTCGCCTGCACTTCTCTCGAAGCGCCTGAAAGACCTCGAAGCCGCGGGTATCGTGTCGCGCGTTCAAGTGCCGGGCGAGCCGGAGACGTTCGAGTACCGCTTGACCAAAGCGGGAAGCGATCTGCGGCCTGTCATCGAAGCCGTTGGCGCTTGGGGGCAGAGGTGGATCGAGACCGAAACGTCATTGGCCAATCTCGATCCCAATCTTCTGATGTGGGATATGCGCCGCCGCATCGATCCCAAGCCCATGCCGCGCCGGCGAAGCACGATCCAGGTCATGTTCAAAGATCAACGCGAGGCGCAACGAAATTGGTGGCTGATCGTCGAGCCGGGAAAGCCTGTCGATTTGTGCTGGGTCGATCCGGGTTTCGACGTCGATCTTTACCTGTCGACCGATCTGAGGACGATGACCGAGGTCTGGATGGGTTATACGACGTTCGGCAAGGCTCGAGAGGCGAATAAGCTCGTCGTCACAGGAAGTAAGCAGCTCGAGGCCAGCTTAGAGTCTTGGATGTGCCTCAGCACGTTCGCCAAGATTGGCAAGCTGGTCGCGTAGGAGGCGGCCGGATGCTGGAACTCAGACCAACTTGTGAGCATTGCGACCGAGCACTGCCGCCCGAGGCGACGGAAGCGCGGATTTGCTCCTACGAATGCACGTTCTGCGCGGAGTGCGTGGACAGTGTCCTCGAAAATGTATGTCCGAATTGCGGAGGCGGCTTTACGCCCCGGCCGATCCGTCCATCCGTGAACTGGCGGGCCGACAATTATCTCGGCAAGGACCCGGCCAGCACCGTCATTAAGCACAAGCCCGTGGACGTCGCCGCACATGCGAAATTCTTGGCCAAAATCAGGGATATACCGCCCGAAGATCGCTGACGTTGCACAGTGGCCCCCGCGTCGCTAAATACCCCCCATGAAGCTCATTGTTTTCGATTGCGACGGCACGATCGTCGATAGCCAGGCTGGCATCGTGCTGTCGATGGATCACGCCTTCTCATCGCTGGGTTTGGTCGCCCCGTCGCGTGCCGCCACGCTCTCGGTCGTCGGCTTATCGCTACCCGAAGCGTTTGCAGCCCTTGCGCCCGATCACGACCGCGCGACGCGAACCGAACTCGCCGAGCGCTACAAGTCGGCCTTCCGCGATTTGAAGCACGATCCGTCGGAAACCGAGATCCTGTTCCCGCTCGCCAAGGAAACGATCGCGCATCTTGCATTGCGCGACGATCACCTTTTGGGGATAGCGACCGGCAAGTCGCGCCGTGGCGTCGACCGGCTGTTCAGTCGCGAAGGCTGGCACGAGAGCTTCTCGACCATTCAGACAGCGGACGATCATCCCTCGAAGCCGCATCCATCGATGCTGCTGCGCGCCATGACTGAAACCGGCACGACGCCGGATCTCACCGTTATGATCGGCGACACGACTTACGACATCGAGATGGCACGCGCCGCGGGAGTCGCGGCTATCGGCGTCGCGTGGGGCTATCACGAAGTCGCCATGCTGACGGAAGCAGGTGCGCATGAGATCATCGAACGCTTCGAGGATCTGCCCGCCGCAATCGAACACGTATTGGCGACAGAAAGTTGCGAAGCATGAGCACCGGGAACGGCAAGGGTGATGCTGAGGCCACCGGCGCGGATCGCCCTTCGGGCAGCCCCCGCGGTGCCATCACCGATAGTCTCAAGAAGCCGCTCCCGAAGCGCTTCTATAAAGACGTGAGCGTCGGGGACGTTGCGCCGTTTCAGGTTCTTCTGGATGGCCGCGCGATCAAAACGCCGAAGAAGCGGCAGCTCGCCCTTCCAACGCGAGCGCTGGCCGAAGCCATCGCCGTCGAATGGCGGGAACAGGCCGACGTCATCGATCCGGCAAAGATGCCGCTGACGCGCTTCGCCAATACGGCAATCGATGCGGTCGCCGACACGATCGAAGCGGTTGCAACCGACATCACCGCTTATGCGGGAAGCGATCTCGTCTGTTACCGGGCAACGATGCCTCCGAAACTTGTCGAAAGCCAATCCGAGCATTGGGACCCGATCGTCGCCTGGGCGAACACGACGCTTCCGGCGCATTTCGAGGTCGTTGCGGGCGTCGTTCATGTTGCCCAGCCCGAAGCTTCGCTCGCGGCATTCTCGAAGGCTTTACCGCACGACGCGTTCCGGTTGACGGCGCTTCATGTGCTGACGACGTTGACCGGATCGGCATTGATAACGCTGGCCGTGTTCCGGCAGTGGCTGAGCCCCGACGCCGCGTGGAAAGCCGCGCACGTCGATGAAGACTACCAGATCTCGGTTTGGGGCGAGGATGCTGAAGCCGCCGCAAGGCGCTGTGGACGCAGAGCCGAATTCGATTCCGCAATCCGTTTTCTGGAGCTGACGGCTTCGACGTCCTAGGGCGCGCGGCGGCGCAATTGTGTCAAGCGGCTCGCCAGCACCTTGTCTATGCGTCTGCCGTCGAGATCGACAACCTCGAAGCGCCATCCGCTGATATCGACGTGTTCGCCGGTCTTCGGTATGTGCTGCAGTTTCGCCAGCACAAACCCGGCGACAGTCTCGTACGAACGGCTTTCCGGAAGCTCAATACCGATCTTATCGGCCATTTCGTCGACTGGCATGGATCCGGACAAGAGCCAGGAACCGTCGTCGCGCTCGACGGCATGCGGCTCGTAACCTTCGGTGTCGGATTTGAATACGCCCGCGATCGCTTCCAGAATGTCGGCTGGTGTCACCAGGCCTTCGAATTCCCCATACTCATCGTGGATCAGCGCCATCGGTACTTCCGCACCCCGCAGCACCGATAAAACATCGAGCGCCGACGTCGTCTCAGGAATCATCGGCGCTTTGCGGATGTAAGCGGCGACCTCGAACGGCTTACCCGCAAGAAGTCCGGCGAGCAGTTCGCGCGTCTGCACCACGCCGATCAATTTGTCGGTCGAGCCTTCGCCCGCTGGCAAACGCGAGTGCGGCGTTGAAATCAGCCGCTCTTTCATGTCGGCTTCGGACGAGTGGATGTCGATCCAGTCGACGTCCGTACGCGGCGTCATGAGGCCGATGACGGCCCTGTCAGCCAAGCGCATGACGCCCGAGATGAGTTCGCCTTCGCCGCTCTCCAGCACGCCAGCGGTTTCGGCCTCGGAGATCAAAGTCTTGATCTCTTCGTCGGTGACCCGGCTTTCTCTTTCTCGCGAAAGTCCCAAAGCGCGAAAGACCAGTTGGGTCGACCTGTCGAGCAGCCAAACCACCGGTCCCGCGGCACTGGCGAACGCCGTCATGATGGGCGCGACTGCGCAGGCGATGCCTTCGGAATTGCGGAGCGCCAAAGTCTTCGGCACCAGTTCGCCGGCGATAACCGAAAGATAGGTGATGACCGCGATAACGACGCCAAATCCCACCGGATCGGCCACCGCTCGGCTAAATCCGAGATCTTGCAGGTACTCCGATGCGTATTCGCCGAACGTCTCGCCGGAATAAGCACCGTTGATGATGCCGATCAGGGTGATCCCGATTTGAACTGCGGACAGGAAGCGTCCGGGATCGGCAGACAGCGCCAGGGCGCTGTGAGCGCCGCGCTGGCCTGCGTTGGCCATTGCCTGGAGGCGCGGACGCCGGGCGGAAACGACTGCCAGCTCGGAAAGCGCAAAAAGGCCGTTGAGAAGAATGAGGCCCAGGACAATGAGTAGTTCGGTCACGCGAATCTCGGCTGACGGATCGCGTCCAAGCCACTCCAAGTTGTTGGAGGAAGCTATTTATGGGTTCGCGGACGACAAATCAAGGGCGGACGGCTCGCCGTTGGTTGCCCACGGTTTGGCAATCGGCGAGTTGCACGCGAGACCGGCTTGCTCTTAACGCGCATTTCGCGCCAACATTTCCACACTGATTCGGGTCGACGGAACCGATACCCATGCTCAATGCGCCGCGCATTCCAGAGCTAGCGCAACGCGACCGGTTCATCCGCCGGGCGGTGGGCGAGGGCCGCGTGCTAACGCTCGCCGATGAGGAGAATGCTTCCGTTCCGTCGCAGAAAGTTTCGGGGCGCACGGTCCAGCTCTTCTGGTCGAGCCCCATCGAAGCCGAGCGCTGGGCCGAGGCGCTGGCCGGCAACAGCAAGCTTCAGGACATCACGCTCGAAGTCTTCGTGACCGACATTCTGCCGGGTATCGCGACGGCTAAAGGCTTCGTCGGGACCGATTGGGTCTCCGACCCGATCGAGGCCGAGATCGATCCGCGAGACCTCATTATCCGGCTGAAATTGGAGGCCGTCCCTCTCTACGCTGCCGCCGTCCGTCAAAAAGGCGAGGTCTATTACGTTGGGGGCGAGGACAGCCCCCTGTTGACGCCGGGCACGGAGAAGCCCCGGTCGGCCGAGCGGTTGCACATCTTCTCCAGCCGCTCCGACGCAGAAGCTCACATGAAAAAGCTGGCCGGGAAGCGCGTCATCGCCGATCCGATAGCCGACTTCGTGGGCTCGACGCTGGCTTGGGCTGCCGGGCGAGGGCATGCGATCGTGATTGAGCCGATCCGAGGCGCGGGCTTCGTTGAGGTAAAGATTGCCGATCTTGCCAGCCGTCTCGCCAGTGAACCCGGCCCCACACCCTTGAAAAACGGCTGATTTCGAGCCCGAGGCGACCGCCGGAAGCCCTCGCCGGGGCTCGCGACAACTCACCGTTTGCGCTGCATCGGAGCCATGCTAGAGAGCCGTTCCAGCATATTTCTCCCGAGCCAGCCCAGGGGTTCCATGAAAGACATTATCGATGAGCTTGAGAAGCGTCGCGACAACGCCCGTCTGGGCGGTGGCCGCGCCCGGATCGACGCCCAGCACGCCAAAGGCAAGCTGACGGCGCGGGAACGCATCGAGCTTTTGATGGACGAAGGCTCGTTCGAAGAGTTCGACATGTACGTCGAGCACCGCTGCACCGACTTCGGAATGGAAAAAACGAAGGTCCCGGGAGACGGCGTCGTTACCGGTTGGGGCACGATCAACGGCCGCGTCGTTTACGTTTTCGCCAAGGACTTCACGGTCATGGGCGGCTCGCTCTCCGAGACGCACGCCAAGAAGATCACCAAGATTCAGGATATGGCGCTCAAGAACCGCGCGCCGATCGTCGGCGTTTTCGACGCCGGCGGCGCCCGCATTCAGGAGGGTGTCGATGCCCTCGGCGGCTACGGCGAAGTGTTTCAGCGCAACGTTCTCGCATCAGGCGTCATTCCCCAGATCTCGGTGATCATGGGCCCGTGCGCAGGCGGCGACGTCTACTCGCCGGCGATGACCGATTTCATTTTTATGGTGAAAGACACGAGCTATATGTTCGTCACCGGTCCCGACGTCGTCAAAACCGTGACGAACGAGAACGTGACGGCGGAAGAGCTCGGCGGCGCCAAGGTTCACACGACGAAGTCGTCGATCGCCGACAAGGCATACGAGAACGATCTCGAAGCGCTTCTGCAGATGCGCCGGTTGATGGATTTCCTGCCGTCGAGCAACAAGGCCGGCGTGCCGGTCATTCCGACCCATGACAGCCCGGATCGCCTCGACCACTCTCTTGATACGATCATCCCGGATAATCCGAACAAGCCGTACGACATCAAGGAACTGATCCTGAAGGTCGTCGACGAAGCCGACTTCTTCGAAATCCAGGAAGCGTTTGCGAGGAACATCGTCACGGGCTTTGCGCGCATGGAAGGCTCGACCGTCGGTATCGTCGCGAACCAGCCGATGGTCCTCGCCGGCGTGCTCGACAGCGACGCCTCGCGCAAGGCCGCCCGTTTCGTGCGCTTCTGCGATTGCTTCGATATTCCGATCGTGACGTTCGTCGACGTGCCGGGCTTCCTGCCCGGAACCGCGCAGGAATACGGCGGCTTGATCAAGCACGGCGCCAAGCTGCTCTTTGCGTTTGCCGAAGCCACCGTTCCGAAAGTGACCGTCATCACCCGTAAGGCCTACGGCGGCGCCTACGACGTGATGAGCTCGAAGCACATTCGCGGCGACGTGAACTATGCGTGGCCGACAGCCGAAATCGCCGTCATGGGCGCCAAGGGCGCGGCGGAAATTCTCTATCGCTCAGAGCTTTCGGACCCAGTGAAAATCCAGACGCGCATCGACGAATATAAGAAGCGCTTCGCAAATCCGTTCGTTGCGGCCGAGCGCGGCTACATCGACGAGGTCATCACACCGTCAGCAACGAGAAAGCGTCTCTGCCGCGCGCTCAACATGCTGCGGAACAAGACGCTCGAAAATCCGTGGAAGAAGCACGACAACATTCCGTTGTAAGCGCGGGCGGCCGGCTCCCCGCAAGGGGAGTCGCCCGCGCCAACAAAAGCTTCTATCTTACAAGTCGACCCACACGCCGCCGCGCCAATAGCCGTGGCCCTCATGCTCGCGCCAGCGGTGGTGCGCAGCATCGGACTCGCGCCACTTCCAATCGTCCGGATGCACCCGAAGATGCAGTTCCGGGGCGTATGTATGACGTGTCTTCACGTGCCAACAGTCGCCGTCACTATTGCAAACGATTTCGGCCGATGCCGTCGTTGCCGTGAACGCGAGCATGCTGGCACCCAAGAGTGCAGCCGTTGTCGCAAGCTTCATTCGTCATCTCCTTTGCGGTCTGTGCAACCTCAAAGCAAACCAGCTCGCGGCGTTATGGTTTCAGCGCGCTAACCAGTTTCTTGGGGCCGAAGACGCCTGAAAAGTTCGGAAAATCGGTTTTGCTCAAGACGATTATGTTTGCCGCAATTACAGCCTCAATCGCTGCCCGCGCCGTGAGCGACTAGATCGGCGAGCTTTTTGTCGAGATCCAGCGCTGCATCAAGCAGCGGCTTGTTCTCCTCGATGACCATAAGAGACGACGGCAGCAAGTACGTTATCGTCGAGCCTCCGTCCCCGGGATTGTCCGTCACGAGCAGCTCGACGGGCGCGAAAAGCCCCGCCGTGATGTCGTGACGGATCATCGTAATCGCCAACAGCGGATTGCCGAGGATCCAGCGCACGGCCCGCCGCTTGATGCCGTAGATCGGAAGCCAGCCGCTGTGATCGATGACGTGAAACAGCATGAAGCCGCTTTCACCGACGAAACGCTCTTCGGTTTGCCGCGCGAACTCCGCTTGGCTCGGCTGTGCCTTCGCCAAGGACAGGATGTCGGGAACCGTGGTCGATCCCATAACGCTGCGAAGCCGGTTCAGCACGTCGTCAACGCTGTGTGGCGTTCGAACGACGATGCGCTTTCCGGTGAACGGCTTTGTTTCCATCTTGGACTGGGCTTTCATCTTCATGCACTCCTCACATCGCCCCTCACACAGATAGAAATGCGTTCACGTCGGCAGCGAATTCTCCATGGTGCTGCCAGAGGAATCCGTGTCCGGCGTCAGGGTAGATCTTCACTTGGGCGTGCGGAATGAGACCGCCCATCAGATGCGTAAGGCGCGTCGGACACATGAAATCGGCGTCGCCATTCGCGACGAACGTCGGCTGAGTGATGGCCGCGAGGCGCTGCAGCTTATTGTGATCCGGGATGCCCCATTCCACAACCGCATCGTATTGCGCGTCGCGTGTCGCTAGTGTTCCCGGCGCGTCGCGATCCTTCCGCTCCATGAAGCGGCCGAGATATTCGTTGCCCTTCGCTTGGCTCGTCGGCGTCTGCTTGAACATGATGTAGAGCAGGGTCCCGGCTCCAGGATTGTCCGCGTGCGTCGCATTATAGATATCTTGCCGCCAGCCGTGAAGCCCGGGACCGCCCTGCGGTGCGGTTCCGGCGAGAATGAGACGTCGCACGAGGTGAGGACGCGCAAGTGCGATGTCCTGCGCAATGAAACCGCCGAGCGAAAACCCGAGAACGTCGATTTTGTCGAGTTTGAGCGCGTCGATGAAGGCCAACGCATCGCGCGCCATCTGCCGGACCGTGTTCGGCGTGGTGCCGCTGGTCGACGCGACGCCGGTATTGTTGAAGATGATGACTTCACGCTCCGCCGCGAGAGCATCGAGCAGCGCCGGATCCCAGAAATCCATCGTGCCGGTAAAATGCTGAAATAGAACGAGCGGAACGTCGCTCGAATTGCCAAATCGGCGGTAGGCGTAGCGAACGCCGTTGGCGCCCTCGATTGTCTGCGTTGCAACTGTCGTCGCGGTCACTTTGCCGAGCATGAAGCATCTCCGATAAGATTACTGGCATATGCCAGTAATCAAGTGCGGATGCCGACGAAAATCAAGCGCATTTTATCGCCGTTCGGACGTTCACCACGGCCGCGCAGGATTTAGCCGAAGAAAAACAGTGGCATATGCCTTGAAATTTTTTTCTGGGTACGCCAGATTGTTCCACCGAGGTTCCAAATGACACGCGAGTGCAATAATTCGATGCTCCGCCGCGCCAGCCGCATGCTGGGGCAGGTCTATGACGATGCACTCGCGCCGAGCGGTCTCCGCGCGACTCAGTTCGGCCTGTTGGCCCAAATCGATATTATGCGAGAGCCGGCCCTCCGCGAACTCGCCGCGGAAATGGTGATGGACCTGTCGGCGCTGGGTCACACGCTCAAGCCACTGATCCGCGATGGTTACGTCGCCTTGGTGCCGGACAAGAAGGATCGCCGGGTCAAGCACGTGACGCTGACAAAGGCCGGCCGGAAGAAACTCGAGCAGACGAGCAAGCTTTGGGCCGATGCCCAAGGGCGTTTCGAAAAAACGTTTGGCGATAAGCGCGCAGCCGATCTTCGTGCCGTCCTCGAAGAGCTATCGTCCGAGGATTTCCGAAAGGCATTTACTGGCGGTTCTTAATTCCGGCTGCGCGTCAGCGCGACCCTCTCCACCCGCGATCAAGAAGTTCCGGTTTTTCAGTGCAGAAATTGCTTTCTGCGCCGACGGAACTCAATGACTCCGGCGCGCGTTGAATTCTCGAACAAATTGATATGGAGGACCACATGGGTGGTAACCTGATTTATTACGCGATCGTCTTTCTGATTGTCGCGATCGTTGCCGCTGCCCTGGGCTTCGGCGGTGTGGCTGGCACTGCAATGTCCGGTGCTCACCTGCTGTTGGTCGTTGCCGTTGTGTTCATCGTTGTCGGCCTCCTTGCAAGCGTACTGAGGCGAGGCGTTTAATTATCTTTGGTGACGAGCCAAAGGCGCGGTTGTTTGATGAAACCGCTCGAGGCCCCGGCGCAACAGTGCTGGGGCTTTGCTTTGCACTGACCCCGGAGCTAATTCGAAGCGGGCTTGAGCATCGCGTAGCCAGCGGCTTTGCGAAACCGCTCCCTTCGCGCCTTCGACATGAACAACATTTGTATGATGACCATTGCCTTCCCGAGCAGCGGCATCTCGATCGGCCTGCCGAGGCGGTCGCCTTCCTCGCCCAAATAGCGCAGTTCGTCCGTTCGCCAGCCGCGCGCTTCGAAAAACCCGAACCAGTCGGCCGGCTGAAATCGGAACGGCGCATTCTTCAATCGGCCGGCCATCATCCGCTCGCGCGTTTTGATTAGCTCCGGCGAAAAGAAATCGACAATCCAACCTGCCGCACGATCGAGACTTCGCAAATCCTCTGCGAGCGCGCCCGCCTGCTCGGGGCTCAAATATGGAACGACCCCTTCGGTCAAAACAAGCAGCTTCCCGGCTTGCGCATTGGTCGAGGCAAAGAGCCGCCGCCGCGCGTCGTCGTCCGCCAAATCGCATTTGATTCGCGTGAGTTTGAAACGCGGCGTTTCTCCCGCGAGCCGCTCTTCCTTATACGCAATCACGTGCGGATAATCGGCTTCGATCCATTGAAAGGACGAGGGGAGATCCATGCGATATGGACGAGTGTCCAGCCCCGCGCCGAGATTGAGAACGGTGTCGACGCCTTGAGCGACGGCATCGTGAATGAAATCGTCGATGATGCGCGTCCGGATCGCGATGACCCATGATGTCATGAAACCTCGGGGCATGGCGTCGGCGATCGACTTTCCACGATGACCCGCGAGGACGCCAGCAAGGGGATCGCGAAAAAGCGCGTCGTCCCGCTTTGTCTCGATGCTGCGGTAATGCGCAACCCAAAAAGCGGTATCCGAGACATTCTCGATAATGGCGTTTGTCACGAGCATCTGTCCTGATCTGTGCGCTGCGTGATTCTATTCCCGGATTGCGGTGCGATTTTGGGCCCAAACAGTCAAATCATACGTAGATCATTTTCACGGTCATGCCGCCGTCGATCGTGATGTTCTGGCCGGTCATGAAATCGGCGCTGTCCGCAAGAAACAGGCACGCCTTGGCGATGTCCTCGGGCACGCCGACACGACCGGCCGGGTGCTGATCGTTGTCGGCCTTTGAATGGTGAGGTTCTTTCGCTCGCCCTGAGAATTGCCAGTCGCTCGTCTCGATCCAGCCCGGGCTCACGGAATTCACGCGGATGCCGGCTGGGCCAAGACTGATCGCCATACCGTGCGTCAGCGCGGAGATTGCACCCTTTGACGCTGTATAGGCTTCCGTCCCGGGCTCAGACATGAAGGCGCGGGTCGACGAGATATTGATGATTGCGCCGCCCTGCCCGTGCTTCACCATTTCTCGCGCAGCGGCTTGCGAACAAAGGACCGTGCCTCGGACGTTGACGGCTTGCACACGATCGAATTCCGCAATCGGAAGTTCGAGGAAAGGCCGATTGGCGAGGATGCCCGCATTGTTGACGAGCACATGCGGACAACCAAGATCTTTGACGGTCCGGGCGATCCAGCGCTGAACGTCGCTCTCTTGCGACGTGTCCGCGCGTTCGTAGAGGCACAGTGCGCCGAGGTTTCGAATATGCGCCGCCGCTTCCTCGCCGGCATCTTCCGCGGGATCGGCGATCGAGACCGCATATCCCGCTGCGGCGAAAGCGTAGCTGACGGCACGGCCGATGCCCTGAGCACCGCCTGTGACTACAACGACCTTTGCGCTCATGTGTGAAATCCCGATTGGCTGTGGACGCGGCGATATAAGTTGACGCGCTGTGAATGAAGACAATTGCGTGAATGCGTCAACGAAGTTCGAGCGTCGCCGGCATGCCGTACTTGGGCGGCAGCGTGATTTGCGGCTTGATATCGATCACCGCATCGGGAGCAATGGTGAACCTGTATTTTTGCCCGACGGTCGCAAGGACAATCGCCGCTTCCATTGTCGCAAAATGGCTGCCGATACAAAGGCGCTGGCCGCCACCGAACGGGTAATAGGCAAATTTCGGAAGCCGCGTCGCCAATCCATCGAGCCAGCGCTCAGGCAAAAACCGCTCGGGTTCCGGAAAATATTTTGGATCGCGGTGACTGACCCATTGGCTCATCAGGATCGTGTAGCCGCGCTTGACGCGGTAGCCGCCGAGTTCGAGATCGGTCGTCGCTTCGCGGCCGATCGCGTAGACGGGAGGATAGAGCCGCATAGCCTCGTTGATGACGGCCGCTGTGTAGGGAAGGGATGCGAGGTCATTGGCTGTCGGAGTTCGTCCGCCGAGTACCCGGGCCCACTCGTCGGCGAGCTTCCGTTCAGCGCTCGGATGTTGGGAGAGCAGGTACCAGCTCCACGTCAGCGTCAGCGCCGTCGTTTCGTAACCGGCGAGATAGAGCGTCATCGCTTCGTCGCGAAGCTGTTGGTCGGTCATCCGCGAGCCGTCCTCGCGCTGCGCCATGATCATCGTCGAAAGCAGATCGTTGCCAAGCGGACGAGATCTTCCCCGCGCAATGAAGTCATCGATGAGATCTATGATGCGCGCGATGGCCCGGCGCATCTTGATGTTGGCCGGAGTAGGAAAAGAGATCGGCAATTTGAAAGTCGCGTCGAGCCGGACTGTCAGGAGATCGAAAGCCTCCATCAGGCTTCGATAGACTCCGTCGTGATTGCCGCGGTCATCGAGGCCGAAAAGCGTTTTGAGCGCGATCGCGCTTGTCAGTACGCTGAATTCGTACTCGAGATCGACGGCCTGTCCGGGAGACCATTTCGAAACCATCGCATTCGCAAGCTCGGCCATGATCGGCGCGTAGGAGAGCACTTGCGCCTTGAGGAATGCGGGCTGCATGAGCCGGCGTTGGCTGAGCCAGAACGCGCCTTCGCTCGTCACGAGACCGTTGCCGAGGATGGGCTTGAAAGCGCGAGCACCGAAATGCTTGATGTAGTGCCGCGCATCGGTGACCAGAACCTGCTGGATAAGCTCCGGATCGCTGACGAGAAAGAGGCGCCACCGGCCGGCGCGAAAACTGGCGATGGGGCCATACGTCCGCGCAAGATCGAGAAAAAAATCGACGCGGCGCGGCCCGATCTGGGAGATGTTGCCTCCAATCAGGGTGCCCTTGGGACCCGGCGGAAGGCCAGCTTTTACAATCGTAATCGACCTGCTCATGACGACACCGTCCCAGCAGAAACTCCGACGATCAGAAAAGCACGACCCTCTCTTCCGAATATCGAAGGCCAATAGAATTTTAAAAACATTGCGATAGCCGCCGGGCGCGTCCGCTATCTCTCTCGTTGCAAAATATCCGGCTTTGAGCGCCGCGACGCAAAGAAAAATTATGCGCCGCCTGCGTCCTTTGCGGCAAGCCCGCCGATGGCGGACCAATCGAGATTGTCACCGCCGTTGGCGAGCAAAGTCAGAAAGCGATCCCGCAACAGGCTCGCTATCGGCAGAGGGACACGCAATTCCCGGCCCGCGGCCAAAGCAAGTTCGATATCCTTCAATCCAAGCGGAGCGGCAAAGCCTGGCGGCTGGAACTTGGCGTCGGCGAGCAGCGTCCCGTAAGTTTTGTAGATTGGAGCGCCGAACAGCGTCGACGTCAGAACCTCGAGATACTCATGCTTATCGACGCCCGCTTTCCCGACGAGCGCCATCGCCTCTCCAAGCGATTCAATCACCGTTGCGATGAGGAAATTGCCGCTGAGTTTGACGATGTTCGCCGCTTCCGGCTGGTCAGAAATCGTGAACGTCCTTTGCCCGACAGCGTCGAGGAGAGGGGACACGCTGTTTAATGTTTCGCCTTTCCCTGCGGCGACGACGAAGATCTTTGCAGCGGCAGCCGCATCCGGACGGCCAAACACAGGAGCTGCGACGTAGCGTTGGCCTTTTCTGCCGTGATCATCCGCGAGTTTCTTCGACAGGGCGACGCTGATCGTGCTGGAGGAAATATGGACGGCGCCCTGTTTCAACGACGCAAGCACGCCGTGGTCTTGGTAAACCACATCCTCGACCGCCCTGTCGTTTGCGAGCATCGTGAAAACGGCGTCGCCCTTGCACGCGTCCCCGGGCGTCGGGGCGACCTTCGCCCCTTTGGACGCCAGCGAGTCGGAGTTCGCGCGGGTCCGATTGTAGACGGTGACATCGTGTCCGGCCTTGAGCAGGTTCGCCGCCATGCCGGAGCCCATATGCCCCAGTCCGATAAAACCGACATTCATGAAGCCTCACAGCTGAGCTGGTGTCTCGTAGGGGCCCATGCGGCCCATTTTTCGGCCGCTACAACGCGGAAAGGCGGCGCGCGGCCTTGCCCGTACTCCTAAATAGACAATTAGGCTTTATGGTTTGTTCCAGAGCCGTCAAACGGAACCCTTTGCCGGGCTTGACGTAAAAAGTTGATCGGAAGCTAAAAACTAGCGGTATCCAACCGGGCTCATGCGTGCTATCGACGGACCATCGAACTTTGGCCGGATATTGCGAGGCACTCCGCCTCTGGCGCAGCCAAGCGCACAGACGTCTTTCCAAAATCGAACTGAGGTCGGCGCAGGCGATCATATTGACGCATGCGTCAGCCTCAAAAAACTAGGCTTAAAAGGAACATTCTATGATCACGGGTACCGTGAAATTCTATAACGACCAGAAGGGCTTCGGCTTCATTGCTCCGGACCAGGGCGGAAACGACGTATTCGTGCACGCGACCGCTCTTGAGCGCGCCGGCATGCGCGGCCTTTCGCAGGGCCAGAAGGTCGCTTTCGAAACGGAAACCGATCGCCGCTCGGGCAAGATCGCCGTTAGCGTCATTCAGAACGCTTAAGTGACGTCCGACTGCCGGTAGGGCCAAAAGTCTGGCCGGCAGCCACGTTTCGCTTTCGAGTTAGATGATATAAGGCCGCGGGTACGCATGCGTAATCGCGGCTTTTGCACGTCTAGACACTGTCACGCCCGCCCAGAGTGTAAGCCGGGAGCAGTCTTGAGTTCCGCAATCGTCTTCCGCAGTTCCTCATTTTCAGCGCGCGCATAGGCGTCCGCGGCGTGCTCGCCGAGTTTCACGAGCATCTCCCGCTCGTTCGAATCGATATCTGTCCCCGACACGTGCGGGCCATAAAGCATCACCGCATAGCAGTGGACGCGGTTCGCAGCCGGAACCGCAAGGATCGGCAAATCGAGCCCGCTCGGAAAACCGGCCTCCGTCGCTCCCGTCTTATCGAAGAGGCCAGCCTCGCCTTGGCGCAGATTTTCCATTGCCGCGCCGCCGATGCGGAGATCGCGCACCGCTTTATCATCCCAGCCGGCACTGTTCTCGAAGCGTCGAAAGGCCGTGTCCGCCCCGCGAAAAGTCGCCGCGGATGACAATTTCAATGCCCGCAGGACGCCGTCCGCCAGAAGCCGGTCGATCTCGGTTGGAGTCTTCGCCCGCACCAATGCCTCTCCGATCTCTTTCGCCGACTTGTCGAGCGAGCGGTTGAAAAAGCGGTCGGCCAGTTCAACCGACCATTCATGCAGCCGGCCGATGATATAGAGAACGAGTGCGCCGATTCCGAGCCACGACCAGCCCGGAAGTTCGACGAACTCATGCAGATGCTCCGCCTGTTGATGGAGAAGGAGTGCCGGAACGCTCATCAACAGAGCCAGAAGGGTGACGCGGCGCAGCGGTATCGCAACGCTGACGACGCGGTCGCGGCGCACGGCTTCGACGACGAAGAGGCACAAGACGCCGTTAAGCAAATAGAGCAGCCCGGCAACGTCTTCGGACATCACGAGCCCGTTCCAGTTGCTTAGAAGCGTCGTGTACTCGTTGAGATCAGCCAGGACGAACGCCGGCAGCCCGATCAGACAGCCCCACATAACCCATCTGAGACGCTGATTGTCCTTGGGCGAAAGGGTTCGCCGTCTGGCCAGCAAGATAGCGACTGCTGTGATACTGACAAAAATGCCGAAGAGGATCGTCACGCGGCTCACAAGCTCGGTTTGAAAGCCGAATGAGCTGCCGTAGGCCGCCATCAGCGCGACCGCTACGACGGGAGTGAGCGCGAGAATGGCCCTCTCGAAACTCACCCACTGCGGCTGGATCGAGCCGGTCGGCGCCCGCATCACGAAGACCAGAAGGCCCGCATAACCCACCGCTTGTGAAATGCTTCCGAGAGCGTTTTGCACCAGAAGCAAAAGTGGCCAGCGCTGCAACTGCGCATAAAACTCGTAGGCCTGCCCGGGATTGTACCAGATCACATAGAGGAAAAAGCCCCACGTCATGCGGCTTGGCCGCGTCCAGACAAGCCAGCCGGCCCCAAGGATGACGGCGATGCCCGCGAACTGATCGAGGAGCAAAACCAGACGAGCGAACCAATTCGTCGGACGCGGCACGGCGATCAGCGTCACGTCACGCGCGCCCTCCGCCGCCGTCGGCAAGAGGTCAATGGTCGTCTGCCGTCCCGCCAGCACATATTCGTTGCCACCGACGGATGTTATCGTGCTTGTGCAAACATACGCATCAAAGGGAATGCAGCGCATCCGCGAGAAGTCGAGGCGATCTCCCGGGCGCACGCCCGCTTGCCAAGCAGGAGACTTGGCTTCGCTTTCGAACGGTCCCCTGACGTCATAGATCAAGCCGTCGCTGTCGGCGTAAAATCCAAACGACCCAAGCGGACGCACCACGCGCGCGAAATCCGGCAGGATCATCGCGAGAGCCCAGATAAGAAGGGCAATAAGCAGCAGGCGGTGGCGTGTCATGGCAATCCACCGGTTGATGACGTTGATGGCGCGTGGAAAATAGCGGGCCCGAAGCTCATCTGCGAGAGGTAAAACGACAGCGGCCTAAACGGCAAGATGGCGTCGGTCTCACGCTGGTGATGCAGTTAATAATTTCGATTGCCGCAACGGCAGATGAATTCGAAGCCGGCAACGGGTATGCGAAATGTGAAGTCCCGATCTTAAGACCGGAGGAATTTCGCGATGGAAATGCACTTACATCCCACCGCCCTCGATATCACGGTGCGTTTGGTACTAACGCTGATCGCGAGCTTCTTGATCGGTCTGAACCGGGAGAGTGCGAGCCACAGTGCGGGGCTGCGCACCACGGTCCTGGTCGGCCTTGCCGCCTGCATCGCGACGAGCCAAGCCAACATCTTGCTCGGTCTTGCAGGCAAGACGCCCGACACGTTCACGACCATGGACGTGATGCGTCTGCCACTCGGCATCCTCACGGGCGTTGGCTTCATCGGCGGCGGCGTCATTCTGAAACGCGAGAATTTGGTCTCGGGCGTCACTACGGCCGCAACAATTTGGGCAGTGAGCGTCGTCGGCATCTGCTTCGGCGGTGGCCAGCTGTTACTCGGCTCGGCCGGGACGATTTTGATTATTCTGACGCTCGCGGCACTGCCCTGGATCGACATCCGCATCCCCCGCGATCAGCGGGCACGGCTCGTCGTTGCGTCGACCGCCGACCGTCCTCCGTTTCCCGACTTGGACGAGCTTTTGCGCGGCTCGGGTTTCAGAGCGCGATTTCAAGGAGTAAATCACGCCACAGAGCCGGGGCGCGCCCTGCTGACGTTCGATCTCAGCTGGAGGCGGCCCGAAATCGACGAGCCGCCACTCGAGTTCCTGAACAATCTCCACCCGAACTATGAAGTGCGGTCGTTCGATGTGATCAGAGAGGCAATGCATTGAACGCATGCGTCCTTTGCCGGCAAATCACGATGCAACATCGCAACTAGCCGACGTCGGTGTGGCGAAGCCGAAGCGCATTTGCGATCACGCTCACGGACGACAGCGCCATTGCAGCGGCTGCGATGATCGGAGATAGGAGCAATCCGAAGACCGGATACAGAACACCCGCTGCGATCGGCACGCCCGCCGCGTTATAGACGAAGGCGAAGAACAGGTTCTGCCGGATATTCGACATCGTCGCTTCCGAGAGTTCCCGCGCTCGTGCGATCCCTTCGAGGTCGCCTTTGACGAGGGTAATGCCGGCGCTTTCGATGGCAACGTCCGTGCCGGTTCCCATCGCGATCCCGACGTCGGCCGCGGCGAGCGCCGGCGCATCGTTGACGCCGTCGCCGGCCATAGCCACCGCGCGACCCTTGCGCCTGAGTTCAGCAACGAAATTGGCCTTATCCTCGGGCAGAACGTCGGCCTTTATGTCGTCAATGCCGAGCTTGGCCGCGACGGCCTTGGCCGTTGTCGCGTTGTCGCCGGTGAGCATGACGACATGGACGCCGTCGGCCTTGAGCTTGTGAACCGCTGACAGCGTCGTCGCCTTGATCGGATCGGCGACCGCAATGATCCCCGCGGCTTTGCCGTCGATCGCGACGTAAACCGCTGTTGCGCCATCGCCCCGTAACGTTTCAGCATCGGCGGCAAGAGCCGACGTATCGATACCCGCCTCGTCGAAGATCGTTCGATTGCCGATGACGACGTTGCGATTGTCGATAACGCCGGACACGCCTTTGCCCGAAGGAGAAGCGAAATCGCGAACATCCGATAGTGCAATATTTCGATCCCGCGCTTCGAGCACGATGGCCGCACCGAGCGGATGCTCGCTCGCCTGCTCGAGACTGGCCGCAAGCCTCAACAGATCGGCCTCGCTGATCGCGGACGCAGTGCGGATCGCCGTCACCTTCGGCTTGCCTTCCGTGAGCGTGCCGGTCTTATCGACCACGAGCGTGTCGATTTTCTCCATGCGCTCGAGAGCCTCGGCATTCTTGATCAGCACGCCGGACTGCGCGCCACGGCCGACACCGACCATGATCGACATCGGAGTCGCGAGCCCGAGCGCGCAAGGGCAGGCGATGATAAGCACCGAAACGGCAGCAACGAGCGCATACGAGAAGCGCGGTTCGGGGCCGAACGTCATCCAGGCGGCGAACGCAAGCACCGCAACGGCGATGACGAGCGGCACGAACCATCCGGCAACTTGATCGGCGAGGCGCTGAATGGGCGCGCGGCTGCGCTGGGCTTCGGCGACCATTTGCACGATGCGCGCGAGCATCGTATCGCGGCCGACCTTATCGGCTCGAACGATGAGCGCGCCCGATCCGTTGATCGTGCCGCCGATGACCTTCGTTCCAACACTTTTCGAGACAGCAAGCGGTTCTCCCGTCACCATCGATTCATCGACGTTGCTCTTGCCATCGACGACGCTGCCGTCGACGGCGATGCGTTCACCAGGACGAACGCGCAGCCGGTCGCCGACTGAAATCGCCTCGATCTGCACCTCTTCGTCCGAGCCATCGGCTTTCAGAAGCCGCGCCGTCTTCGGAGCAAGATTGAGAAGGGCGCGGATAGCCCCGCTCGTTTGCTCGCGCGCCCGAAGTTCCAAGACCTGCCCGACGAGAACGAGCACGGTGATGACGGCAGCCGCTTCGAAATAGACCGGAACGGCGCCGTCCATTCCCCGGAGCGACGGCGGAAAGAGGCCCGGAAACAGCGTGGCGACGACGCTATAGATCCACGCGACGCCTGTGCCGAGCGCGATCAGCGTGAACATGTTGAGATTGCGCGTCTCGAGCGATTTCCAGCCGCGCTCGAAGAACGGAAATCCTGCCCAGAGCACGACAGGTGTCGCGAGCGCGAATTGCACCCAGTTCGATACCGTCGGATTGATGATGTGGTGCAAATTGACAAGGTGACTGCCCATCTCGAGAGCGAAAACGGGAAGGGCGAGCGCCGCGCCAATCCACAGCCGCCGCGTCATGTCCTCGAGTTCGGCGTTGGGTTGGGCTTCGGCGGTAACGAGTTCGGGCTCAAGCGCCATGCCGCAGATAGGGCAGGAGCCCGGACCGGCCTGTCTGATCTCCGGATGCATCGGGCAGGTGTAAATTGCGCCCGCCGGGACGGGCTCGGCTTTGGCAGTTTCCGGTTTCAGATATTTGATTGGGTCGGCGGCGAACTTGGTCCGGCATCCGGCGGAGCAGAAGTAATAGGTCTTACCGTCATGGTCCGCATGATGCTTCGCCGTAGTCGGATCGACGGTCATGCCGCACACCGGATCTTTCACGTTGCCGGCGTGAGTCGGCGGTGCGTGATTGTGCGAACAGCAGCTCTTTGCGGGAACGCTCTGTTCGGCTCCTGTCCTCGGTTCGTCAGCGGTCATGATGTAATTCCTTGCTGAACTCAGGGCGCGCACTGTCGCCCGTGCGCCGGGACCATCGTCGGTGGTCGTTGACAGATATACCCCCATGGGGTATGCGTCAAGACATGGAAAAAGAAACCAAAGCCGCCTGTCTGAAGCGCCTGAACCGCATCGAGGGCCAGGTTCGCGGCCTCGCCAAAATGGTGGACGAGGGGCGGTACTGCATCGACGTCGTGACGCAGATTTCGGCTGTTCGGGCGGCTCTCCGCCGCGTCGAGGAAGAGGTGCTGCGCGATCACGTGGCCCATTGCGTCGAGCATGCCATTCAGAGCGGCGATGCAGCCGATCAGCGCCGGAAGGTTGCCGAGCTGATGGACGTTCTCAGCCGAACCTCCCGCTGATCCAGCATCGACAAATAAGGCGGCCAAGAACGCGCGCGTGTCTGCGTGAAGTCTTGCGCACCCGCTGACCTAACATCGTTCCCGAACTCTGAGTTTCGTCACGCGATTTGTAATCTCGTTCGCGCCCGCTGCCATCGGTTCGCCACGCGATTGACCACATCCAACGCCAACGTTGCGGCGATGGAACGGTCAGGCTGCGTTGGTGTTGGTTGTGTGTAGTGGTTAAGCCCAGTAGTGGGTGAGCAAAGTTGCGCGGGGGTTCAATGAAAGGCTTCTTTTTTGCGTTCGTTGCCGCGACGGCGATAGCCGGCGGTGCAAGTCATGTATCGGCGCAGCAGTGGGACCCTTGGGACGGTCCACGCCGTGCACCCCAGCAAGTCGTGCCGGACGACGATGATCGCTACACCGATCCCGCGGAGAGCGACCGCGATGCCGACGATCGCTACTTCGATCGTCGCGACGGGCCGCCGAGAGCCGACAACCGTGCCGACAATCGAGTCGGAAGTGGCAACGACGATCCGCGCCGCTACGATCCGCGTTACAACGGCGGTCGCGACAACGGCGATGATCGAGAAGGCCCACGTTACGATGGTCCGCGTTATGACGGTCCCCGTTACAGCGATCCGAGACCGACCGATCGGGATTACTTCAACGATCAGCGATATCCGGCATCGCGCTATGACGAACGCGATGATTATGGCGCGTGGGACGCCGCACCTTCCGCTGACGAAGAAGCCCGTCTCAGCAAGACACCCGGAAGGAATGGCGGCGACAAGCCCTACATCCGCGCCGTCGCGCCGGCGCAGGTGGCATTCAGCGGACCCTATTCCCCGGGATCGATCGTCATCGATACTGGCGCGCGGAAGCTCTACTACGTGCTGAGCGCGACGTCGGCCTATGCCTATTCCATCGGCGTGGGCCGCCAGGGCTTCACGTGGACCGGTAAGGAAAAGGTCTCACGCGTTGCCGATTGGCCGGATTGGTATCCGCCCGCCGACATGCGGCGGCGAAAGCCAGAACTGCCGGAGCGCATGCTCGGCGGTATTCGCAATCCGCTCGGCGCAAAAGCCATCTATCTCGGCAATACGCTTTACCGGATTCACGGCACCAATGACCCGAAGTCGATCGGCAAGGCGGAATCGTCCGGCTGCTTCCGCATGCTGAACGAGAATGTTCTCCATCTCGCGTCGCTCGTGCGCGTTGGAACTGAAGTGACGGTGGTCCGCTCGCTCGGTGGCAGAATCGCGTCAAATGCAAAAGCCTCTGCGCCTCGAGCGGCAACAGCAAAAGCCGCGTCGCGCCCGCCAACGTATGCGCGCGGCGCGACCGCGCCGGCCGACGATTACGATCCTTACAACGGCTGGCACTAAGCGCGTTGCGCGGCGTGGAGGGCTTTGAACTCCTCCATGCCGAGCGTCGCAATCGTATTGAGGTCGTCATCTAGAATTTCGTAGACGACACCGTCGATGTTGCGGTTGCTGAAGAACGCGATCACATCCTCATCACCCCCGCCTTCGCGATGCGGCTCGCCGTTCGCCGTCCCGGCAACATAGGCCCCGGTCGGGCGGATCTCCTTCAATTGGCCGTTGGCGTTGTAAATGCGCAGCTCCCCGCGGAGCGTCAGCGTGATGTAGTCGGCCCTGTGCCGGTGCAACACAATTTGGGAATTGGCGTCGAACTTGAACAGAATATCGACGATGCGTTTTTGCTCATCGACTGCGCAAATGTGATAGGCGAGGTGCGGAAAACCGTCGAGCGTATGCCAAGTGATATGATCTTCGAACGGAACCGTCATCGCGGGTGTCGCCTGTAGGACAGTGGTCATGGGTCACCCCGGTTTCTTGGTTGGGACGGGAATGCGCGCATCGATGATGCTCGCGTATAACGCCAACGTGACTTGAAGCCCATTCGCCCGCTTGCCATTTTGCGCCAAATTCGTTGGAATTTGCATTGGGCTATGCATGGCGCCTCGTCTTTCAGGAGTAACACGAGCGAGTTCCCTGGGCCCGATCGCGACTTTCATGGAATGCCAGGGCGGGTCGATCGCCCGCGTTCTTCGCAAGGTCGATTTGCCATTCGCAATTCTCGAGCAGCGGGAATTGATAGTGCCGCTCCGGGAACAGTTTCGCCTGCTCGAGAAGGCGGCCCGCGATACCGGCGACGCCTATTTCGGCGCGCGTCTCGGCCGAGCCGTGAAGAGCCAGGATCTGAGCGCGTTCGGAGCTTGGGTATGCAAGGCAGAGACACTCAGCCAGGCGATGATGCGGGCCCACTCCGGCCTGAACGTCATGCTGCAGACGTCGACCGTTCTCACCGTCTCGCGTCACGGACCGCGCGTCCGCTGGTCGATCGAGTTCATCGAGCCGGAGACGGAAGGGCGTCACCACAACGAATTCCTCGCATTGGGATACGCCATCGATATCGTGCGCGGTTATGCGGGGCCTAGATGGCGGCCGAGCGTGGTGATGACGGCGCTTCCTCTCGGCTCACCGCGCGCTCCCCTTGAAGACATTTTCGGCGCGAACGTCTCGCACGGGCACGCCGTTCCGGCGATCGAGTTCGATGCGTCCCTCCTCGGGAACACGATCCATTCGGGAGGATCGGTCTCGGATGAATGCGATGTTCGCAGCGAGCCGCCCGTTCCCCGCCAAAGCGACGTCCTGGCGACGACGGCGGCGGTGACCGAACTTGCATTGCACGAGGGCTATCCGCGCATCGATTGGGTCGCCGCCAAGCTCGGCACTACGTCCAGGTCGCTTCAACGCCGGCTGAGCGCGCACGGCACCTCGTTCATCGAACTGGTGGACGATCTGCTGAGCCGCAACGCGAAGCGGTTGCTGCTGGAGAGTGAAACGGCGGTGACCGATATCGCGTTAAGGCTCGGCTATTCTGACCCCGCGCATTTCACCCGCGCGTTCCGCCGGTGGACGGGGCTGTCGCCAAGCGCCTATCGCCAAGCGGCGCTCCGCATCTGAAGGCAGCCTTTGCCGGCCGCATCCGGTGGCTAGCCGCTCTTGGTCCAGGTCGTGAATGGCGTGCGCGCGAGGCTCGAATTTTCATAGCGGGGATTGTTCGTCACCTCTTCACCGATCCACGGAGGAAGGGCGATCGACTGATCGGCGCTCTTCAATTCGATCTCGGCAAGCACCAAGCCGTCGTTGGCGCCTCCGAATACGTCGACCGTCCAGATGTTGCCCTTGAAGGGAACGTCGTAGCGAACCTTCGTGATGGGCGGTTCGATGCTGAACTCGCGTATCATCTCGACGGCGTCGGCCTCCGGTATTTTATATTCGAATTCGTGGCGTGACAGTCCGCCGACCGCGCTCTTCAATGTGATGTAGGCGTTGTCGCCAAAAATGCGGATGCGGCCCTTCACGTGCGGTGTGCGCGCGAAATAGGCCTGCTCGATAGGCGCGGAACCGATCTCCGATTGCCGCCAGCTGTCGTCGCGCACAACAAATTTTCGTTCGATCTCGATTGCCATTCGATCTCCGGCGACCCGCGCGCGTTAAATGGCTGGCGCCTCCAGACAAGTGGGGCCCCTATCGCCGAAGTCCAACGTAGCGGATGTATGCAAAGATTGCGTATCCGCCGTGATGGTAAATCGGCGTGATACCGAAACTTCGCTCATGCTACAGCTCACGGGGCACACGTCGCCATGAAAGCCATTTGAAATTATTCAAATTCCGGCCTGAAGCAGCATCAATGACAATTGGATTGATCCCATGAAGGTAGATCTCACGAATATGACGGCAGTTGTGACGGGCTCCACCGGCGGCATCGGCCTCGCGATCGCAAAGGGCCTGGCGCACGCGGGAGCGAAAATTGTCGTCAACGGCCGGAAGCAGGAAAGGGTCGATAAAGGCATCGCGGCGATCCACGCCAGCGTCAACGCCGCAGCCGTCACCGGAGTTGCCGCCGACGTATCGACAGCGGCGGGCTGTGAGGCGCTCGTGAAGGCGGTGCCGTCCGCCGACATCCTGATCAACAATGCCGGCATCTTCGAGCCGAAGCCGTTCTTCGAAATTTCGGACGCCGACTGGTCGCGTTACTTCGAAACGAATGTGATGTCGGGAGTGCGTTTGTCGCGTGCCTACCTGCCCGGCATGCTCGAACGAAACTGGGGCCGCATCATTTTCATATCGTCGGAGTCGGCCGTGAATATCCCGCCGGAGATGATCCAGTACGGGGTGACGAAGACAGCACAGCTCTCGCTGACGCAAGGCCTCGCTCAGCTGACAGCCGGAACGAATGTTACCGTCAACGCTGTGCTGCCAGGTCCGACGCGATCCGAAGGCGTCGATCAATTTCTGAACCAGATGGCCGCTGCTACAGGCAAAACCCCCGATGAAATGGCTGCAACATTCGTGCAGACTCATCGGCCCGGATCGCTCCTGCAGCGCTTCGCGACCGTAGAGGAAGTCGCCAATATGGTCGTCTACGCCGCATCGAAAGAAGCCTCCGCGACGAACGGCGCGGCTTTGCGTGTCGAAGGCGGCATCCTGAGAACGATCGGCTAGGTCGAAAGAAAAAGCCGTCCGTCGTTGGACGGGCGGCTAAGTCAACGTGGCTTGACCGAACGCCTAATCCGATGGTGCGCTGCGGGGTACGTCGATCTTTACGCCGGGCGCCTCTACGCGTGTTCCTTGGCCGTCTTTTTCGACGTGCGCGAAGGGCGCATCGACATTTGTCTCGCCGGTCGCCTTGTTGGTTTCGACGCGAACGGCAGGGGTATCGACCAGCACTTCGGATTGAGTGCGCTGATACGCGGCAACTCCGCCGACGACTGCAATGACAGCCAGGATGGTGAGACCCAGGTAAATCATGAGGTGGCGTGCTTGCATGATGTCTCTCATTCCCGTTTCAACGAACGAGTAGAAACGCTCTGGCTCCGAAAGTGTTCCGCGCCAGAAGAGATGCCGCGCCCGTTAAGGAGTTTGCCCGTGGGCGGAAACGTCCAATGTCGTTCCGCCGGTGGCGGTCGATTTCAGCGTGTAAACCGTCTTGTTCTCAGGGCGCGTACGTCCGATTTCCGTCGCGTTCGAAAACCACCCGCCCTGTTTCGATAGGACGAGTTCGCCCGGAGAGCAGGCGGTGATGGAAACGGAAGTGTTGGGCTGCAAATCGCGCGTTTTACCGTCGAACGAATAGCTGACGCCCGTGTTCGATAAATTGAACAGCTTGAAACTGTAGCTCTCGGTCGCAGGCCGTCCGAAGAGTTCGACGGCAATGAACTTCGGCTTCGGCCCAGGGGCACGCGCGACGCCAACGCCGATTTCGGTGACGGAAGCCCTCATGATGTTGGCGCGGTGCGGTGGTGAATTCATCCAGCCCGCAACCGCTTGGAGAGCGAGAGCGCCGGTGTCGAAGCCCCGGCTGTCCTGATCCATCGCGAGATTTTCGGCGATATCGCAATGCTTATAGCCGGCACTTTCCGCGCGTTGCGCCGGCGTGCGGCCGTCGGCGGTATGCGAGAACGTGCCGCTGCGTGCCACCCGCTCGGCGTAGGCGCGCGCCGCCTTCGCCAGCAACGCGTTGATTTTTAAAGCCGGCTGCTTCTGTTCTTGCCGCGCCTTATTCGTGAGTTCGACGATGTGCTGTTCGACCTGCGGCAGGTCGGGCACCAGTGCAGCCATTACCGATCGCGTTCCTGCTGAGCTTCAAGCGTCGAAGATCTAGCCGCGGGAATACCTTGGCGCCATCGGTCACGTCCAGATTGAATTCCCCTCTTTGTGGAACAGTGGCCGCAAGGCACCGGCTGCGGCACGCCAACTTGCGCCCAAATGGCGCGGCGCTGGACGTCACCCGTAGGACGCAAGGTCGCTCAGGCTTGAGAGCGCACCGGAGGCACTGTAGGGATGCGCCATGACCACAAAACCGATTCTGCCGGGCGACGGCCCGATTGAGCCTGTCGAACTCCGGACCGCTCTCGAAGAGCGTTATCTGGCTTATGCTCTGTCGACCATTATGCACCGCGCGCTGCCGGATGTGCGTGACGGCATGAAGCCTGTCCACCGCCGCATCCTCTACGCGATGCGCGAACTGCGCCTCAATCCCGAGGGTGGCTACATCAAGTGCGCCAAGATCGTCGGCGACGTGATGGGTAACTACCATCCACATGGCGATATGGCGATCTACGACGCCCTGGCGCGCCTCGCGCAGGATTTCGCCGTACGCTATCCGCTTGTCGACGGTCAGGGAAACTTCGGCAACATCGACGGCGATAACCCGGCCGCCGGGCGATACACCGAAGCGCGCATGACCGAGACTGCGGCGCTGATCCTAGAGGGTATCGACGAGGACACGGTCGATTTTCGCCCGAACTACGACGGCCGCGTCGACGAGCCGGTCGTGCTGCCGGCGGCATTCCCGAACCTGCTCGCCAACGGCGCCACCGGTATTGCGGTCGGCATGGCGACAAGCATCCCGCCGCACAACGTCGACGAGCTATGCGCCGCTGTCCTGCATCTGATCAAGCATCCGAACGCGACGATCGAGAAGCTCGTCGAAATGATTCCAGGTCCCGATTTTCCAACGGGCGGCGTCATCGTCGAACCGCGTGAGCAGATACTCGAAGCCTACAAGACCGGCCGCGGCGGCTTCCGCGTCAGGGCCCGATGGACGAAGGAAGAAACCACTCGTGGCGGCTATCAGGTCGTCGTCACCGAAATTCCATATGGTGTGCAGAAGGCGAAGCTCGTCGAGAAAATCGCCGACCTGATGAGCGAGAAAAAACTGCCGCTCCTCGGCGATGTGCGTGACGAAAGCGCGGAAGAGATCCGTCTCATCCTCGAGCCGAAGACCCGCGCGGTGGATGCCGTTCTGCTGATGGAGAGCCTCTTCCGCCTGACCGAACTCGATGTCCGCGTCAGCCTCAACATGAACGTGCTGTCGAGCGGCCAGATCCCGAACGTGCTCAATCTGCGCGACGTGCTCTGGCAGTGGCTCGAGCATCGCATCGAGGTTCTGGTTCGCCGCTCGACGCATCGGCTGCAGAAGATCGAGCACCGTCTCGAAGTTCTCGCCGGCTATCTGATCGCCTACCTCAACATCGACGAGGTGATACGCATCGTCCGCCATGAGGACGATCCAAAGGCGAAGCTGATCTCGAAGTTCAGCCTCAGCGAAGTGCAGGCTGAAGCCATCCTGAACTTGCGGCTGCGTTCGCTGTCGAAGCTCGAGGAAGTCGAGATCCGCGCCGAGCACGATAAGCTTTCGAAAGAGCGCCGCGAGCTGAAACAGCTTTTGAAATCGGAAGAGCTGCAGTGGGAGCATGTCGCTGCAGAGGTCAAGGAGACGCGCGAGAAATACTCGAAGAAGACCGCGCTCGGTAAGCGCCGTTCCACGTTCGACGACGCACCCGAGGTTGAAGTCGATCTCGCTGCTGCCCTCGTCGAGAAGGAGCCGGTCACGGTTATCCTGTCCGAAAAGGGCTGGGTGCGCGCGCTCAAGGGCCATCAGGACGACCTGTCGAAGCTCGAATTCAAGCAGGGCGACGAGCTGAAGCGCGCCTTGAAAGCTTTCACGACGGATAAGCTCGTCCTGTTTGCGACCAACGGCCGGTTCTTCACTCTGGAAGCCAACGCCCTTCCGGGCGGCCGAGGTCATGGCGAGCCGTTGCGCCTCATGATCGACCTCGAAGAAAACCACGATGTCGCGGAGATCTTCGTTCACGATCCATCGCGGAAGCTGCTCGTGGCGTCGACCGGCGGCTATGGATTTATTGTCCCCGAGGAAGAAGTCATCGCCTCGACGCGCAAGGGCAAGCAGATCCTCAACGTCACGGAGCCTGAGGAGGCGCGGGTCTGCGTTCCGGTAGAGGGCGATCACGTCGCGACCATCGGTGAAAACCGCAAGCTCCTGATCTTCAAGCTCGACGAGGTCAATGAGATGACGCGCGGTAAAGGCGTCATTCTTCAGCGCTTCAAGGACGGTGCGCTGTCCGATGCCCGCGTCTTCAAGAAATCCGCGGGGCTAACCTGGCTCGACAGCGCAGGCCGCGAATTTACTCTGTCGTGGAGCGAATTGAAGGAGTGGTCAGGCGAGCGCGCGCAGGCGGGCAAGGTGGCGCCGAAGGGTTTCCCACGCTCCAATTCATTTGGCCCGCGCTTTTGATTTAGGGTGTTGATTGACGGCGCTTGTAGCTTTGCCTGCGCGAAGCTACGACTGCCGGCATGGGTGGGTTCAGAGGACGGGCGGCCATCGCCGCTGGAATAGGTCTGGCGATTGTTTCGTGCTGCTCCGGTCTTCGGGCAGACGAAACGCCGGCGACCTGCGCCAAGGAAGATTTCGAGTCCGTCGTCGAAGTGGCATCCGGCAGCCTGCGCGACTTGAATAACCAGAACCGGCCCGTCTTTCAGGAGAAGCTGCGCGAGCTCAAGGACAAGCGCAACTGGACGCACGACGACTTCATCGTCCAGGCAAGGCCGTTCGTGAAAGACGACAAGACGGCTGTTTACGACAAGACGGCGGACGAATTGCTATCCGCGATCGCGTCGATGGGCCAGGAAGGTGCCGCTGCCGAAGCGCCCGACTGCGCCTTGCTGCTCGAGCTTCGCGCACGCATGAAGATGCTGGTCGACACGCAGTCGGCCAAGTGGAATTACATGTTCGAAAAACTCGATGCCGAACTCGCGAAATAACGACTTCGGCTTCAGTCTTCCTCACTGTCGCCGATGCGTTCCCACCGGTCGGGCCCAAGGCGCTCCTGCGGTTTGAAGCGGGTCTTGTAGGCCATTTTACGCGAACCATCGATCCAATAGCCGAGATACACGTGCGGTAGCCCGATGCGACGGGCGAACGCGATGTGCTCGAGGATCATGTAGGTGCCGAGACCGGCGTCGGCATCCGCGGGATCGTAAAAGCTGTAGACCATCGAGATGCCGTCCGTGAGCCGGTCGCAGAGCGCGACGGCCTTCAGCGGCCACGAGTCGAAATCGAGATCCGTCGCGTCCGCCGGCTTCTGCCGGTATTCGGTGAGGAAAGTCTCGATCACCGTATCTTCGACCATCATTCGGTAATCGAGGATCGTCATGTCCGCCATTCCGCCGTCGCTGTGCCGCGCATCGATGTATGAGCGAAAGAGCTTGAACTGCTCCATCGTCGGCGTCGGCGCCGTGCGCTGTGCGATCAGCGAAGAGTTTCTGTTCCAGCTCCTGCGCATCGAGCGGTCGGGCTGGAATTCATCGACGAGCACGCGCACCGAGATGCAGGCCTGGCAGCCTTCGCAATAGGGCACGTACGCAATGTTCTGACTGCGCCGAAACCCCGTCGTCAGAAGGCGGTCGACCAGCTCCGGCGGCTTGTCGTGGGTCAAATGGGTGAACAGCTTTCGCTCGAGCCTGCCGGGCAAATAAGGGCAAGGCTGCGGGGCGGTTACATAGAACTCTGGAAACTTCTTTTGCTGCTCCGTCATTCCGACGCGTCCCTCGGGCTCGAACCGATCGCAGATGATTGGAGTAAGGAGAGCCCAAATTCAAGGTATCGATGATAGCCCCGCAGCAACAATAATGAACCCGCAGGCAAATTTATCCGGTTGCACGAGAAAAGATTAGTTATTTCAAAAATTGGTCTAATGCGGTGAGAACAACCCACTACTAATTGCAAGCAAAAGCCCCCGTACCATCCAGGAAGACGCAGAACTGGATTGTACCATACCAAGCCCGTGCTGAACGCGGCATGAAAAACGGCGCGCAGCGAAAAATGGCATAAGGAATCGCGAGCGGAGCGCACCACGTGGCGCGCTCCAGCGACTGGTATGTCGATCGGCAAGCGATGAGTAGCTGATAAAACTTGAGGCCAGCTAAACCTTCAGCGTCGGTCCCGCGGTGCCCGTCGGCGCCTCGCGTATATCGTCCGCCCCGACTTGGCTTGCGAGCGCGTAAAGCGTGCACGCCAGCACGATGGCGACGATGATGATGCCCATCCAGAGCGCCGAGCGCCGGACGAACCAACCGACGGTTGGTGTTTGAGACGCGCGCACGCCATCGAACGCTGCACTTTGGGCTGCCTCAGCCCCTTGATTAATCATATGCCGATCTGCCGCCTTACAAGTCCGCCCCGCGACTTTACCCCGGTCACATCGCTCCGACCCCCGACTTCGCACAAGATCGGTCTTGGTCGTTCCGGCAAAATTCGAATCAATTGTTGCCTTCGCGCTGCTTATCGAATGCGATGCCCATCCTGACAAGGCAAAACTGTGGCGCATGCGATACGATTTGCTGCGGGTTGCGGGGTGTTTCGGCAACATTGCTGCGGCAAATGTAACGTGACTTCGAAATAGGCAAGGACTGCGACAGCCGTGTTCTTGTGCAATGCATTATTTCCTTCATACTTTGCCCATTCTTCCCGCGAATGAACAAAAAGCAGACTCGAGGAAACCGCCCAGGGCTAAACGGACCGCTTTAACGAGCGGTCGGCAGACCTACACCTGGAGGTCCTATGATTGAGCTTGTCGTCGCCGTCTGCATGGTTGATCAGCCGTCCCGTTGCAGAGATGTCACCCTGAATTTCGAGGGCGAAAACGTCACCGCGCAGCAGTGCATGTCGAGCGGCCAGATCGAGATGGCGAAGTGGATCGGGGAACACCCCAACTGGACCATTCAGAAGTGGCACTGCGGGATTGCCGGGCAATTCGCAAAACTTTGAATCGGTGTGGACGAGCTTAACCAGTTGACAGGCTGGCCCTGACTCGGCTCCTCCTTCGCGGCAACTTCGCGATCAGGAGCTAGAGGCTATGTCGTCCACGCCAACCCAGAAATTCGCGACTGCTGCAGTTCATGCAGGGGCGACACCTGATCCGACGACCGGCGCGCGCGCAACGCCGATCTACCAGACCACATCCTACGTGTTTAACGATGTCGACCACGCCGCGGCGCTGTTCGGGCTGCAGGCGTTTGGAAACATCTACACCCGCATAACGAACCCCACACAATCGGTGCTGGAGGCACGCCTCGCAGCGCTTGAAGACGGCTCCGCCGCACTCGCTGTCGCGTCCGGGCATGCCGCGCAGCTCTTGACGTTCCACACGCTTCTCGAACCAGGTGACGAGTTCGTGGCTGGGCGCCAGCTCTACGGCGGCTCGGTCAATCAGTTCAATCATGCGTTCAAGAAGTTCGGCTGGCAGGTGGCATGGGCCGATGCCACGGATCCGGCATCCATCGCAGCCGCGATCACGCCGCGGACACGGGCCATCTACTGCGAGAGCATCGCCAATCCCGGCGGCATTGTCGTTGATCTTCCAGCCATTGCGGCGATCGCCAAAAAGGCGGGCGTTCCCTTCATCGTCGACAACACGCTTGCGACCCCCTATCTCTGCAAGCCCAAGGATTTTGGCGCCGATATCGTCCTCCATAGCCTCACGAAGTTCATTGGTGGTCATGGCAACTCAATCGGCGGGGCCATCGTCGATTGCGGAACCTATGACTGGCTGGGAAGCCGCCATCGCTATAAGTCACTGGTCGACCCGAACCCCTCCTACAATGGCGTCAAGCTAGCGGAAGCTTTCGGCCCGATGGCCTTTGCCATCGCCGCGCGCGTCCTCGGACTGCGCGATCTCGGCCCCGCGATCTCACCATTCAACGCCTTCCTCTTGCTGACCGGCGTTGAGACATTGCCGCTCCGAATGCAGCGCCAGTCGGACAGCGCTCTGGCCGTTGCGAAGTGGCTTAACGCCCATCCCAAAATTGCCTGGGTCGGCTACGCTGGGCTCGAGGGAAGCCCGAGCCACCAAATCCATAAAAAGATTTGTCCAAAAGGTGCGGGAGCCGTCTTCACCTTCGGCGTCAAAGGCGGATATGAAGCGGGCGTGAAGCTGGTTTCGGGGTTGAAGCTCTTCAGTCTTCTCGCCAACATTGGGGATACGCGAAGCCTCGTCATTCATCCGGCGTCGACGACGCATCGGCAGCTACAGGATGACGAGAGGATAGCCGCCGGAGCGGGGCCAGACGTTGTCAGGCTATCGATCGGTATCGAGGATATAGACGATATTATCGGCGATCTTGAACAGGCGCTCACCGCTGTTTAGACGCCGGCAGGAAAGGAACCATGAACCATCAGCTTGTCCTCCAGTTTCAGGGCGACGACGACGACACTCTCGAGAGGGTCATCGCGCTCGAGGATCGCCTGATCGAAGCCCTAGGCAACTCGACCTCGGCTGAAGTCGACGGCCACGAGCCGGGAGAGGGCGTCATCAATCTCATCCTGCTCGCCAAGAATGCAGCGAAGGTCTGGGAAAAGATCGAGCCGATCGTCGAGGACGCCGCTGACGAACTCGACGTCAACGCCGTCGCATTCCGCGCAATCGACAGCGAAGAGTTCACCGTGCTCTGGCCCGTCGACTACGAAGGCGAATTCGAATTGGCCTGATCGGCCATCGCGTGTTGGGCGAGCCTACGGCGAAACGGCCGCCGCAGGCCCCAAAATGGAAGCCTAGCGAGCCTTGACGTAAGAACCGGGCGCATCCTCGATGATGCCGAGCTTCGCTCCGGGTTCCCGTGCCGGAACCCAGCCGCCGGACTGCTGCGACAGCCAATCGATCCAGTACGGCCACCACGATCCGGGATGCTCCGTGGCCGACGCTTCCCAACTGCCGACGTTCGTCATCACCTTGCCGCCGGTCCAGTACTGGTACTTCACTTTTTCCGGCGGGTTGACGACGCCCGCGATATGCCCCGAACCGGCGAGCACGAACTCGACGGGGCCGCCGAACATCTGAATGCCGCGGAAAACGGAAGCGGCCGGCGCGATATGATCCTCGCGGGTCGCGACCGAGAAGATCGGCAGCTTGATCTTTTTGAGGTCGAGCTTGATGCCGCCAAGCGTCATCTCGCCTTTCGCGAGCCGGTTCTCGTTATAGAATTCCCGTAAGTAATATTTGTGGTTGGCAGCCGCCATCCGCGTCGAGTCCTGGTTCCAAAAAAGGAGGTCGAACGGGAACGGCTTCTTGCCGAGGAGATAGTTGTTGACCACGTAAGGCCAGATGAGGTCGCGCGGCCGCATCATATTGAAGACGTTGGCCATGCGCGAACCGTCGAGAAAGCCGCGCTCGTTCATCAGCGCGTCGAGGCTCGCGAGCTGCGTATCGTCGGTGAAGAGAAGCAGATCGCCGGCGAGCGAAAAGTCGACCTGGGTCGTCAGCAGCGAGCAGCATTTGAAAGGCTCTTCGCCGCGCTGGGCGAGGTAAGCGAGGCCCGTCGAAAGCGCCGTGCCGCCGACGCAATAGCCGAGCGCGTTGATCTGCTCGACGCCTGTCTCCTCTTGAACGGCGCGTACTGCTTCGAGAATGCCTTCGAGCACGTAGTCTTCGAACGTCTTATCGGCCAGGTGCTCATCCGGATTGACCCACGACACGACGAAAACCGTGAAGCCCTGGTCGACCACGTACTTGATGAGGCTCTTCGAGGACGTCAGATCGAGGATGTAGTATTTGTTGATCCACGGCGGCACCATGATCAACGGCCGGTAGCGAACCTGTTCCGTCGTGGGCGCGTATTGAATGAGCTGCAAAAGCGCATTCTGAAAAACGATCTTTCCCGGCGTCGTCGCAAGGTTGCGGCCAAGTTCGAACGCGGTCGGATCGGTCTGGCTGATTTTCATCAGGTCGCCCGAACGCTTCAAATCCTCGGCCAGCAGGTTCGCCCCGTTGAGGAGGTTCTGGGCGTTGGTCGCAATCGTCTCCCGCAGGACTTCAGGATTGGTCACGGGAAAATTCGACGGAGAGTAGGCGCTCGTCAGCTGCCGCAAATAGAATTCGGCGCGATGGCGCTCGTAGGGCTCGAGGTCCGGCGTCGCCGCCAATTGATCCTCTGCCCACTTGCAGGCAAGGAGATACGCCTGCTTGCAGAAGTCGAAGTACGGGTTGTTGTCCCATTCCGGATCTTTGAAGCGATTGTCGCCCACGCCAGGCCGAATGAGCGGCGGCACGCCGAACCCCATCATGCGTTGAAGCACGTTGTTCCAAAGCGCCGCGAACTGCCTGACGAACTCCCCCTGCGCCTCGGCAAGCTTGACCGGATCGGCAAGCCATTTCCGCACCAGCGCCGAAATCGTTTCGGTGGCCGCGGAAAACTCGCTTGCCGGTGTATAGGGGCCGATTTTCGAGTCCGGGCGCTCGGCCAGCTGAGCAAATGCCGCGCTTCCCCGTTCGAACGCTTTGAGCAGGTTCGACGCAAACGTTTCGGGGTCCGAGATATGATACGGAGAGAATGACGGCGGCTCTTCGTGGCTGTCTTGCGGCATGGCGACTTCAGAAGCTTTCTATTCTTGTCCCCTCGACGCAGGCTAGGGGCCCGTTCGTGCCGAAACCCTGACCGACAGTGCAGTCAAGGCAGACGTCGAATCAAGGGCGAATCGGACATGCCGGCGTTTCTGATTAGGTAAGCGGAGATGGCATTACCGTGGCCGCGGCACGTTTGCTCCCGCGTTGCGAAAAATAATTGGGGGACCCGGATTTGAGGCCGTTGCATGTTGCGGCGCGCTGCGGACTGGACGGGACGTAGGGCGCAAGCGTAAAGAGGCAATCGCCGGGCTCTGTCGCGAAGAAATGCCCGGTCCGATTTGGTTTCAGCCGGGACTTTCGAACTTCGCGCGAGAGCCGACACTAACAGCCGCCTGAGCTGCGGCGCCGAGGGGTAAAGATCTTTGAGCGAAGAGTTCCACCGCATCAAGCGCCTGCCCCCTTACGTCTTTGCGGAAGTGAACCGTTTGAAGGCGGCGGCGCGTGCGCGCGGCGCCGACATCGTCGATCTCGGCATGGGCAACCCGGATATGCCGACGCCCCAGCATATCGTCGACAAGCTCATCGAAACCATCAATAAGCCGCGCACGCATCGCTATTCGGCGTCGAAAGGCATACCCGGACTGCGCAAGGCGCAGGCCGCCTACTATGAACGGCGTTTCGGTGTGAAGCTCGACCCCGAAACCGAGATCGTGGCGACGCTCGGATCGAAGGAAGGCTTCGCCAATATCGCACAGGCCATTGCCGCGCCCGGCGACGTCGTCCTGGTGCCCAACCCGACCTATCCGATCCACACCTTCGGCTTCATCATCGCCGGCGCCTCCGTGCGCCATCTCCCGGCGAGCAACGGCGACGATTTTCTTCGTGCCATCGAGCACGCGGTAAAGCATTCGATCCCGAAGCCGCTGGCGGTCGTGATATCGTTCCCGTCCAATCCGACGGCGATGGTTGTGGGCCTCGACTTCTACAAGGAAGCCGTCGCGCTCGCAAAGAAGCTCGACATCATCATCCTGTCGGACATCGCCTACGCCGAGCTCTATTACGACGATGTGCCGCCGCCCTCCATTTTGCAGGTGCCGGGCGCCAAAGACATCGCCGTCGAATTCACGTCGCTGTCGAAAACCTACAACATGCCGGGCTGGCGGATGGGCTTCGCCGTCGGCAACGAGCGCCTCATCGGCGCGCTGGCGCGGGTGAAGTCGTATCTCGACTACGGTGCCTTCACGCCGATCCAAGTCGCAGCCGCAGCCGCTCTCAACGGTCCGCAGGAGTGCGTCGACGAAATTCGCGCGATGTACAAGAGCCGCCGCGATGTGCTCGTCGAGAGCTTCGGCAAGGCAGGCTTCCCCGTTCCGCCGCCGCCCGCCACGATGTTTGCCTGGGCGCCGGTACCTGAGCGCTATCGCGATCTGGGCTCGGTCGAGTTCTCGAAGCTGCTCATCGAAAAAGCCGATGTCGCCGTATCGCCCGGGATCGGCTTCGGCGAATATGGAGAGGGGTTCATTCGCATCGCTCTCGTCGAAAACGAGCAGCGCATTCGTCAGGCGGCGCGGTCGATCAAAAAGCTCTTTTCGGAATCAGCCGAACCTACGCAGCCCGTGTCTCATCCCAGAAAATCCGCAAGCCAATAATCATCACCATGAAACCTCTCAAACTTGGTATAGCCGGACTTGGCACGGTTGGCGGTGGCCTGCTGGGGCTTCTTCAGGCCAACGGCACTCACGTCGCGAACATTGTCGGCCGCGAGATCCGCGTAACCGGCATCTCCGCGCGCAACAAATCCAAGGAGCGCGGCATTGCGGTCGACGGCGTCGAATGGTTCGCTGATCCCGTCGCGCTCGCACTCGATCCTTCGAACGACGTTTTCGTCGAGCTGATCGGTGGCGAAGACGGCGTCGCGAAGGCGGCGGTTGAAGCGGCATTGGGCGCAAAGAAGCATGTCGTCACCGCCAACAAGGCGCTGCTCGCAAAACATGGCGTCGAGCTTGCGCGTCTCGCCGAGGCGAACGGCGTCGCGTTGAATTTCGAGGCGGCGGTCGCAGGCGGCATTCCGGTCATCAAGACGCTGCGCGAAGCTCTCGGCGCCAATCGCGTCAAGCGCGTCTACGGCATCCTCAATGGCACCTGCAACTATATCCTGACGCAGATGCAGAGTGAAAATCGTGCTTTCGACGATGTTCTGAAGGAAGCGCAGGCGCTGGGATATGCCGAGGCCGATCCGACATTCGACATCGGCGGCTTCGACGCCGCCCACAAGCTCGCACTATTGACGAGCCTCGCCTTCGGAACAAGGGTCGCCTTCGAGCAGATCCACGTCGAGGGCATCCAGTCGATCACCCAGGCGGACATCGAGGCGGCCGACAGCCTCGGCTATCGCATCAAGCTGCTGGGCGTATCGATGGAGACTGAAACCGGCATCGAAGCCCGCGTTTCGCCTGTCCTGATCAACAAGGATTCCGCGATCGCCGAAGTTTCCGGTGTGACGAACGCCGTTGCGATCGACGGTAATTTCTCCGGCAATATTCTGCTCGTCGGACCAGGTGCCGGCGCGAAGCCGACGGCGTCGGCCGTCGCAGGAGATATTCTGGATATCGCGCGCGGTCTCGTCGTGCCGCCGTTCGTCACGCCCGTCGCACAGCTGAAAGCGCACCGCCGCGCCAAGCTCGACCAACATTACGGGTCCTATTACGTCCGGCTGGCGCTCTACGATAAGCCCGGTGCCATGGCGAACGTCGCGAAAAGCATGGGCGACCGCGGTATTTCGCTCGAAAGTATCGTACAACATCGACCGCAGACGCTGCATGCGCCGCGCGGGAGCTCGCGGGTCCCGAACCGCGCGGATCAGCCGGTCATCATCATCACGCATGAGACGACCGAAGAAGCGATGCGCCTGGCTCTCGAAACGATCGAGAAGGACGGCAACGTCACCGAGCGTCCGCAGATGATACGAATTGAAGAGCTTTAGGATTTCACATTTAGCCCCCGAGAAGGACAAGGATATGAGCAGAGCTGAGCAATCGAACGGCACTCACGGGCCGGGTCTCGATCGGATTCTGGTGCTCGAGCTCGCCCGCGTGACCGAAGCCGCGGCAATCGCGGCGGCGCACCTGCGTGGTCGCGGCAACGAGAAGGCGGCCGACAAGGCGGCCGTCGATGCCATGCGCCGCGAACTCGGCCGCGTGGAGATCAGGGGCACCGTCGTCATCGGCGAAGGTGAAATGGACGAGGCGCCGATGCTCTACATTGGCGAGAAAGTCGGAACGGGCGAGGGGCCGGAAGTCGATATCGCGGTCGATCCGCTCGAAGGCACGACCATCTGCGCGAAATCGATGCCTAACGCGCTGGCGGTCCTTGCGATCTCCGAGAAGGGCGGCTTGCTCCACGCGCCCGACATGTACATGAACAAAATCGCCATTGGCCCAGGCTATACCGAAGGCGTCGTCGATCTCGACGCATCTCCGGCCGAAAATCTGAACGCGCTTGCCAAGGCGAAGGGCGTGCCGGTCTCCGAGATCATGGCGTGCATTCTCGATCGCCCGCGCCACGCCGAGCTAATCCGCGCCGTCCGCGAAGCCGGTGCAGGCGTGTCGCTCATCCCTGACGGCGACATCGCCGGCGTCATCTGGACGACGGACCCGAAGGAAACCGGCATCGACATCTATATGGGTTCGGGCGGCGCTCCGGAAGGCGTCCTCGCCGCAGCCGCATTGCGCTGCATTGGCGGCCAGATCCAGGGCCGTCTCATGCCGATGAAGGACGAGGAGCGCGAGCGCGCCGCGAAAATGGGGATTTCCGACATCACCCGGAAGTTCAAGCTCGAAGACTTGGCGTCGGCTGACGTCGTCTTCTCCGCGACCGGCGTGACGGACGGCTCGCTTCTAAAGGGCGTCCGCATCAGCGGAGACTACGCCGAGACGGAAACGGTCGTGATGCGCTCGAAGACGGGCACCGTCCGCCGCATCAAGTCGAGGGTCCGCAACGTCGGCACGCGCTTCATGTAAGGCTTCGCCGGCATCGGCGGCTTGCGTATTTTGTGGATACAACGCGAGCCGCCTGCCGCTGCCCCGACCGAATCGACCTACAACCTGAACAGTTCTATGCGCACGGCGGCCAGCTCGGCGCAGCGGCGTCGCCTGCGCGAACCAACGGCCGCGCACGGTGGCTGCTTCGCGTAAGCAGAGCTGCCTTGCGCAAACGAAACGGCCGCGCACGGCGGCCGGCTCCCCGGAGGGGACCCGCTGTGCGCAAACAAAAAAGGGGGATCGATTGCGCACGAATCTCGCGGCGATTGATTTGGACGGCGGCGCCGACGAGCGTGCGTTTCTCGGGGTCGGCAGAAGCGCGCGCGGTTTCGCCTGGCGAGAGCGTTTGCCGCAAAATTTAAGGCAGCTCGGAACGGCGATCAGTCAGCGGCACGGACTGCCGGACCTGATGGGTCGCGTGCTCGCGGCGCGCGGCGTCGCGCTCGATGACGTCGCAACTTTTCTCGATCCATCGCTCAAAGCGCTGATGCCCGATCCGAGTTCGCTGCGCGACATGGAGAAGGCCGCAGCGCGCCTCGCCGACGCTGTGCAAGCGAAACAGAACGTTGCGATCTTCGGCGACTATGATGTCGACGGCGCGTGCTCATCCGCCCTGATGAAGCGCTTTCTCGAGCATCACGATACCCCGGCGCGCATTTACATTCCGGATCGCATTTTCGAAGGCTACGGACCGAACGCGGCCGCCATCGAAACACTCGTCAAGGAGGGTGCGAAGCTCATCGTGACGGTCGACTGCGGAACGACGAGTCACGAGCCGCTGGCTGTCGCGCGCAAACTCGGCGCCGACGTCGTCATCATCGACCATCACCAGGCGGACGAGCGGCTGCCGGAGGTTCAGGCGGTCGTCAATCCGAACCGGCAGGACGACATTTCAGGGCAGGGGATGCTCTGCGCCGCAGGCGTCGTGTTCCTCGTGCTCGTCGCGACGGCCCGGGAATTGCGCAAGCGCGGTTACTACGGCGCGTCACGCGAACCCGACCTCTTGGCTTTGCTCGATCTCGTTGCGCTCGCAACGGTCGCGGACGTCGTTCCATTGATTGGGCTCAATCGCGCCTACGTCAAAAAGGGCCTCGCAGTGATGCGTGCGAGGGAGAATGTCGGTCTGACCGCCTTGGCAGACGCTGCAGGACTGACGGTCGCGCCGACGCCCTATCATCTGGGTTTCATTCTCGGGCCGCGCATCAACGCTGGTGGCCGCATAGGCAACGCCGCGCTGGGAGCGACGCTCCTCTCAACATCGGATCCGGTCGAAGCGCTACGCATCGCCGAGCTGCTCCATCGGCTCAACAAAGAGCGCAAGGACATCGAAACGCTCGTGCTGGAAGAGGCGCTTGCGATTGCCGATCGCCAGGTCGCCGATGATCCCTCTCGTGCAATCCTCATCGTTGCTTCGGACACGTGGCACAAGGGCGTCGTCGGTCTTGTAGCTAGCCGCCTTGTCGAACGGTTCCGCCGGCCCGCGTGCGTCATCGCCTGGGAGGCCTCAGCAATGGGTACGGGCTCGCTCAGATCCGTCCCCGGCATCGATCTTGGAGCTGCCATTCGCGCGGCCGTGACGGCAGGCCTGTTGGCGAAGGGCGGCGGCCACGCGATGGCAGCCGGCCTGACCGTCGGCAGAGATGGCCTCCCGGCGCTCGAGCAGTTTCTGCTCAGCAACCTTGGCTCGGCTGCAAAGGGCGTGGGCGACACCGCGCATCTCGACATCGACGCCTCGATCGTTGCGTCCGGCGCGACCCGCGAGCTGATGGATCTGATCGAGCGTGTCAGCCCGTTCGGCCAGGGCAACTCGGAAGCGCGTTTCGCGTTGCCGGCACATCGCGTCAAATTCGGCAAGCTCATCGCCGAAGCCCACATCCGCGTCATTCTCGAAGGCGGCGATGGCGCGCGACTCGATGGCGTCGCATTTCGGGCAGCCGGGCAACCGCTGGGCGATCTTTTGATGTCGGCCGGCGGGATGCCGCTCCACGTCGCAGGCCACCTGCGCCGCGACACCTGGGGCGGCCGCGAGCGCATCGAGCTGCAAATTGAGGACGCCGCCGACCCGCGCAGCCAGTAAAATATGACCCGCGGCGATTATGTCCATCTTGTCGCAAAAAATGCGAGCGCGGTCGGCTTGCCAAAGACGGTCAAAGCCGACTATACGGTGCCTCCTCAAGTCGAGGGTTGCTCCCTTCGTCTATCGGTTAGGACGTCAGATTTTCATTCTGAAAAGAGGGGTTCGACTCCCCTAGGGAGCGCCAAAAATATTGCAACAAGCTGATATTGCTTGGTTGCCGGCTTCTCTGCCAAGCAGACATCGTAAACCATCGAGTAGGGGCGCGACGTTCCGCACTCGCCGGCGGTGAATGCAATGGGCAGACCGACGTGGCCGCGAGCTTGCTTCTTCGTCAGGATCCTGAGCGATGTTGTTCCGATCCCGGCGCTTAGCGCTCATCCGGCGGATTAGTCCACAAACGGTTCTCTGGCGGGGATCTGCGGCGGGATAATCCGAGCGATTGCGAGATCGGTTTGGATCGATCACAAGCAAAAAAATTCAACTCGACCGCCGCTGCCGAGACTTCGTTATCGCAGCCCCGTCTTTCACCAGCGATAGCGTAAGCTACCGATTACAGTGCGGCCCTGATCGAGATAGCAATAATTGGACGAGCAGACGTCGACCTCCTTATCGGCGACATTGTTGATGTTCAACTGCAGACGCGCGCCTTTGAGGCTCGGATCGAAGCGAGAAAGATCGTAGTGCGCGGCCATGTCGAACAACGTATGTCCGGCGTTCTTGAACGTGTTCTCGTCGTCGCCAAAGCTCGAGCCGATATACCGGACGCCGAAGCCGAAGCCGAGACCGGCAGCCGGTCCGCTCCTCAGCGTATAGTCACCCCAGAAAGACGCGGTGTTGAAAGGAATGCTCGAGAGGACGTTGCCTTCCGTCCCTGCCGTATCGTCCTCAATACGCATGTCGATGTAGGAGTAGGATGCCAAAAGGCTCAACCCGTTATCGAGCGTCGCCGTGCCTTCGATTTCGAAGCCCCGCGAACGCAGCACGCCGGTCTGGACGGAACCGCATTCGGTGACGTTATTTCTTTTCGCGCACTGTGTCTGGATCCCATTGGTTTGCTGGATGTCGAAAACGGCAGATGAGATCGAGGCATTGTAGCCTGGAACGAAATATTTGAGCCCCACTTCCTTCGATTCGGATTTCGAGGCGTCGAAGGGCTTGCCGGTGATGAAATCCGTTCCCGAGTTCGCGACGAAGCCGGTGCCATAAGCGACATAGGGCGAGAGGCCTGAGTCGAACAAATAGCTGAGGCCGGCGCGGCCGGTCCAGGCGGCATCGTTCTGCTTCAGCCTGGCACCGTCCGTGTCGGTATCTGTGCTGACCCAGTCGTGACGGCCACCGAGGGTTAACACCCAGCGGTCAAGTTTCACCTGGTCCTGGAGATAGGTTCCGGTCAGCAACTGGTCCTGATGTGTTACAGTTGAAATCGCCGGTGTCGGGATGTGCGTTTGGCCATAGTTGTAATTGACCAGCGGCGGAACGATGCCGCCATCCTCCTCGATCGGATCGCCGAAGCCATTTCCTTCTTTGTACCAGACATAACCAACGTCTACGCCGGCGAGGGCGACGTGTTTCAAAGGACCTGTTGAGAAGCGCGCCTCCAACTGGGTATCGGTCACGAAATTATTCACGTCGCTGACGACGATGCCGTTGGCGCGGCTCCAAACATTCGGCTCGATTTCTTCGACGATGTCGATGTATTCGCCGTATGCTGAAATGTGCGAGTACCGCACATTCTGGCGGAACGTGAAGATGTCGTTGAAACGGTGCTCGAACTCGTAACCGATACGTTCCTGCGTCTGATCGAAACCGTTGAACGCCGGATCGCCGGACCAGATGTTCGTGCGGCGCGCATGACCCGAGCTGTCGTCGTTGTACCAAGCCATGTTGCCGCCCGTCTGGGCATCCATGTATTCGCCAAGAATGGTGAGCTTGGTATTAGGATCGATCTTGAACGTTAGCGCCGGCGCGAGATAGACGCGGTCGTCCGGAACGCCCATCGCTTGCGTGCCGCTGTCGCGCACGACGCCCGTGAATCTGTAAAGAACGCTGTTTCCGAGCGTCGATGGACCGGAGAAATCGAAATTACCCTGATAGCGGTCGTAGTTGCCGATCTGGACTTCAACCTCACGAAACGGCGTCTCGGTCGGACGCTTGGAGTACATGTCGACGATGCCGCCGGCATTGCTTGCGCCATAGAGGGATGACGTCGGTCCGCGCAGCACCGTTATGCTGTCGAGACCATATGGCTCGGTGCGGAACTGCCCGAAGCCGCTGCTCATTTGGCGGAGGCCATCGCGATAGATTCCGGTGTAGGTCGCGTCGAAGCCTCGAATGTTGAACGTATCGAACCGGGGATCGTAGCCCGACAGGTTCACCCGGACGCCCGGCACATATTGGATGGCGTCGCCAAGATTCTGAGTGTTGCGATCCTGAAGTTGCTGACGGGTAACGGTCGAGATCGATTGCGGCACCTCTCGCAAGGGCGTTTCGGTTTTGGTAGCGGCGGCGCTCGCCTTCGCGACATAGCCATCCGTTGATCCGGGCGGTGCGCTCGATCCATCGCTCATCGGAGGAAGGTCCAAAGACGGAGCAGCGGTGGGAGCGGCAGCTTTGACGACCTTGGCTTTTGATTTGGTCGCGGGCTTTTTCGCCGTTGGTGCGGGAGTGCTGCCTCCTTCCACGACAACGTCAGGAAGCGGAAGCGGCGTGGTCTCCTGAGCGCTTGCTTCCGGTATTAGCGAAAGACCAAACACAGCAACACCTAACGCCCCAACGCGGACGTTCACCCAAATCGAAACCATTGCTCCCCCACGAATGCAGAAAGCGATTGCCACCCCGCAATCGAGTCCTGCACAACGACTATCTGCCCGTTGTTTACTTTTCAAGTATATAATATGAAGCTGACAAGTGCCTCGTCGGCGCGGTGCTAAATGGGAGCTAACGTGCGCGGCTTACTTGTTCTCGTTCACCGATGGGCCGGGCTCTTTATTGCTGTCTTCCTGTTCATCGCCGGACTCACAGGATCTGTTATTTCGTGGGACCACGAGCTCGATGAATGGCTCAATCCGGATCTGTTCGAAGCAAAGCAGGCTGGCCCTCCGCTGCAGCCACTCGAACTCGTCGCGCGATTTGAGGCCAGTAATCCGCAAGGCCGCGTGACGTACTTTCCGCTTTCCTACGAGCCGGGGCAAACGGCTGGTCTATTCGTGGAGCCGCGTGTCGATCCGACAACCGGCCGCCTCTACGAACTCGACTACAACCAAGCCTATGTCGAGCCCGCGACGGGAGAGGTTCGGGGCAAACGATATTGGGGCAAGATCTCGCTCGATCGCCGAGATATCCTGCCGTTCCTCTATAAGCTGCACTATTCGATGCACATCCCGGACTTCTACGGCATCGACCGCTGGGGAGTGTGGCTGATGGGTATCGTCGGCGTCGTTTGGCTGTTCGATTGCTTTGCCGGCTTGTGGCTGACGTTCCCCCTTTCCAGGCAGCGGCGAGCCGTTGCGAACGTCAACTCCTTTGCGCTCGGGGACAAAAGCTGGATCGCGCGTTGGGCGCCCGCATGGCGAATAAAAACTGGCGCGAGCGCGTATCGCTTGAATTTCGATATTCACCGCGCCTTCGGTTTGTGGGCGTGGCTGCTGCTACTCATCCTCGCCTTCACGTCGATCTCGATGAATCTCGGGGAAGAGGTCGTCCGCCCGGCGCTAGGAAAGATTTTCACTTTGACGCCCGACGTCGCGGATTCGCGGACTATGGCTCCTATCGATAAGCCTATCCCCGCACAGATGTCGTTTGCGTCGATCCTGAATATCGCGCCGGAGGAAGCGGCGAAAAAATCGTGGCAGGAGCCGTTAGGCAGCACATTCTATAACCAGCTCACCGGCATCTACAGCGTCTCTTTCTTTGAAGTTGGCGAAGAGCACGGCAACGGCGGGTTGGAACCCAAGACGCTTTATTTCGACGGCAATACCGGCCAGCTGCTCGGCGATAGCGTTCCTTGGGCCGGCACGGCCGCGGACATTTTCATGCAGCTCCAGTTTCCGCTGCATTCGGGGAGGATCGCGGGATTGCCGGGGCGCATAGCGTTATCGATCATGGGCCTCGTCGTCGCAGCACTTTCGCTGACCGGCATCGTGATCTGGTTCAAGAAGCGATTGGCACGTACCCGAACGACGCGAACGTTCGACGGTAAAGCCGCGTCCCCGATAGCCGCTTCGTCGCGCGGTCGGGCAACATAGCGAGCTATTCATTGTCGAGGGCGCACGGGCCCGGAACAGGTTAGATGTCAGCGCGTACCAATGCGTTGCTGTCGCAGTCAGAAAAAACTGTGAGGATCCAGCCCGCAAGGATTTGCGGCCGACGCCTCGCTTTCCGCCACTGAACGCAGGAGACCAGCGACGGACGCCGCCGGTCTGGGGAACCCTCAGGGCGAAATCATTTCTTCTGTAAGTCATCGAACTTTAAGCGCGCGCCTGCTCCCCTAGGGAGCGCCAAGACTATTTTCCGCTATTGATCTCATTGATTTTCTTAACGATTTGTCTCCCTCGAAAGAAGGGAGTGCGAAGCGAGCGGTCGTGCAGTTGACCCTCATAACATCATCGTTGGTTACTCGTTGTCCGCAGCTGGGAAATTTCAGCGTTCAAGCACACGGACTTGCGAACCTTCATGTAACAGTCCATCACGCGTGGGCGCAGGATAGAAGGAAGATCCAAAAAAAAGCGCGCGTTGGGGAGTGCGAATGCCTCTGATCGTGTCATTCGTCAGTCAAAAAGGCGGCGTCGGCAAAAGCACGCTCGCCCGGGCTCTCGCCGCCGTCGGCGCGACGGGCAAGCTGAAGGTCAAGCTCGCAGACCTTGATGTTCAGCAGCAGACTTCGGTCAGATGGGGCAAAGCGCGCAAGCAGAGAGGGAATGCTTCTCCCATCAACGTAGGTGCCTTCCGTTCATTTGAAGAAGCACTCGTAAACAGTGATGCTTTCGATCTCATCATCGTTGATACGCCTGGCCATACAAGTCCTACGACAGGCACTGTGGCCCGCGCCTCGAATGTTGTCGTAGTACCGACCAGTGCCACCATAGATGATTTGTATCCGACCGTTCTCCTCCTACGCGCCCTGGAGGAAATAGGAATTTCTCAAAATCGTCTGGCGGTTGCGCTCTGCCGCGTATTGGAAGCAAGCGAAGAGAGGGTCGCGCGAAATTACATTGCTGCTGCGGGCTACGAATTATTGCCGGGGTTCATCCCGGAACGCGCGTCGTACCGGAATGCCCAGAACCGTGGGCAAGCGCTGACCGAAACAGTCGATGGGGCGGCCAACGAGTCCGCGGATGTACTCATAGAAAGTTTGCTCAGAAAAATAGCGGAGCAATCTGCGGTAATGCAAAATGGAAACGGTGACTGAAGCCGGCTGACGGCACGATTGACCGCCTGATATTCGGCGCAATTGACGTAAGTCAATTCATCAATTGGGCACCGCTCTAAACTCGCCTCACTCTTCTAAGGGAGGCGACAATGACGACATTCGAAATGTACTATCTTGGGATATGTCTCGCGGCGTTTGCCGGGTTCGGAATCGCGTTGGCTTACACCAGCATGAGCTGGGAACATTGGCGGTCGAAGGCCAGCAATGCTGCCGGGCGTTCTGAATACCCTGCGGGTCACGCAAAATTGGCGGCGTGAGAAAAGGCTTCGAACCGGTCGGCATCGACATGAATCCTGGGGGGGGGGCATATGACGCTCCCCGCCGGCCGGTGCCGCATCCCACTCGAAACCTGAAAAAGCGGGTCCGGTTCCCGTAGGAAGCGCCGGCCCAGGAATCTGGCGAACGCAAACCTCAGCTCCGTCTTGGCCGCCTCGAAACGTAGCGCGCAACGCGTTTCCCCAACCTCACCATTTGAGAACGAATGTCGCGGCTGACCGGAAGGCTCTTCCTTGGGCTCGACGCATGGCCTAAGGGTGCCGAACAACCGTTTGTCCGGGGCCTGTGCGCACGGTGACTCGGCAGCATGTGCTGTCGCAGCCAGCGCCAAAAAAAGCGCGCATATGATTCGTCTCGATTCCATCAGCAAGCAGAACGGCCATCAGATCCTCTTCATCGAAGCGTCCGCCGCCCTCAACAAGGGTGAGAAGGTCGGCCTCGTGGGTCCGAATGGCGCCGGCAAGACGACGCTCTTCCGGATGATCATCGGCCAGGAGCAGCCGGACGAGGGCCAAGTCTCGACCGACCGCGGCATCACCATCGGCTACTTCAGCCAGGACGTGGGCGAGATGGCAGGCAAAAGCGCCGTGTCCGAGGTGATGGACGGCGCCGGCCCCGTGAGCGTAGTCGCGGCCGAGCTGGCGGAGCTGGAGGCCGCGATGGCCGATCCCGACCGTGCCGACGAGATGGAAGAGATCGTCGAGCGCTACGGCGAAGTGCAGGGCCGCTTCGAGGAGCTGGGCGGCTATGCCCTCGAAGGCCGCGCACGCGAAGTGCTCGCGGGTCTCTCCTTCAGCCAGGAGATGATGGACGGCGACGTCGGCGCATTGTCGGGTGGCTGGAAAATGCGCGTGGCGCTGGCTCGCGTGCTCCTCATGCGCCCCGACGCCATGCTGCTCGACGAGCCGAGCAACCATCTCGACTTGGAAAGCCTGATCTGGCTCGAAGAATTCCTCAAGGGCTACGAGGGCGTCCTGTTGATGACCTCGCACGATCGCGAGTTCATGAACCGCATCGTGACCAAGATCGTCGAAATCGACGGCGGCTCGCTGACGACGTACGCGGGCAACCACGAATTCTACGAGCAGCAGCGCGCGCTCTCCGAGAAGCAGCAACAGGCCCAGTTCGACCGTCAGCAGGCCATGCTCGCGAAAGAGATCAAATTCATCGAGCGCTTCAAGGCGCGTGCGTCGCACGCGGCCCAAGTGCAAAGTCGCGTCAAGCAGCTGGCGAAGATCGATCGCGTCGAACCGCCGAAGCGCCGCCAAACCGTCGCCTTCGAGTTTGCATCGCCACCGCGTTCCGGAGAGGACGTTGTCAGTATAAAGGGCGTGCATAAAAGCTACGGCAGTCGCAGCATCTACGAAGGTCTCGATTTCCATGTTGGCCGCAAGGAACGCTGGTGCGTCATGGGCGTGAACGGCGCGGGCAAGTCCACACTTTTGAAGTTGATCGCGGGCACGACAGAGCCCGACGCGGGCACGGTCAAAATCGGCGGCAGCGTGAAGATGGGCTATTTCGCTCAGCACGCCATGGACCTCCTCGACGGCGACAGCACGGTGTTCCAGTCGCTGGAAGATTCGTTCCCGCAGGCGGGGCAAGGCTCGCTGCGTTCGCTGGCCGGCTGCTTCGGCTTCTCCGGCGACGACGTGGAGAAGAAATGCCGCGTGCTCTCCGGCGGCGAGAAGGCCCGCCTCGTCATGGCGAAAATGCTCTACGATCCGCCGAATTTCCTCGTGCTGGACGAGCCCACGAACCACCTCGACATGGCGACCAAGGAAATGCTCATCACCGCACTCTCGCAATACGAAGGCGCCATGCTGTTCGTCTCGCACGACCGGCACTTCCTCGCCGCGCTGTCCAACCGGGTGCTGGAGCTGACCCCCGACGGGATCCACAAATACGGTGGTGGTTACACCGAATATGTCGAGCGGACCGGCCAGGAAGCTCCGGGCCTGCGTAGCTAAATCCGTGCCGGCGACGCAAGCGCGTGCGCGCGCTATGGCTCAGGGCGTGGCGTCGAGGCGTCGCTTGGCGGCAGGATCGGGTATGTGACCTTCGGCTGGTCGCCCGTCAAAGATCGCAAGAACGCCGTGATCTTCGTGATTTCGCTGTCTGTCAGCTTTTCACCGAGCTGACTGTTCCCCATCACGGCCACGGCTTGCCGAAGATCCCAGGCTTTCCCACTATGAAAATACGGCGGCGTCAGCTCGACATTCCTGAGCGGCGGCACGCGAAAGACATACTCGTCGCTCGCGGTCTTTGTCACGTCGAAGCGGCCTTTATCATTCTGCGGCAGCAATTCGGCGCCCGGCTTCTCGACCACGCCGAACGGCGCATACATCTGCCCGCCGACGTTGATGCCGAAATGGCAAGTCGAGCAGCCCTTGCTCATGAACAGCTGCAGGCCTTCCCTTTGCTCGGACGTTAAAGCGTTCTCGTCGCCGCGCAGGAATTTGTCGAACGGCGCATTGGGCGTGATGAGCGTCGCTTCGAATGCCGCGATGGCATCCTCGACATTTCCCATGGTGATAGGGTCTTTTGACGAGGGGAAAGCCGCTTTGAAAAGCTTTTCGTAACCGGGAATGCCTTTCAGCATTTCGATGACGTGCTCATGAGTGGTGGCCATCTCAACGGGATTTTGGATAGGACCGCCGGCCTGTGCCGCCAGATCTGCTGCGCGCCCGTCCCAGAATTGCGCGATGTTGAATATGGAGTTCAATACTGTCGGGGAATTGCGGGCGCCGTGTTGCCATTTGTGGCCGATGGAGGTGGGCAGCATGTCGACGCCGCCGAGGCCGACCTGATGGCATGTGTTGCAGCTGATGTTGTGGCTTTGGGACAGCCGGGGATCGAAGTAGAGCGCCTTGCCGAGTTCGACCAGTGCGGGAGTGGCGGTTACGCCTTTCACGGGGGGCGGCGTGAGAGGAATTGGCGCGAATGTCGATTGAGCTTCCTTCATCACCGGGTCTTCTGCAGCGATGAGGAGCCCAGCGGTAGAAGTCAGGAACACCACCGCCGCCAAAACAACAGGTGCGCGCATAGGCGCCTCCAAGCCGTGGGTCTGGTCACGCTTTATGAGGGGACAATCGCTAAGCTGGCGCGAACGTGGCGCGTACGAATTGACGTAAGTCCAATGCACCCCGGAGCCCCAGTGAAAAGACCCGAGTGAAAAGAAAGGAACGCTTCGGGATGCGCGCCGTTTGGCCAAATGGCATGGATAGTCCGTGCACATCGCGAGTGGGGCTGGGTGGTAAAGAATGGCATATTTCGTAACGTTCGGCGCAATCCCTGTAGCAATAGGCAACGAACATCCGACCCTTGACGCAGCGTTGGAGGAGGCCTGCCGTCTGATCGCCGGCGGTCAATCCAACGTCGCGATACAGTTTGGCGATGGCAGGTCGATTTCTGGCAATGACCTCATTAGGTGCTGCTCCGGGGAGCAGACTGCAGGCGACCATTTATTCAAGAAGAGCCCTTAGGCCTCGAGCGCCGTTTGGATTTCCATCTCGCTCAAAATCATCAGCAATTGACCGCTTGCCAGCGGGAATTTCTCCTCTAAAGCGATGTTCGGCATTGGGAGTCGGCGAACGCGCCGTAGAAGCGCGCCGCATGGATACCGCGCTGTCAGGCCGACCTGAATGCGTCGAACAATCGGCGTTCTCGGAGTACATGTGTGGTGGAATTGAAGTCGGGTCCTGATTCTCGGCAGCGAACCAAAGGAACCGGGCCATGAACGGTGCGCAGGCACTCATCACCACCGCTTTGAACGAAGGCATCGAGGTCTGTTTCGCAAATCCGGGCACGACGGAGTTGCCGTTGGTGCTCGCGATGGATCAGGTCCCCGGTCTGCGGGGCATCCTTTGCCTCCACGAGAACGTTGCGACCGGAGCGGCCGACGGCTACGGCCGGATGATGTCCAAACCGGCGATGTGCTTGCTCCATTTAGGACCCGGCCTCGCCAATGGCCTGACGAATTTGCACAATGCGCGCCGCGCGGGAACGCCGATCCTGAACGTCATCGGCGAACATGCGACTTGGCATCGTGCGGCCGATCCGTTGTTGGCATCCGACATCGAAGGGCTCGCCCATACGGTCAGCGCATATATGAAGAGAAACGTCGATGCGGCAGCGATAGCGTCGGATCTGGCCGAAGCGGTCGAGCGCGCGCGGGCGGGCGGCGGCGGTATCGCAACTCTGATTGTGCCGCATGATTGTCAGCAAGGTGAGGCGGGCGACGATCGTCCACATCGGCGCGCCGTTCCGAAAGGCAGCTATTCGCCGGCGAATGTGACGGCGGCAACCCGGGCGCTGAAGCGCGGAAAGTCAGCGATACTGTTGGGCGGCGAGGGATTGTCGGAAGCGGGCATGCGGCTCGCAGGAAGAATTGCCGGCGCGGCTGGCGCCGATCTTCTTTGCGATACGTTCTTCGCGCGCATGGAGCGCGGCGGCGATTTACCCGCAGCAACGAGGCTCCCATATTTTCCTGACCAGGCGCAGGCGCTGACACGCCGTTACGAAAGCTTTGTGCTCGCGGGCACGCGCCGTCCCGTTGCGTTCTTCGGATATTCTGGACAGCCCAGCTATTTGACCAGCGAAGAACAGACCGTCACGCTGGCGGCTCGCGGCGAGGACGTTCTCGGAGCACTGGAGGCAGTCGCGGCCGAGCTTCAGGCTTCGCATGATGTCCGCCGTCAGCCTGGTGCGCCCGTCTCGATGCCGCGCGGGGGGCTCGACGCGCAGTCCGTCACCGCAATCATCGGGCTGCTGCAGCCGGAAAACTGCATCGTCATGGACGAGGCGTTGACCGCGGGGGCGCCCTATTTCGAAGCGTCAAAGAACGCACCACGCTTCAGCCATTTGATGTTGACCGGCGGCGCCATCGGCCAAGGTCCGGGCGCAGCAACAGGTGCTGCCATCGCATGTCCGGATCGCAAGGTTATCAATTTCGAGTCCGATGGATGCGGCGCCTATTCCGTGCAGGCGTTCTGGACGCAGGCACGCGAGAACTTGGATGTCGTCACGATCATCGGCTCCAACCGCAGCTACAACATCTTGAACGTGGAGTTCCAACGGGCAGGGGTAATGGGCCCTGGGCCGGTCGCCCGTTCGATGACGGGGCTGGACCGTCCCAACCTCGATTGGGTCAAGATCGGAGAAGGTTTCGGCGTGCCGTCCGTCGCCGTCGACAATGCAGAAGCGCTAGCACGCGAATTGGAAAAGGCGCTCGCTCAAAAGGGACCACGCCTGATCGAAGCGATTATGTCGTAGAAAGGTCGCTCGCCGATTGGCGCAATCAATGTTTCTCAGGCTCGGCCGTGAGCAGTTTGTAGAAGATCGTCTTGTCCTGGAGGGTGCGCAGCTTTTGCGTGACCTCGCGGCTACGCATCCGCCGTGACACGGCGGCGAGCATGTTGAGGTGATCGCCTTCGGCAGCAGCCGGCACCAGCAGAAGAAAAACGAGATCGACGGGCATGTTGTCGATCGCTTCGAAATCCACAGCCGGCTTGAGGCGTGCAACGAGCCCGAACGGCTTTTTCAGTCCGGTATAGCGAGCGTGCGGAATTGCAACACCGCCGCCCATGCCCGTCGATCCGAGTCGCTCTCGTTTCATGAGTTCAGTGACAATGACGTCGCTGCTCAATCCGACGGACGGCGCCGCACGCCGCGCGAGATCGCTCAGCAGAGAGATTTTGTCCGGCTCGCCGACATCGAGGAACACGTCGCTGGGCGAGAGAAAGCTGCTGATGCTGGTTGGCATTTAGGGACGCTCTATAATTCGTCGGGAATGCGCAGGCGATAGCCGACGCCTGTTTCGGTGAGAATGTATTCAGGGCTTTCCGGATGCGTCTCGATTTTTTGCCGGAGCTGACGGACATAGACACGCACGTATTGTGAATCCGCTGATGGCCCCCAGAGTTCCCGCAGCAACAAGTTGTGCGTGAGAACTTTTCCAGCGTGCTGAACGAACAGCCGCAACAGATCGTATTCTTTGGGCGAAAGCTTGACCTCGCGGTCGCCGACTTTGACGATGCGCCGGACGAGATCGACGCTCAGATCTCCGACACGAAAGATAGGCCGCTCGCCATGGCTTTGCAGCTGGTGGCGTAGAGCTGCGCGGATGCGGGCAAGAAGCTCATTTATGCCGAAAGGCTTCGTAACGTAATCGTCGGCGCCGAGATCGAGGGCATGAACTTTGGCGCCTTCGTCCGCCCGGCTCGAGAGCACCACGATGGGAACGGATTCATTCTTCGCGCGAAGCGCACGCAGCAGATCGAGACCCTGCATGTCGGGAAGGCCGAGATCCAGGATGATGAGATCCGGCTTCGTATCCATGAGTTCCAACGCGGCTTTGGCGTTGGGCGCATCCGTCACTTGATAGCCCTGTGTAGCAAGACCCATGCGCAGCAGCTTACGAATGGGCGGCTCGTCGTCGATGATCAGAACGTTGAGAGGCGCGCTCATGCGGCGTGATCCAACGTTTCGCTCTCGAAGCCCGCCGGCAGGGAAATGGTAAACACGGCGCCGCTGCGATCGGGCCGGTTTGCGGCCGTTATCGTGCCGCCCATGATCTCGACGAACCCTCGCGAAATGGGAAGCCCAAGCCCCGTTCCGGCGCGCACACGATCACCTTTGGAGGATCGATAGAACTTATCGAAGATCCGCTCAAGATCTTCCGGTGGAATTCCCGGGCCTTCATCCGAAACCTGCACGGTGATCCGGTCGTAGTCTTGCCAGGCATCGATTTGTATAGCGGTTCCCTCCGGCGCGTATTTGGCGGCGTTGTCCAATACGTTGAAAAGCACCTGCTCCAGGAGGACCGGATCGGCTCTCACTTGCGGATTGCCGGCTACAGGCGCGTACTGCACATGGTGATGGGCTAGGATCTTCTTCGCTCTCTTGAGGGCGGCATCGACAATCTCGCTGACGTCGTGCACCTCAGCTTTCGGCGCCACGGCGCCAGCCTCGAGCTTGGTCATATCCAGGAGATTGGCGATGAAGCGATTGAGACGCTCGGACTCATCTATGACCGTCGACAGAAGCTCATCCCGCTGCGCCTCGTCGAGCTTGTCCGCGACGTCGCGCAACGTACTTGCCGCGCCGAGGATTGCAGCGAGCGGCGTCTTGAGATCATGCGACAGTGAAGTGAGCAGAGCCGCCCGAAGCCGCTCGGTCTCCATAGTGCGCTTCGCTTGCTCGATGTCCTCGACTAGCCGCACGCGCTCGATCGCAAGCGCTCCCTGGTTGATCAGGGCATCGAACAGACGCCGCTGATCCGGCGTCAGCAACGGGCCGGGATTGTCGCTATCGATACCAACGACGCCGACGACGCCACGCGCCGTGTGCAGCGGCAGAAAGAGGCGCTGAGAGCCGGGTAGCGTAACCGCTCCGCGCCCTGCCGGACGATCATTCATCCATGCCCACGTGGCTGCCGCCAAATCCGACGCATCGAGGGTATCCTCCGGCGGATAACCGGCTTTGACCGCGATGGAGCCATTGTCCGGCAGCAGCAACACGACGCGAACTTTCAGCATTGACGCGATCTGGAAGGCGGTCGCCCACAGCACGTCGTCAAGCGTGGCCGTGGCGGCGAGCTTCCGGCTGAAGCCGTAAAGCGATTCCGTGGTGCTGGCGCGATTGACCGCTATGACAGCCTGACTGCGCGTCTGGGCCGCGATGTTCGATACGACGATTGCAACGACCGCGAATGATATGAACGCCGCGACGTTCTTCGGGTCCGAAATCGTGAACGTGTAGAGCGGCGGAAGGAAGAAGAAATTGTACGCGAGCGATCCGAGGACGCTGGTGACGAGCGAAGGCAACAGGCCGTAGCGAACCGCGACGGCGATGACGCCCGTCAGAAAAATGAGGTCGACGCTCTCGACGCCGATCCAGGGCTTGATCAGCCACGCCAAACCAAGTGACGTCGCCATCGCGGCTACGGCAAACGTGTAGGCGAGGAGATTGTTCGAAGTCTTCTCGGGTGCGGCGCGGACGGTCGGTCGCGGCTGCGCGCCGTTGGGAAGCTGCTGGCCCGAAATGACGTGTACACTGATATCGGCCGATTGCCTGACAAGATCGTGAACGACGGAGCCGTGCAGAATTTCGAACCAGCGCGGCCTCTCGGATTTGCCGATAATGATCTGAGTGAAATTATGTGCTCGCGCGAAGGCCATAATGTCGTCGGCAATCCTACGCGAGCTCCCCGGGATGGTGAGAGTTTCCGCGCCGAGCTGCTCGGCGAGCCGCAGCGCTTCGGCAATGCGGTTTCGCTCCTCATCGGAAAGGCGGATGCTGTGGCGGGTTTCGACCGTCAACGCGGTCCACGGTGCGTGCAGGCGATCGGCGGCGCGCTTCGCGTACCGCACAAGCCCTGCCGAACGCGGATCGTCGCTGATGCAAACGAGCACGCGTTCGCAGGCGGCCCACGGCCCCGACATGGCTTTAGCGCGCAGCTGCGTGACAAGCTGCTCGTCGACGCGTTCAGCGGTCTGCCGTAGTGCCAGCTCGCGCAGCGCCGTGAGGTTGACGGGCGAGAAGAAGTTCTCGAGCGCGAGCTGCGCTTGCTCGGGAATATAAACTTTCCCTTCCTTCAGTCGCTGGATCAGATCCTCAGGCGTGATGTCGACAAGCTCGACGTCGTCGGCGCGGGCGAGAATGGAATCGGGAACCGTCTCGCGCACGCGGACGCCCGTAATCTGCGCCACGACTTCATTGAGACTGTCGATATGCTGAATATTGACCGTCGTGTAGACGTCGATGCCCTGATCCAGCAATTCCTCGACGTCAAGATATCGTTTCGGATGCCGGCTCGACGGCGCATTCGTATGAGCGAGTTCATCGACCAGCGCGATTTGCGGACGCCGCGCAATGAGCGCATCGAGATCGAACTCGTCGAGCTCCTTGCCCTTGTATTCGACCTTCCGCGGCGGGATGATCGTCATTCCGCGCAGAAGTGCCTTCGTCTCCTTGCGGCCGTGCGTCTCGACGACGCCGACGACGACATCGGCGCCTTCCTTGATCTTCCCGCGAGCCGTCCGCAGCATCTCATAAGTCTTTCCGACGCCTGGCGCGGCGCCGAGAAAGATCTTGAGCCGGCCTCGGCCGCGCGCTTCTCGTCGCGAAATCTCGAGAAGCGCGTCTGGCGATGGCCGTTTGTGCTGTGCGTAGGTATCTTCTGCCATCGAGGCTATTCCGAGAGCGACTGCCGCCGCTCCACCTTCATCGCGCTGCTACGCGATCCAGATCGAGGTTTAGCGCTAGAACATTGATATGCGGTTCACCGATTAAACCAAAAAGGCGGCTTTCGATATGCCTATCGACGAGTTGCTTAACATCGGCCTCCGGCAGATTGCGGGCTTTGGCGACGCGCGGCACCTGGAAGTATGCGGCGGCCGGCGAAATATCCGGATCGAGCCCGCTGGCGGTCGTCGTCACGAGGTCGAGGGGCACGGGCGCCGAAGGATTCTCCGCCCTGAGCTTTTCCACGTCGCCCTTGACCCGATCGATCAACGCCTTGTTCGTCGGGCCCAGGTTCGAGCCCATCGAGTTCGCGGCATTGTACGGCTGCGGCACGTTTTTGCTCGGGTCGGACGGATCGGTGCCGGTCGTCGCCGACAGCCGCCCCCGGAAATAGCGGTCGCTCGTGAAATTCTGACCGATCAGCTCGGAGCCGATGACTTTTCCGTCGCGCACGATAAGGCTTCCCTGCGCTTGCTTTGGAAAGAGTGCGCCCGCAAGGCCTGTCATCGCAAGCGGATAGATGAGGCCGGTGATGATCGTCAGACCGACCAGCAATGCGAACGCGGGGCGTAAGAGTTTGAACATTGGAGTTCCCTATCAAATCAAACGAGGTGCAGAGCGTTGACCGCGATGTCGATGGCCTTGATGCCGATAAAGGGGATCAGGACGCCGCCGAGGCCATAGATCAGCAAGTTCCGGCGAAGCAGCGGGCCCGCGCCGATCGGGCGATAGGCGACGCCTTTGAGCGCGAGCGGGATCAAGGCGATGATGATCAGCGCGTTGAAGATGATCGCCGACAGGATCGCACTTTTTGGACTGCCGAGGTTCATGACGTTGAGGGCTTGCAGCTGCGGATAGAAGGCGAGGAACATCGCGGGTATGATCGCGAAGTATTTGGCGACGTCATTTGCGATGGAGAACGTCGTCAAGGCGCCGCGAGTCATCAGGAGCTGTTTGCCGATTTCCACGATCTCGATGAGCTTGGTCGGGTTGCTGTCGAGGTCGATCATATTTCCAGCTTCACGCGCGGCGACGGTGCCGGTGTTCATCGCGACCCCGACGTCGGCCTGCGCGAGCGCAGGCGCGTCGTTAGTGCCATCGCCACACATCGCAACGAGCTTGCCTTTGGCCTGTTCGTCGCGAATGAGGCGCAACTTGTCCTCAGGCGTTGCCTGCGCCAGGAAGTCATCGACGCCGGCTTCTGCCGCGATCGCCGCCGCTGTCATCGGATTGTCGCCGGTGATCATGACCGTGCGGATGCCCATCCGGCGGAGTTCTGCGAAGCGTTCGCGAATCCCGCCTTTGACGATGTCCTTGAGATGAATAGCACCGAGCAGCTTGCCATCCTTGGCGACGGCCAGCGGCGTGCCGCCCGATTTGGAGATCGCGTCGGTTATTGCCTTGATCTCGCGCGCGGTTTCAGTGCTGATCGCGGGCCGCAGGGCTTGCGCGGCAGATCCGGCCGACAGAGACGCGGCGCCAAGGGAGTTGACGTATCGAATGACGGCATCGACAGCGCCCTTGCGGATGGAGGACTCTTCGGTCTCGACGCCGCTCATCCGGCTCTGCGCGGTGAACGGTATGAAGCGCGCCTTAACGTCGCCGATCTCTCGACCGCGAAGTCCATACTTCACCTTCGCGAGCACGACGATCGAACGGCCTTCCGGCGTTTCGTCGGCCAGAGACGAAAGCTGCGCGGCATCCGCGAGCTCGGCTTCGCTGACGCCCGTCAGCGGCATGAATTCGGTTGCCTGCCGGTTGCCGAGCGTGATCGTGCCGGTTTTATCGAGAAGCAGCGTGTCGACGTCGCCCGCCGCTTCGACCGCACGGCCGGACATCGCCAGAACGTTGAAGCGCACGAGGCGATCCATGCCCGCGATGCCGATTGCCGAGAGAAGCGCGCCGATCGTCGTCGGGATGAGCGTCACGAACAGCGCAACGAGCACGACGACCGAGATGGTGCCACCGGCATAAGAAGCGTAGCTCGGAATAGTGGCCGTGGCGAAGACGAAAATGATCGTCAGGCCGGCAAGTAGAATATTGAGCGCGATCTCGTTCGGCGTCTTCTGGCGTTCCGCGCCTTCGACGAGCCGGATCATGCGGTCGAGGAATGTCGATCCCTGCGCCGCGCTGATGCGGACGACGATCCAGTCGGATAGAACCTGCGTGCCGCCGGTCACTGCCGAACGGTCTCCGCCGGATTCGCGAATGACCGGTGCCGATTCTCCCGTGATCGCGGATTCGTTCACCGAAGCGATGCCCTCGATGACCTCGCCGTCGGACGGGATGGTATCGCCGGCTTCGACGAGAACCACATCGCCGACTGCCAGTGATGTGCCAGGGACGAGCTTGAAGTTCTTGCCCGCGCCGCTCATCAGCTTCGCCTGCGTTTCGGTGCGTTGCTGGCGAAGGGCATCAGCCTGCGCCTTACCGCGCCCCTCGGCGATCGCCTCGGCGAAATTCGCGAAGAGGACGGTGAACCACAGCCAAACGATGATTTGGAAAGTGAAGCTGAGGTCGTGTCCTCCTTGTATGACGTCTCGGACGAAGATGATCGTTGTCAGAACGGACACGACCTCTAGCACGAACATGATCGGGTTCTTGATCAGCGTTCTGGGATCGAGTTTCACGAATGCCGACCCGATCGCGGGAAGAACGATAGCGGGATCGAGCATCGTTGAGGTCGAGCGCTGCTTGCGCACGGTAGTTTCCATAGCGAGTGTCTCCGGAACCAATCAGAAGAGCATGTTTCTGGTCATCGAGATCTGCTCGACGATCGGGCCAAGGGCGAGGGCAGGGAAGAACGTCAGGCCACCGACGATGAGGATGACGCCAATCACCATTCCGACGAAGAGACCGCCGGTCGTCGGAAATGTCCCGGCCGACGGTGGAACGGACTTCTTCTCGGCCATGGAGCCCGCAATCGCGAGCGCCGGAATGATCATGAAGAAGCGGCCGACGAACATCGCGATAGCACCCGCGATGTTGTAGAACGGGGTGTTGCCGGTGATGCCGCCGAACGCCGAGCCGTTGTTTGCAGTCGACGACGTGAAGAGGTAGAGCATCTCCGAAAAGCCGTGCGGTCCGGGATTGGCGATGGATGCCAAGGCAGACGGAAGCACCGCGGCGACAGCCGTGAAGCCCAGATACATGAGCGGAAGGACGAGGATCGCGAGCATCGCCATCTTCACTTCCTTCGCTTCGATCTTCTTGCCGACATACTCCGGCGTGCGGCCGACCATGAGACCGGCAACGAAGATGGCGATCACAATGAAGATCAGCATGCCGTAGAAGCCCGCGCCGACGCCGCCGACGATGATTTCGCCGAGCTGCATGTTGATCATCGGGATCATGCCGCCGAGCGCGGTGAAGCTGTCATGCATGGCATTGACGGCGCCGCACGACGCCGCGGTCGTGATGACGGCGAAGAGCGCAGAAGCGACGACGCCGAAGCGAACTTCCTTGCCTTCCATGTTGCCGCCTGTCAGGCCGAGCTCATTGATGCCCGTCGTTCCCGCAGCTTCCGCCCAGTAGCAAACGGACACGCCCGCGATGAAGAGCACGCCCATCACCCAAAAGATGGCCCAGCCTTGCTTCTGATTGCCGACCATGCGGCCGAAGACGTTCGTAAGCGCCGCGCCGAGCGCAAAGATTGCGACCATCTGGATGAAGTTATTGAAGGCCGTCGGATTTTCGAAAGGATGCGCCGCGTTGGCGTTGAAAAAGCCGCCGCCGTTGGTGCCGAGCATCTTGATGGCGACCTGTGACGCGACCGGCCCGACGGCGATCGTCTGCTTGCCGCCTTCGAGCGTGGTGGCGTCAACGTAGGCGCCGAGCGTCTGCGGTATGCCGTCCCAAACCAGAAAGAGCGTCAAGGGAATGCAAATTGGCAAGAGGACGTAGAGCGTGCAGCGCGTGATATCGACCCAGAAGTTGCCGATGTTGCGCGTTGACGCCCGCGCGAAGCCGCGGATGAGCGCAATCGCGACGGCGATGCCTGTCGCGGCCGACAGGTAGTTCTGATGCGTCAGCCCGAGCATCTGCGTGAGATATGAAACGGTCGTTTCGCCGCCGTAGTTCTGCCAGTTCGTATTCGTGATGAAGCTGACGGCGGTGTTGAACGACAGATCCGGCGCGACCGCCGTCATGCCCTGCGGGTTGAACGGCAAAAAGCCCTGCGTGCGCAGCAGCACGTAGAGGATCAGAAAGCCGCCGATGTGAAACATCAGGATCGATACGGCATACGTCAGCCAATCCTGCTCGGAGCGCTCGTTGACCCCGGCGATTTTATAAAGAAAGTTCTCGATCGGCCGAAGAACCGGCGAAAGAAAAGTCCTCTCGCCCGAGAACACGCGGTTCATATACCAGCCGAGAGGCTTCACGAGCGCAATGACGACTGCGCAGAAAAGGGCAATCTGCGCCCAACCGACGAGGGTCATTTGGGGTGCCTTTCAGAAGGATTCTGGACGCACGAGCGCGTAGATGAGGTAGACGAGGAGGCCTGCGGTGACGACCGCCGCTAAGGTGTAATCGAATGCCATGGAAGCCTCACAGACGGTCGCAGGCGAAGGCATAGGCGATCGACGCCGCGAAGAGCGCCAGACCGCCTGCCAGAAGGATGGTGTCGAACATTTGATGTTTCCGATCCCGAACTGGTGATCTCGCGCAAGGATGGATGGCGAGCAGGCGATTACGTGCCACTCGCCGCATATGAATTCGAGCTGACCGGACGGAAGGACTTATAGGAATCTCATAAAGATGCCGGGGCTTGACTTCCCCCAACCATGCAATCAGCCGTCGCCCGCCAACGGAAATATGATGATTTGTGAAAGGTGCAGGAACTGCCCGATCTCGAAATCGCACACCGGCTTCAGACAGCCTTTAGCATGTGCGATGCAGCGACGATTGTTCGTGTGGCGATGCAATTCGGCTTGCTTGAACTCCGTACAGCTGCATAGTTTCTTTAGCCGGGACCGTTGAAAAGTTTTGTCAGCACGTTAGCCGGTCGCTTTGTTGTCATCCTGGGACGGCTCGAACACCACATCGGTTCGAGCTCCAAGCGGAAAGCGCGACCGTATCGCGCCGCAAGGTACCCACTATGACGTCTCTGAAAAATATCTCCGTGCTCGTCATCGATCCGAATGGCGAAGTGGCTTTCGACTTGCGCCAATCGTTCATTGCAGCAGGCGCCGGGACCCACGTAGTCGCAAGCTTCGCGTTAGCCGAGAAGCTGCTCGATTTGAAAGCGATCGACGCGGTCATTCTTCCTTATTCGCAAAATCCGGAAACGATCGCCTTCTGCCGGACTATTGCGGAGCGGAACATTCCCGCTGTCTTTACGTCGGAGCCGCCTGCGCGCTATTCGGCAAGCCGCCGAATGTCGAGCGCAATCATCGCAGTCAAAGGGCTGATCGCAGAACAGAGCGCGCAGACATACCGCGCCATCCACTAGCGAAACCGGTCATATGCGAGAAGCGAAAACGGGTGGCCCTCCGCCCGGTTTCTATCTGTCGTCGATATCGTCGCTCAAGCGATCGCGCTGAGCATCGTGGTTCTCGATTTCGACGTCGATCGCCAGGGAGTTAGGGTCCGTCTCTTCGTCGGGAACAGCCTCGTTCTCGTCTTCCCGCTCATCGTCGGAATCGTCATCATCTCCCGGATATGATGGCACGCTCTCGGGCCTTCCCGGTAGCGGCACCTGGACCGGCGACGGCTCGTCCGGATCGAATGCTTCCGGCTCGACGATTTGCGCTTTGCGTTTACCCATTGATGGTCCTCGATCTCAAGATGTCTCTCGCTCGATAACGCCTCGAGGCGATCGGGGTTCGCACCAAGTCTCACATAAGGCGGACGAGGGATGCCTCGGGGGCGCCGAGATTGGATACCAGGGTTTTTACGAAGGTATCGTCTCCGCCCGCTACGATATGCGTAAAGTTCAAGGATCTGATGGTCGCCGCGTCCTTTGCGTCACCGGAAAGAAACCGCCGAAAGGCCGACCGATTGAAGACGCCGTCTTCGAATATCTCGGTCATGGCCGGGCAATCAAAGTAAAAATATTCCCGCGTGCCGTCGATGGTGTCGAGAAAAATGGAACCCAAGGCTTCCATAATGGCTTTCCGGTTCCGGTATTCTTCGCTGCACGCAATGAACACGCGGGTTTGGGCGGCGATAGGCTGCTGATCGGTCATTTTAAGTAAATTCCAAAAAGTGGTCGGAACCCCAACCCGCTTTCAGCCATTTTGCGCATGGGTGTCGCCCGCATCTCGAAGAGATGGGTCAAGTGCGGATTGGAAGCATAGCGATGGAGCTGAACGCAAAGCGAAGTGGCCGAATAATGGCGGACAAAGGCGCCGAATACTGAACTGCGAGTATTGGTGTCGGCAATTCGGAGAGCTGGACCGGCGAAAAGTACAATGGAGCATTGAGGAGCATTGCTGTGGAAATTCGGGTTTCGCAATTGGAACGTGCCTTCGAACTTGCGCGCTCTGGGCGTTGCACGTCGGTCGCGGATATTAAGCGCAAGCTTCGCGAAGAGGGCTATCAAGATGACCAGGTCGAGGGACCATTGCTCTTCGGGCAGCTGAATTCGCTCATGAGGAAATCGGCTGCCGAGTCCGAGTCGGAACCCGGCTCATCGCGAACCGCCTAGCATTCCCTACCGGATAAAAGTGGAGGCACCCCGATCCCCTGCCAAACCGGGGTGCTCCTTTTAGCCACGGCATTGGGGGCAGCCGCACTAGGGTAAGTGCGTGCCGTGGCGGGAACTTTACCGTCCGTGGTCCAACAAGTTCCATCCGCTTCCAAATTCCCTCGGCGAACAGACATTCCATCAATCTGATGGTTGCAATTGTTCGGAACTCGAACTGGGAAGATCTCGTTGCCGATCAGATGGGCTTAAACACTGGCCCAAGGGTCGGGACGAAAGGGATGAAAATGCGCGGTCATAGTTTGTCGGTCGTGTTCTACGCATTCATGGCATTGACCGCTTGTTCGCGCTCGTCCGATGTACAAGCGGCAAACGCTAACGCGACGTCAGGTGAATCAGCGGCGCCTCAAAAGGCCAATGACGCTGCGGATGCGAAACCGGCGGATATCCCGCTCAGCAAAAAGCTCGACGACAACAAGGGTGTTCTGAAGCCTCCGCAGGGTGTCGACCCTGGAATTCATCAGCCGCCGCCCGCGCAAACAGGCGATAAGATGCCGGTCATCGTGCCGCCAGGCGAGCCGGGCGGCGACCAGAGTGTCCAGCCGAAATAGCGATACGCGGGTGTCTATGCAGGGCGAACTCTTCGCGGATGTCCGACTTTACTTTTCGGTAAGCTCGTTCGCGCGAATTGACGATGCCGAATAAAATTGACGTATCAATCAGTGCATCAAGCAAAGCGACGGCCGGCATCGCCGATCGTCCTGCGGCAATGATGGAGGAAATCATGAGAATTATTCTTGCGGTCATCATGAGCGTATGTCTGACCGGCGCATCGCTGGCTGCCAATGTGTCCTGTAGTGCAACTGCAAAGGATAAAAAGCTGGCAGGTGCGGCGCTCAAAAGCTTCATGACCAAATGTGAGAAAGACGCGACGGCAAAATGCGACGCCGATGCCAAGGCCAAGAACTTGCACGGAGCCGCACAGACGAGCTTCACAAAGAAATGCGTTAAAGACGCATCTGGCGTTTGAGCTGGAAAGGCCGCTGACAGATCACTGGTCGATTCAATAAGGCTGTTGCTCCGAGGACGACAACACCAAGCCCGGAACAACACCGGCACATCCGGCGTTTCAGTGGGCGTTAAAATGGATCGTGGCGGGCGCGCCCCTCGATGCGCGGATTTAATGCGCTGAGGGTGCGCCTCCCTCGTCGGTGCCACCAACATGACCACCACAACTCAACACATTCCGGCTGGGCCAACCGAACGCGCCGAAACCGTGCGGCTTGGATGGCGCCAAAAGATGTTGCGCGGATTTTCAGAATTTGCGGGCCGATCCGCAATCGTCATTGGCTCGGCCTCGGCATTCGTCGTTGCGACGATTTCAGTTCTTCTCTGGGCTGTAACGGGTCCCTATTTTCATTATTCCGATACGTGGCAGCTTGTGGTGAACACAGGCACGACGTTGGTTACGTTCCTCGCCGTGTTTCTCATCCAGCACAGTCAGAATAAAGACGGCAAAGCTATTCAGCTGAAGCTTGATGAGCTTATTCGCAGCACCCAAAGTGCGCGCAATATTCTGATAGATCTCGAGCACGCGACCGAGGAAGAGATCGCCAAATTCCAAGCGGAATTTACGAAGCGGCGGCACACCTAGGCACCGTAGTCGGAACAATGCCTTGCAGGCGGCGTTGGCCTTATGCGTCCGGATGACGAAGAAGGAGACCAACAGAATGCAAGCCGAAAACAGATTCTTGGAAACAAGCAGGGTAGCGGGAACAGCCGTTTATGATGGAGCCCACGCTGAGATCGGCAGTGTAGACGATTTGATCATCGACACGATGACGGGACAAGTCCGCTATGCCACGTTGAGCTTCGGCGGATTTTTGGGTCTCGGAAAAAGCCAGTACGTCGTTCCGTGGACAGCGCTTCGCTGGGACCATGAACTTGAAGGTTACGTGACCGGCATCACTGAGCAACAGCTTCAGGCCTCGCCCGATCTTGATCCGCTATCGTTGCGAAATCGCGATGCGGAAGGCCGTCTGCACGAAGCATATGGTGCGCCGGGGTACTGGGAACTCGAGCCGCGCTAGCAGCCCGCCGCAATGGAAACCGGCCCGATGGAACACGTGAACGTAAAGTACTCGAAGGGATTTCACATCCTCACTGGAGACGGCCGCTCGCAGGCAGCCTCGATGGTGATCGAACCGGGCGACTGCGAAGGTGGAAAAGATAACTTCCACAAAGGCGCTGACCAGTGGCTCTATGTCGAAAGCGGAAGCGGAAAAGCGATCGTGAATGGACACGCTTATCCGCTTCAGCAGGGATCCCTCATCCTCATCTCCCACGGCGAGACGCACGAGATCCGCAATACATCCAACGTTCCAATGAAGACTCTGAATTTCTATGTGCCGCCCGCGTATAGCCGCGACGGAAAGGAACGCCGGCCAGGTAAGGCTGAGTAAATGCTGCGCGATTGTCGCGGGATCAGGATAGTGCGCAATCGAAACTTAGAGGAACGGCCGTGCGTTTAACTCCTGGCAATCTAGGAGACCGTCAAATGCACCCCGCAATGGCATTATGGATTTGGTCCGTGTCGATGTCTCGCATTTGGCAGGCATCGCTTTCGGGTGAACAATTCTTGCCGCAACCGGCCGAGAAGCCGAGGGTAGCGGATCCGGCTTTTATCAGAGCGAACAATTATCTCTACTCAGACGTCGCGAAAAATCCTCTTCCCGATTCTATCCTCGACCGTCTCGCCGACCTGTATTGGACGGAGCGGGATGCCGATCTTGCTATTTAACGACAATGCGGAAACCTCATCACTCGTGCGGCGACACATCCTTAGCGTTACGATCATCGGCTTGAGGATGTTCTTCCGCTTGCAATTTCTTTAGGCGCGTCGCGATTGTGGGCGGTAAGCCATCTAGATTGATTTCAAAAAGCTCTTTCAGGCGAGGTCCTACCTGCCGCTCGAAATGAAACATCCAATCATCAATATCGCGCGCCACAACCGTCCCTTTCCTTTTCCTGTTTGCGCTTTCCACCCATTCGTAACGTACGCATACCATCAGTGTTCCCGCGTGGTTTTGGCGGCCGTGGGAAGCGAAGCGGAGCCGCGAGGAACTGCCTCTTTTAGTTGCCCAAAAGAGGAGAGGCGGGCATGCGCAATTTTGCGACGATGATGGTGGTTCTCGGCGGGACGTTTTTGATCGCGGGAACGCTTCTTTACTATTCTCTCCCCCAGGCAATCCGCGCGCGGCCTCTCGCAGACGCCGCGCCGCCGTCGAGACGACAGCGATCGTCGCCGCGGCCAGCGACAGCGTCTCCGCGCCCTCAAACGAATGACGGCGTGCGCCACCCGGCCCCGCGTCCATATGTGTACGTCCGGCAACTAAACGTGACGTTGGCTTGCCAACTCGTTGCCGCATTTTGCGCAAAGAAAGTCCGAACGCACAAAATGGGGTGTGTGACATGGGCACAGTTAAAGCCGCAGACCGGATCGTCAAAAGCCTGAACGTAATTCGAGGAGAGGCGTCTCGCCTCGATTCCGCACGTGTCGAAGGCAAGTCCTTCGAAGCCAAGATGGCTCTCAAGACGATCAACGACGAATGCTATGACTTGCGTCAGTTCCTTCACGAGCTGCAACAGAACGGTAAGCTCGACTAACATTCGATCGCTTCGCTGGAACTCCATTTGCGCGACGTGGTTAACCACGTCGAACCGAGCAAACGGAGATGTCTGCGATGCGCAAGAAGGCCGTCAATCAAGTTTACGACGTTCTGAAGGCGGTATACGAGCTCGAGAAAGAGCTGAAAGCAGCGCCGACTTATCTCGATATCGCCAACCCCGACGAATGCACGAGGCACTTGCGGGAGGCTCGACACCAGCTTCATGAAGTGTTGAACGAAGTCTGCGCTTCCGACTTCCGTAACCGGAAAGTCGCTGCCTGAGATCGGTCACAGCCCCGGGCTGTCCACATCTAGTGCTCCATTTCGCCATAGCAACTTTGCCGCGTTCTGTGCTCCGCGCTCCAACCGCATCGAACAAAATGCCCCTTCGCGCGTTGTGAGAACGCCGTTCTTTGGGTCGCGGCAAGAGGTGGCGGAAATGGCGAAGCATAAATTCGCATTAGCCTTGGGCGGAGGAGCGGCTCGAGGTTGGGCACATATAGGCATTCTTCAAGGGTTGGCCGAGGCTCGATTGGAGCCTGAGATAGTCGTTGGAACGTCGATCGGCGCGATCGTTGGTGGGCATTACGCATCGGGCCGGTTGGACGACCTCGCGGATTTTGCACGCCAACTCACGCGCCGGCGCGTCTTCAGCTTTTTGGACTTGAGTGTCTCGGGTTCGGGCCTAATTGCAGGACAGCGGCTCTTCGATCGCTTCGACGATCATTTGCGCGGCCTGACGATCGAGCAACTCCCGGTTCGGTTCGCCGCCATCGCGACCGACCTCGCAACCGGCCATGAAGTATGGCTGCGGCGGGGTCGCGTCTCCGAAGCCGTCCGCGCCTCGTCCGCCATACCGGGGATCGTTCGGCCCTTACACCTCAATGGCCGTTGGCTGGTCGACGGCTGCCTCGTCAACCCCGTGCCCGTTTCCGTCTGCCGCGCTCTCGGCGCGCGGATCGTCGTCGGCGTCAATCTTACGAGCGAATTCGGGCGGGGCGGGATCTGTATTGGTGATGACGACGACGAGGAAATCCCTGGCGAGATCGTCGTCGACGAAGCTCCGATCACGCGATGGAACGGCAGCGGCGCGCTGCAGCTGCTCCATCGGCAAATCTTTGGGCAGCGACAGGACGGCGCGCCGGGCATCACGTCGGTTATCCTGAACTCATTCAGTATATTTCATGATCGCATCGCGCGAGCCCGCCTTATGGGCGACCCGCCGGATTTGCTCGTTACGCCCGATCTCGCTGATATCGGCGTTCTCGACTTTCATCGCGCGGACGAAATGATGGATGCCGGAAGAGCAGCTATCGAACCGCACATTCCGATGATCGAGAGATATTTGAAAACGCCCCCGCCCGCGCTTCTCAACACGCGGCTGTTTGCTGGATAGCGGCAGTGCTGGCAGCGGAACTCTCGGGCTCCAACGACGGAGCATCGCCAAAGCGCTTCAAACTAAGTGCGCCTTGGCAACGAACGGGTGACCCGTTTGCTTTATAATCGCTACGCTGACAGGTCCCGCTCCAAACTAGGGCACATTGCCACCGTTTCGAAACCGTACCCGCTCGGTCAGCGTCTACTATCCGGCGATTGGATGAGTGATCGTGCGGACACTGACGATGGCTTTGAGGAGAGACTGAACGGTCCCCGATGCTGGTATCAGCGACCATACATGATGCGAGAGATTTCGCGATTGCGAAGCACAGCGGGCAAGTGCGCAAGCATGACGGGCGCCCGTACATGGTGCATCTCGACTCGGTGGCGGCCATCCTTGAAGAGTATGGATATAAAAGTTCAGAAATTATAGCCGCCGCGTTTCTTCACGATACGATAGAGAAAAGCGACACGAGTATAGAAGAGGTCCATCAGAAATTCGGCGAGGCCGTTGCCGAACTGGTCTATTGGCTGACCGATACCGAGAAGGGAAGCCGCGCGTCGCGGGCATTACAAGCCGCGTGGAGACTGTCGCGGGCCCCGTGGGACGCAAAGCTCATAAAACTCGCGGACATCATCGATAACGGCTCGCAGATCGTGCTTCACGATCCCTCTTTCGGCCCCACATTTCTCGAGGAGAAGCGGCTTTGTCTGAAGAAGATGGCGGAGGTGGAAACCAGCCGCTTGCTGAGGCTGCCGCTGTTCCAGAAGGCGGCGATCGTGACGGAATCTGCGTCCCTTTAAATACGTAAAGTCTAAAATCGGAGGCCAATGATGAGGCGCGCCGCGATTATCTATGCTGCATGTCTGGCGATGACGGGCTCGGCCGCATTCGCCGACGATGTTAATCGCACCGGCCAACCGCAGGCGAAAGATTCAGGCAAAGCGGGAGCCGCATCGCAGGGCGGCGACGCGAATACGATGGGCGGAGCGACGACCGAGCGGACGTTGCCCTCGGAACAATCCAAGCAGCTACCGCATGACGAAAAAAAATCGAACGACAAGAACACAAACAATTCCAAGCCGGCCTCGCCTTCGACGGGTGACCACTGAGCTTGTGTGCGGGTCGACCGAATGTCGCGGGAACGTGTTTTCCAGCCGCAAGTAGTATCGGTATCACGGTAGCACTTCCCCCCCGGTGTGCTCCTTTCAACCGTGAAATCCTAAGCACCCTGGCTCCCCCCGCCAGGGTGCTTTTCCATGTCAGGTCTCAGCGCGCGTCTGTTGCGCAGCCTGCATCGCGCAACGGAAATCATTCCGATCGAGGACAAAATTGCTTCAAATCGCGTGCGGAAAATCGCGTGAAGTAGCGACGTAAAACGAGGCGAGAAATTCGATCGAAGAAAGCGGAACGAAGCATTCTGTTTGGTTCACCACCCGGCGCTGTATTTGAAATGGGCAACGTGGAGTGTGGTAGGCCGCGAGCCATAAGCTAGCTCGACGAGATAGCTCGAAAACAAAATGCGGAAACCCAAAAGGAGAGGCCTCCGATGATGATGCGTCACCTTCCATTCGCGTTCGCTCTAATTGCCACTTTGTGCATGCCGCTCGCCGTATCGGGTCAACCGGGTGGGGGAGGGGAGGAGGCGGAGGAGGCGGCGGAGGCGGAGGTGGCCACACAGCCGGACCCGGCGGCGGTGGCGGCGGGGGTGGCCGTGGTCAAGGCGGAGGTGGGGGCCGCGGACCGGGCGGGGGTGGCCCTCGTGGTCAATTCCGTGAAGGCGGGCCTCCCGGCGGCGGACCCCGAGGCGGCGAACGTTTTCATGGCGGAGAACGGTTTCGCGGCGGCGAACAGTTTCGCGGTCGAGACCACGGCCCGAGGGGCGGTCACGGCCGCCGCTTCTGGCATGGAAGGTGGTACCCCTACGGCATAGGGCCCTGCTGGCGCTGGTCAAATTATTATGCCGAATGGGTATGGGTCTGCTACTAGAGGTCCCGCAAGATCCCGGGCTGACAGCTTTGGCGGCTCGGGGTCTCTCTACCACAATCCCAGGAGTGAATTTATGCCTACAATGTCCGACAATCGCCGGCGCCGCATTGTCGCCCGCCAGAACAAGCTCGAGAATGCTGTAAAGCGCACGGAAAAGGCCGCCAAGCGCGCTCGTAACAGCGACGGCGCGAAAGGCACCGGCAAATCGGCGGTCAAGGCTGCCAGATAAGCTGCTCGTTTCTTTCCAGAATGCCTGCCAGACGCGTGACGGCGCCAGCGTGCTGACTCAAGCGATCTTCCAAAGCAATCATCATGCTGGCCTTGACCGTGTCGGGCCAGTGCATCGTTTGGACGGTATGAAGCTCGATCGAAAGCTCGGTGATGATCTCATTGTGCCAGTAGATCGCTTCTTCGATCGTATAGGCGTCTAGCGCCTTTTCGCGGCATATTTCGAGATAGTCGCTGGCCCTGATCGTGGCAGGAAGTTTTTCGTCTTTCGCCATGTTTCTTGATACCGTGCGTTTCGCTGCGAGCGTATGGATGAACAGACGAAAATTCACGCGATCGCTGAGCCAGTGGAGCAGGGAACTCGGGCGAGAGCCAGTGGCCCGGGGGCCTGACCGATCTCCATCCGCCGGCATGACAACGCTCCCAGTGTCTCGCCCAGTGGCTTGATTGCTTTGGGCGTTCACCGCCGGTGCCAGTGCGGCCCGGCGGTGAACGTGATGATGACGCGCGACCATCGATGATGGTTCCGGCGCGTTCCGCAAATTCCCGGCAAGGTCCCGCCGCGCCACAGTGCGCTACGGAGAGGAAACCATCCGGCCGCTGTGAGGTAATGCAGTCATACCGCGTGCCTCGCACGTGGGATCAGGAGTTCTAGAGAGTATCGGTCTTCACAAACTTCGCTTCGGCGGACAGATACTTGTGAGAACACACCTGATCGCCGGCGAAGAGCTGGCGCATGGCTCCTAGACGAGGGGTCGTGGAAGGCCTCGGGACCTGCGGATGCGCGGGGACCGGGGCTTTTTTCTTAGCAATGGCTGGATAAACAAATTTGGCTCAATTTCGAAAGGCCTGTGGTGGCCATCACCAGGCGGGAGAGCCGATTGGGCGCGCGGTTATTCCTCCGGCAGAGGTGCTCCTGGTGACGCATCGTCGTAATCATCTTCGCCGAGACCGCTTTCGCCGGAGCCAGCGCCTTCTCCGCTGATGTCGATACCGTAAGGGTCGGGTGCAGTCGCGATTTCATCGGGCTCGTCTTCTGATGGCGTCGCGTACTGTTCGTCCGAATAATAGGGAGCATCCACGGGGCCGGCATCGTCATCGGCGGCGCTTTGCGCGAACGCGGCCGGAGCGACCGCAAGCGACGTCATTAACAGCGCAGATAAAATCAGATTTCTCATGGAGACCTCGCGAGGACCGAAACGGTACGCGAGCAGTACACACGCGGGCAAGGTTCGTTCCCCGGATCTCACCCCAAGTGTTCGGCCCGCTCAATTTGAAATATCGTCGGAACCGGAGCTTCAGCCCGCACGTTACCAGCCCGAACACCGCACGAAACAGAGGAGATTTTCATGAACTGGGATCGCGTTGAAGGCAATTGGAAGCAGTTCTCCGGCAAGGTGAAGGAGAAGTGGGGTCAATTGACCGATGACGACCTCGCTAAGGTGAACGGCAACCGCGAGCAGCTCGAAGGCATCCTTCAGGAGCGCTACGGCTATGCCAAGGATCAGGCAAAGAAGGAAATCGACACCTGGTCGGGCTCGCTCTGATAGAGTTATCAGCACTTTGATGAAGGAAGGCCCAATTTTTGGGCCTTTCTTTTTGCCTCGACCGGCTAGGATGCGTATGAACGTGCGCGACACTAGTGTTGGGGAAATCAGGGATGTCCAAGACGTTTTGTGCGGAGATGCTGACGCGCTCCGAATTCGACCGCGCCAACGGGCGGTTGGAAATCACGGTTTGCAACGCCGCTGGAGAGAGCCAAACGATCTCCATCAACGCCCGCATCGCCGAAACGCTTTCCTCGGTACTCAGCGATCATTTTCAGTCGGCTCCGGCTTTTGGCGACCTCACGAAAATTCCTGACCGCTATGCCGTTGGCCACGGACGCCACGAGCCCGTGGTCATGCTGCGTTTCGAGGACGAGCCGGCGTACGGTTTGACCGCCGATCAAGCACTCGATCTCGGCTAGGCGCTGATCGACGAAGTCGGCGCGATGACGAAAGTGAAATATCCCGCTCGCCAGTAGAGCGCGATCAAATCGGCAACGACTCTACGAAAGCTCTTTCTTGATGTCGTTGCAGAGAACCGCCATGGTGGCTTGAGTTGCAGGCTTTGCTAAGAAGCGGGCGCCGATGGGCAACGCCGCCACGCTCGGTAGAAGCTTTCCCGAGCTGATGATGATCACCATGTGTGGCCAGTGCTGCCGGATGTAATGCGCGAGCGTCAGGCCATCCATATCGCCCGGCATATTGATATCCGTAAAGACGACCTTGATGCCCGGCGTGGTCCGCAGAATATGCAGCGCATCATAAGCGGTGCCGGTCTGCACGACTTCATAACCGCCATCTTGAAAATCGGCGACGAGCGCCATTCGAATGAGCATCTCGTCTTCGACAATAAGAACCTTCGTAATCGTCAAGATACTTTCTCTCGTCCAGTACCGCCAAGTCGCGGCTCGTTGCACTTCTGTTTGCTGCCGTAGGCAGAGACGAATATTCAATGCGCCAGGTTTCGCGCGGCTTTCAAATCGCGAACGAAGTCTGCGAATGCTTGTGTGCGTGCATCATGATCCGGCATGCGGAGCAAGGCAGATGGGTGAATGGTGACGAAGCCCGGCATCTCGCCGAACTGATATTTTCCCCGCGATTTTCCGATGGCGACCGGCGCGCCTTCGAGAGCGGCAGCCGCCGTCGCCCCGAGTGCCACGACGACGCGGGGGTGAACAAAGCCAAGCTCCTTCAGTAGCCACCAGCGATAACGCTTCACCTCGCCCATCGTGGGCTTCTGATGAATGCGCCGCTTGCCGCGCTCCTCATGCTTGAAGTGCTTGACCGCGTTGGTCACGTAGGAGGCTTTCCGATCGATGCCCGCGGCCGCTAGCGCCTTGTCCAATAGCTGCCCGGCGGGCCCGACGAACGGCCGGCCCTGCAGATCTTCCTGATCGCCCGGCTGCTCGCCAACAAAAGCCAGCGCCGCGCCGGGCGGACCTTCGCCAAGCACGGCCTTCTTGCCGCCGGGAACCATGGGCTTGGCGGCGGTGATGATCTTGTTGAGTTCAGTAAGGCTTCTAGGCTCCGCGGCATCAGGAGCCGGAAAGAGATCGCCATTCGAGGCGGCGGAGTGAGCGGACGGCCCGGTCGAGTGCTTCGGGATGGGGGTCATGATGCGCTCGCTGCTTGGCTTTATTGCCCGACGCGCGATCACAACTTTTAGTTCCGCCGGCCCGTTTCGGCTCGCTTGTTGGAAGTTCAAAACATGCGGGAGTGCAATTCAGGAAACCTGAGGTTGGGCGCCGGAACTTGGGGTTCCGGCGCCCGCGTCTGAGGCAAGTCAGGGAGCACCCACTGCCAACCTCAGTCGTGGCCAAACTTCAGTCGTGGAAGGTCTCTCCATGGAGAGCAAGATCGAGCCCTTCAGATTCTTCAGCTTCGTTGACCCTGAGGCCGATGGTGTACTTGATGAAGAGCAAGGCCACGACACTGACGACCGCCGACCAGACGATGGTCAAGCCGATGCCTTCGATCTGTACCCAGACCTGGTTGAGGTTGCCTTCGATCCAGCCGGATTTCCCTTGGCCGCCGACTGCCTGAACGGCGAAGACGCCGGTGAGGACTGCGCCGAGGATGCCGCCGATGCCGTGGACGCCGAAGACGTCGAGTGCATCGTCATAGCCGAGAGCACGCTTCAGGCCGGTGACGCCCCAGTAGCAGACGACGCCCGCCACAAGACCGATGATCAATGCGCCGTCGACAGCGACGAAGCCGCAAGCCGGCGTGATCGCCACGAGACCGGCAATCGCGCCGGAGACGGCACCGAGAAGGCTCGGCTTGCCTTTGATGATCCACTCAACGAGCGTCCACGAGACGACGGCACCCGCAGTCGCGATCTGCGTGTTGAGCATGATGATGCCCGTGCTTGCGCCAGCGCCCAGTGCGGAACCGACGTTGAAGCCGAACCAGCCGCACCACAGCAAAGAGCCGCCAATCATGGTCAGAACCAAGTTGTGGGGTGCCATCTGCTCGGTGCCGTAACCCTTGCGCCTGCCGACGATGATGGCAGCGACGAGACCGGCAATAGCTGAGTTGATGTGAACGACGGTGCCACCGGCGTAGTCGAGAACGCCTGCGCCGCCGAGGTAGCCGCCGGGGCCCCACACCATGTGGGCGATCGGCGCATAGGCGAAGATCGCCCAGAGTGTGACGAACGCCATCGACGCCGAGAACTTCATGCGGTCAGCCGGTCCGCCCAAGGCAATGATCGGCGTGATGATGAAGAACGTCATCTGGAACATGACGAAGAGGAACTCAGGGATGCCCGCAGCGGCAGGCGCTGGGGTATCCGGCGCAATGCCGGCAAGCACGACCTTTGAGAAGCCGCCGAAGAATGGGCTGCCTTCAGTGAAGGCAATCGAATAGCCGACGAGAACCCATACGATCGATAGGAGGCCGGCGCCGAATACGCACTGCATGAGAACAGCGAGCGCGTTCTTCTTGCGCACCATGCCGGCGTAGAAGAGTCCGAGGCCCGGGACGAGCATCATGAGCACGAGCACGGACGACGTCAGCATCCATGCGATGTCGCCGGAGTTGAAAGCTGGTGCAGCGGCAGCCGCCGGTTCGGCAGCAGCGGGCGCCGCTTCCTGGGCGAGTGCGATTGCCGACGTCGCAAGGAGTGTCACTGCGCTGAGAGCCGTGGCTCCAAGCGAGGGTCGAAGTCTTGAAGTCATTCCTAGTCCCCCAATGTTGGTCCCGATCGTTCCATGCCGTCCGACCACAGCTTGTGCGGGCTTTTGCTGCTTTCTCATCAGGCAGGGAGGATGTTCGCAAGGAATGTGCCAAATGAAACAAATTCGCGTTTCATTGGTACATCTGTGCCAAGAGGGAGGCGAGACAGATCAATGCCTAGGCACTTTGACTAAACCTGAGGCAAAAGCGGTGAGCGGATGATATCCAGCTCGGCGATGTTTTACCCTGGTGGCGCGATCGGCCATTCCGCTTCGACGTATTTCTTGAACCACGCGCTGAAGCACTGAGGCTCGGCCGCCACCTGCTTGCGAATAACGTCGGGGCTCGTCCAGCTGTAGCCGTCGCACTCTACGGGATCGGGCGCGATCGCCCCGTCATACATGCCCCGGAACACATGTACGAACTCGTGTTCGGTCAACCCGGCATCGAGTTCGGCGCGATAGGTGAAGGTGCCGATCGGCGTCAGCGGGCAAACAACGCGCATCTCCTCGTTGAGACGGCGCGCCGCAGCCTCGAGCGACGTCTCGCCCGGCCGCGGATGGCCGCAGCACGTGTTGGTCCAAAGACCGCCGGAGTGATATTTGTCGACCTGACGCCGTTGCAGGAGCAGGCGGCCCTTGCTGTCCCAGACCATCACGGAAAAAGCGCGGTGCAGGACGCCCTGGCGGTGAGCCTCGAGCTTTTCAGCAAAACCTATTTCGTTGTCCTCATGGTCGACGAGGACGACTTCTTCCCGAAGCATGTTTGGTAATTCCCGCAGCCGAGCAGTGAACGATTTACGCGCCGATCAGCATAGCGCCGCGGCCGCTGCGGGATAAGCCCCTATGCTCAATGTTTATAGAACGTCATCATGCGCGTGAAACTTTGCATGATCTCCTCGGCGGGCCGGTCGAAAACGTCGAGCGGAATGCGAATGACGTTGCCCGATATGGTCCAGGGAAGCCGCATCAGGAAGCGGTAAAAGGGGCGGCGGCGCCAGTCGACGAGCAATGCCCGATCCAACGGGTCTTCGAGGGTGATGCGCAACTCATTGTTTGTCGAGCCGCGGATATCGACGGCGATCAACTCGATTTGCTTGATCGACCGCCAAGTAACGATCCCGAGGCCTTCCGCGAAGACGCCGTATTGCCCCGACCCGATCCGCGGCTTCCCCGTCTCGAGCAGGGGATAATTGTAGTAGGCGAACCCCAACGCGAAAAGCGCAAGAGCGATGAGAATGATGTTGTCGATCGCGATGCCGATCGTCCCCAGGCACGCACCGATCAGGCAAACGACATAGACGGGAAATTGGATTTCTTCTCGTTCGTAGGCCACCGTGTAGCCATGCATGTCGTCCTGGCTCACGGGTGACGCACCTGCATGTTTGATTTCAATTGTAGCGAGCGGACTCAAATTATGTGCCACCGCTGCGAATGACAACTAACCCACTGATCGATTTCAATCAATTTTCAAAGCGCGGGGTGAGCGCTGGGCCTGACGCTCAGAACTTGCTGAAGTCATAGGCCGTCGACTCCGTCATTGCCGGAATTTGAGGCAGCCTTCCCGCAGCAGCGTCGCCGATGGAGGTGAGCCTGGCACGGACTGGCAGCGGCTATGAGCTGCCGAGCCGCGATCGTATTTATTACGACCATCATCTTTTGGCGGAGCGGCGGAGGTGCTATCGGTCCGCGCCGCCTGCGGGTGGAACCGGACGCCAACGGACAATTGGAGATACGTCGATGATCTTGGGAATGGATACATTCACGTTCATACACGTCGCGCTGAGCCTGATCGCCATTGCGGCGGGCGTCATCGTCTTTGTGGGATTTATTGCGAACGCCTCATGGCCCGGGTTGACGGCTGTCTTTCTGCTGACGACGGTGCTCACCAGCGTAACCGGCTTCGGCTTTGCATTCACCAGCCTGCTCCCGTCGCATATCGTCGGGATCATCTCGCTCGTTATCTTGGCGATAGCGCTTTACGCCCTTTACGGAGCCAACCTCCGAGGCGCATGGCGCTGGGTCTACGTCGTGACAGCATCGACCGCGCTCTATCTCAACGTCTTCGTGCTCATCGTCCAACTCTTCCTGAAAGTTCCAGCCCTCCACGCGCTGGCTCCTACGATGGGCGATCCGCCGTTTATTGCATCCCAAACCGCCGCATTGGTCGCGTTCGTCGTGCTTGGTTGCCTCGCCGTCCGGAATTTCCACCCCGGCGGCGGCGTCACCGCACCCGCCCGGCGCGCCGTGTGATCTTTCGGTCGCCGCGTTGGACTTCCGTCCATCTTTCGCTCAAGGGGGCGTTGCGTTATAGCCAAGACGTAACTAAACGGGCTTCCTGAATGTCCGCCGCGGGGCGCAATCAACAATAGACGATCGTCGATGCACCGTTACGTCAATCTTCTGATCGTTTTTGCGTTCGCGGTACGCAGCTTTTTGCCCGTGGGCTTCATGCTCGCGGCAACGCCTGATCACGGCGTACCGGTGCAGATCGTTATCTGCACCGGCCACGGCCCGCAGAATTTGATCCTGGACGATAAGGGCGTTCCGCAGCCCGCGAAGCCGCCGATAGCGGACAACAGCACGTGCCCGTATGCACCGGTCGGTGCCGTTGCGGTCAATCACGAAACACTGCATCTGCTTTCGCATACCGTACGCTACGCCTCGGTCACCTACGCGATCGCGACCGAGATTTTCCGCGCGACTCCGAAGCCCGGAGCGCAGTCCGCGCGCGGTCCCCCGGCCTCACTGACCTGAAGCCTTTCGGCATTTCTGGACGAGTAGCGCCGCGACGAGCCTCGAGCCGCCGCTGCCGCGATCTCGCCAACCTCAGATCAGTTGGGAAATTTGCAAATGCAACTCTTCGCGCCCCGTGCTTGGGCGACACCTCGCCTGAAACGCATCGCCGTCGCGTCGTCGGCAATCGCATGCGTCATCAGTTTCAGCGAACGCGTACGCGCCGATCACGAAACAATCGATTTGCCGGACGTGACGGTGCATCAGGTCGCGCCTGCTGCCAGACCGGCTGCTGAAAAGCCGAAAGCGAAAACAGGACCCAAGCCGGCAACCGCCGCAGCGAAACCAGCGAACGCTGCGAAGCCGCCGGCAAGCGGCACGTCCCCGCCTGCGACCGTCGCCGCATCGCCGCCGATCGCTGCGCAACCTCAACCCGCTTCCGGAAATCCCGGAACGCCGTCTGCGGCAGTTGCAAGCGTGCCCGGCGCATCCGGCGCTGGCGCCCAAGCTTCCGCCGCCGTGGATATGACACGCTTTGAAAGCGCGCCGGTATTCTCAGTCACCGACATTCTCCGTGAAGTCCCAGGTGTCTCGCTGAAACAAGGCAACGGCCCGCGCGACATGGGCATTTCGATCCGCGGATCGAACGCTAGGAACGGCTTCGGTATCCGCAATATCGTCATCCTGGACGACGGCTTTCCTGTCACGCAGCCCGACGGGCTTTCACGCAGCGACCTGATTGACCCGCACGCCTACGCCGGCATCGATGTTTGGCGTGGACCATCCTCGGCGCTCTTCGGAAACTACGCGACCGGCGGCGCGATCAACTTCAGGACCTTTCCGGGCGGCGCCATAGACGGCGTCGAGTACGGTATCGACGTCGGCGGTTTCAATTACCTCAACAACTACGCGATCGGCGGCAAGCGCGGAGCGAACTGGGAAGCGTCGGTCTTCACGAGCGACGTCCGCGGCGACGGCTACTTCGGCTATAGCGCGTTCGACACGCAAACCGTCAACGCCCTCATGACGTGGAAGCCGTCCGCGACGGACACGTTCACCTTCAAGTTCATCAACAACACCATCGACACGGAACTGCCGTTCCGCATGTCGCTCAATCAATTCAAGCAGAACCCGTTTCAGAAGGGCTGTGCGACCGCGGCCGCCGCAGCGCCGGGTTGCGCAATAAACATCTACTCCGCGACCGGAAATACGGCCCTGGTAAATGGTGCTCTTCAGCCCGGGGCGGCCCGGCAGACCGCCGAACAGGCGGGAGCCAACCGCGACGACCGTCGCACGATTGGAGGCTTCCGCTGGGAACACGCCTTCGACGCAGCAACGACCGGGCAAGTGCAAGTGGTCGTCGACGACCGCAACATCAGCCAGCCGACCGGAACGACGAGCGCGGTCGGCGATTATCTTTCCTATAATGTCAGCACGGGCCTCACCAATCGATCCGTGTTTGCCGGACTGCCGACGCTTTCCTACCTCGGCGCGTATTGGAATTATCTGCCCGTCGACGGCAGAACCTACAACGTCGCGCCGGGCGGAAATGCAAGATTGGGTTTGCTTCAGTCCGAGACCACTGGTTCGACCACGAACTTCGGCGTCAGGGCCCGCGAAGAAGTGCGCGTTGCGAACGATGTCGCCGTCATCGCAGGCGCTGCTGTCGAACGGACAACCCTCGACGGAGGGCAAACGAGCTTCAGGTACAGTACCAGCGGCGATCTGACGAGCACGACGATATATTCAGCCGACCGCGAGATGACGAACGTCGCTCCCGAACTCGGTGTTCTCTATACCCCGTCGCGCGAATGGCAATGGCGCGCCCGAGTCGCCAGCGGTTACGGCACGCCTCAGTTCTCGAATCTATTCATCAATTCCAAAGGTCAGCCCGGCAACAACACGGATCTCAAATCGCAACGGAACGTCGGCTTCGACGTTGGCGGCGACTGGACGCCCGCGCCGGGACTGACGTTGAGCGTATCCGGCTTCTACGAGTTCTTCCAAAATGAACTCGTCTCACAGTCTGCCGGGGCCGGGACGCAGAATTTCATGTTTAACGCGCCGGGCTCCGAACACCGCGGCGTTGAGGTGGCGGCAGATTTCGCGCTCGCTGACGGCCTGAGATTGACCGCGTCGTACATCCACAACGATCAATATTATACCGACTATTCCGAGGTGCTCTCCGGCGCAGACCCCAAGAGCCGCGACGGAAAGAAAATCCCGGGCGTATCGCCGAACGAGTTCACCAGCCGGTTGAGTTACGATTTCACGCACGGCCCATTCAAGGGCATCGGCGCCTTTGCCGAATACGAATGGCACGATGGCTTCTTTATGGAGAACGCCAATCTTCTGAAGGCCCCTGGCTACGATCTGGTCAATGTCAACGTTCACTACAATACGGAATTCAGCAGTGGACCGGTGCGGTCGCTGATGACTTACTTCGAGATCAGGAACCTATTCGACGAAACGTACATCTCATCTGCAAACAACATCACCGATCGCGTCGGCGCGACGGCTGGCGATCTGGCTGGCCTTTCAGGCTCGATCTACGCGGGCGCTCCGCGCACGTTCTTCACCGGCATGAAAGTGAGGTTTTGAGACATGCGCGATCATTTTCGAACGGCGATAGTGCTGCTCGCATCGATCATGCCCGTATCGGGCGCTGCGGTCGCGCACGATGCGAACGCGCATCACGGCGCGCCGGCGGCATGCGACACGACGGCGCTCGCATGCGCCAGCGTCGCAACGGGAGCCTTCGGCCCGGACGGAAGATTATGGGTGACGTGGGTCGCGGGCGGCCGCGTATCGGTTGGAAGTTCAGCCGATCTCGGCAAGACATTTGCCGATCCGGTGACGCTGCCGAAAACCGATTTGCCGCTCGATGAGGGGCCTGATGCCCGTCCGAAGATCGCAATCGGCCAGGCCGGCCGAGTGATCGTCACGTATGCGTCGCGCGACGAAAAATACAACGGTCATGCCTTCATCGTGCGATCGGCCGACGACGGAAGGACGTTCTCGAACCCGCAGCCGATTACGTCGGACTCTCCGAGCCAGCGCTTCGAGACGGCCGCGCTCGATCAGGATGGCCGCGCGTTCGTCGCCTGGATCGACAAGCGCAACACGGCGAAAGCAAAGACGGATGGCAAACCCTACGCCGGAGCCGCGCTCGCCTTTGCATGGGACGATCGGCCCGGCGGAACGCTTCAAGCGGCAACCATCGCGCGTGACAATTCCTGCGAGTGCTGCCGCATCGCCGTAGCGTTCGCAGGGGAGGGAAGGCCAGTCGTTCTTTTTCGCAATATTTTCGACGGCGGCATTCGCGATCATGCCGTCATCACCTTTGCGGATCCGAAGACGCCAGGTCCGCTCTACCGGGTAAGCGATGACGACGCGAAGATCGACGCTTGTCCCCATCAAGGCCCGAGCCTCGCGATCGGCCCGGACGGCGTCTACCACGCGACGTGGTTTGCGCTCGGACGCAAATTGAAGGGCCTCTACTACGCCCACTCGAACGACGGCGGAAAAACGTTTTCGGAGCCGATGCGCCTCGGTGATCCGAACGCGCAGACATCGCGGCCGTACGTTCTGGCCACGCAAGGCGTCGTCTATCTCGCTTACAAATCTTTCGACGGCGCCATGACGACAATCGATCTCATCACGTCGCACGATGCCGGAAAAACCTGGAGCGCTCCTCGGAGCATAGCGATGACGCACGACGCGTCGGATCATCCGTTGCTGATAGCAAGTCCGGCGGGCGCGTACCTGTCGTGGCTGACGCTGCAGGATGGATATCGGCTCATCCCGTTGGAGCCCCAATCATGAGGCTTGCTTCGATACTCGCAGCCCTGTTCATCGCCGCGATGCAGATTGCCGGTTCAGCGGCGAGCCCGGAAGCCGCCCCGCAAGTTGCCCGTCCGTTCGAGGCGGATAGCTTGAAGCAAATCCTGCACACGCGTCAGGGCCGTCCACTCATCATCCACTTTTGGGGACTGACCTGCAGCAATTGCATGGCTGAACTGAAGGATTGGGGCGCCTTCACGCGCGCCCACCCCGATGCCATGCTTGTTCTTGTGAATTGGGACCAACGCGGCGCCCGGCCCGCTGAAATCAGCCCCGCACTTCAGAGAGCAGGTCTCGGCTCAGCGTCGAGCTTCGCTCTCGGCAATGGGTTTGAAGAAAAGCTGAGGTTCGCCGTCGGCCAGGACTGGATGGGTGAGCTACCCTACACACGTCTCATCGCGGGCGATGGGGCCGTCACGGCGTTTTCCGGACCGGCGGATTTCGAGCAACTCGAATCGTGGCTCGCGAAGCAATCGCCATAACCGGGCAACAGCGGTAAAGTGTTCCTGTCGTCGGCGGACGCAGTGACAGGATGTTTGTTGTGGCTCCGGGGCATCAGATCCCTGGGAAAAGCTCCGCACTTCCGAAGAAATCGCTGTCACGCGATTACCTCCGGGACGTCGCCGGTTTCGCGCCAGCCGCGAGATAACGAGAGCAACTTGCCAGCGGACGTTTTGACGCGGATGATAATACCGTGTGGCGTATCGCGATTCGTGAGCGTGCTCACAGGGAGAAATAAAAATGGATCTCCAAGCACTGATCGTCTGGTTGATCATCGGCGCAATTGCCGGTTGGCTGGCTGGGCAAATAATGAGTGGCGGTGGCTTCGGTTTAGTCGGAGACATTATCGTCGGTATCATCGGTGCGTTCATCGCCGGCTGGCTATTCCCATATCTTGGGCTGCATCTAGGTGCCGGCATCATTGGTGAGATCATCGCTGCGGCCATCGGAGCGATCATTTTGCTGTTCGTCGCGCGATTGGTACGACGAGCTTAGCGGCGCAGATCTGATGAACGTTTAGACGGGCTGTCGGCGGCGACGGTGACGGCCCGTTGTTGTTTCTGCTATTCCTTCCGCAGCTTCGCATGTGCCACCATAAGTACGATTTGTGCAAACATCGTACTGCGAAGTTGCATCTCTGCTTGAACGTGCGTAGGGGTTGTGCGAATCGCGAGGCGGGGTAAGCGGCAAAGTAATGCCTGAGGTACCAATTTCCTGTTTCATCATTGCTAAGAACGAGGGCGACCGTATCGCCCAAACCATACGATCCGTGCGCCCATGGGCGAACGAAGTTGTCGTGATCGACAGCGAAAGCACGGACAATACGGTGAGCGTCGCGCTTGCCGAAGGATGCAGGGTCATCACGCAGCCGTGGCTCGGTTTTGGTGCGCAAAAGCGCTTCGGCGAAGACCAATGCCGCAATGACTGGGTCTTCAACATAGACGCCGACGAAGTGGTCACGCCGGAACTCGCGCGGGAAATCGTCGCCACGTTCGAGAACGGCAACCCGAAATTCGTGGCTTACGGACTGCCGATAGATTTGGTGTATCCGGGGGCCGAGAAGCCGCGGCCGTTGGCGCGGGATCATTGGTATGTGAGGCTCTACAACCGGCGGTTCATCAGGTTCAGGAACTCGAACGTTCATGATGCTGTCGTGACCGACGACGTTGAGGTGGGCGCGCTCAAATCCCCCGTCTACCATTATTCGATGCGCTCTTTTGCCGATATGAAGCGCAAGCTCGACGAGCGGACGTGGCTCATGGTCGAAAATGCCGGATCGACCTCTCAGGGCGTGCTCGCATCGCGTTTGATCGTCGAACTGCCGATGAATTTTTTCAAATATTACATCGTCAGGCGCCACTGGACCGGCGGTCTCGTAGGCCTGAGGTACGCGTCGATCCAGGCGGGCTTCAGATTTCTGAAAATCTACCGCGTCTGGCGGTCGGACAAAACGAAGACATCGGCGCGGGATGTCACAGCCTGACCGGCCGAAGCACTGAGTTGACGCGCGAATTCATCCGCAAGAAGCCGGGATCGACGTGAAGAGGGGTCTTTCATCCGGCGACCGTTTGCGAGTATAGACTAGCCACCTTCGGCCCCGTAGCTCAGCTGGATAGAGCGCGAACCTTCTAAGTTCGATGTCGCAGGTTCAAATCCTGCCGGGGTCGCCATCTAAAAATTTCTCGAACCAGCGTCTCGATTTCCTGCTCGAGTTCACCTGCGCCTGCCCATTGGTCGAGCCTCTTGGAGCTCTTCCGGGATCGTGCGTTTTGGCAACGATCCCACCCCGTTCTGCTCCGGGTCGGCATTGGTGCTTGCTCCCTTATGAAGCATTACGACATATTGTGTTTGCGTGCGGCTGTCGCAGATCGACGAAGAGACAGCTGCAGAGCCTTTTTGACAACCGGAGACGGCACATGTGGTTGTCACGCTTCATTCGAAAGTCTGTTGGTTCTCGCCGGATCATCAATTGGTCCGAGGATCTCTCTTTCGAAGCCGAGCGTCTTCCGGAGCTTCGCGGAAGACCGATCGAATTCGGGCCAGTCAGGATCCTTTCCACCGACCCGCCGATTTTCCTTTCTGGCATCCCCTACGATGAATTTCTGGGAGTGGCTCGAGCTTTCGGCGAGCGTTACGGGAACGTCAGAGCTGGATTCATCGTTTATCCGACCTGGTCGATAGAAGATCGCCGAAAAGCGATGGCAATCCGGCAATCGTTTCTCGCTCACACCAAACGCTATCCTCGCCATACGATCAGATACATTTGTAACACGCCCGGCGAGGCTCGAATGCTGGAAGAGCATGGCCAGCGGGCTGAATTTCTCAATCACAAGTTTACGGTGTCGGAGCATATTTTCCGGCCGCTTCCGGAAGCCGCCGTCGAATTCGACGCAATCTATAACGCTCGGTTCGTCGCGGGGAAACGTCACGAATTGGCGGCGAATATCGAGAGCTTAGCCTACGTGACCTATTGCGAGCCGGAGCAAATCCGGCAGCAGGAGTTCAAGAGGCTCTGGCCGGAGATAAAAGCGCGCTGCCCGGGCCACGTTTTGCTGAACGACTTGGTGGATGATTTGCCTGTCCTCCTCTCGCATGCCGACGTCAACGCCGCCCTCGCTCGGGCGTCGACCGGCCTTCTTCTTTCCGAAGTCGAAGGCGCGAGCTACGCAGCGGTGGAATATATGCTTGCCGGCCTTTCGGTCGTCAGCACGCCCAGTGTTGGAGGTCGGGACGCGTATTTCGATCCCGAATACTGCATCGTATGCGATGCAAACCCCCGGGCGATTCGCGATGCGGTTGCCGAGCTGAAGAGCAGGAACATTCCGAAATCATATATACGCGACAAGACACTGAGAAAGCTTGAGCCTGAGAGGCAACGCTTCCTGGGCATGGTCGATAACCTTGCTGTGGAACTGGGCGGACAACCGCAGTCTGCTAGCGCTTGGCCATACGGAGACATAAGCGGCGTTCCTTGGGCGGGGTGGGGCAAGCATTTCGCCGAATTCGACCGCCGCACCGGCAAGGTTCCCAAGAAGAAAAAAACGCTTAAGGAGAGGATCTCCAAGAAGTCGAAGTCCGTGAAGAGGAAATTCGGCTTCGACCATATTCCGTGGGCCGATATCCAGCTGTCGCATCTCGAAGTGCAAACGATCATCAAGGAGATCAAGAAAAAGCGGAATTGTTCGCTGCTGGTGTTCGGATGCGGCAACGATTCCGTCCTTTGGGAGAAAACCAACGCCCGCGGCACGACGGCCTTCATCGAGGATAATGCGCACTGGGCCAATGTGGCACGCGCCCAGCTGCAGCGTTCGGAGGTTCACGTCGTCAATTACGAATCCCGTCAGGCGGACTGGCTCCATTGGCTCGACCAGCCGGACAAGCTGAAAATGGATTTGCCGGACGAAGTACGATCTCATCGATGGGATGTCATTCTGGTCGACGGTCCAGCCGGTGAGCACGGAGAACGGCCCGGGCGCATGAAGAGCATCTACGCGGCGTCGGGTTTGGTCGCCCCCGGTGGACGCGTGTTCGTCCACGATTGCGACCGCCCCGCCGAGGACGCGTTCGCGTCACGCTACCTCGGTTCCCATCGGCTGGCGGTCGAGGTCAGCGGCAGAGCGCTTCTGCGCGGCTATGCGTTCTGATAGCGGTGGATCCGCGTTCCCATGTGGGCCTTGACGCAACCGCTCCTCCCACTCCAACTGTAGGCTGCCGATCCGAGGCTGCGATCGAGGCGACGGGAGGGTGACGGTCCATGACGGTCAATGCGGAAGTCGATTTCATCAGCAAGGTCGAACGCGCCTATCAGGGCGAAGTCTACGGCGAGGCGCTCTACAGCGGCATCGCCGACGCGATGGATGATCCGGATCGCGCCGAGAAATGGCGCGTTCTGACCGAGCTCGAAGTGGTGACGAAGGTCCGTATGCGCGACCTCGTCGCCAAGCTCGGCGGCGATCTGCGCGAAAGCGAAGTCTTCCGTCAAAAGGGCGTCGATCACGTTCACAAATATGCCAGCATGCCGTGGACCGATTTCATGAAAGTCTTCAGCCGCGAGCTTGATCCAATCATAGAGCGCTACGCCGCCCTCGAGGAGCGATGCGCCCCGGAAGATGTTGAGACATTGCGGTTCCTGACGGAGCATGAAATCGTGACCAAAACCTTCTGCGACCTGGAATTGGCGGGAAGGTCCGATATTTCCATCGAGCCGACGCGCGAGCTGATCGCCAAGATGCGCGCGGCCTAGAACGGGCGGGCGCACTGAGGCCGCGGGGCGTCCAGAAGCAACGGGTCTGCACGTGTCGCAATTAGCAAAGTTTGCGTCTTCTGCGGCAGCACGGAAATTGCGCCCGCCGCCTAACTAACGCATGCATCTCGACAAATGGTTGCCTAGCACGCGCGTCGCGTGATGCCTGTGGGAGTTTTGATGAGGAAAGAATACTCTTCCTGGTCGCTTTTCACGAAGGGCCTCAGGCACAACGAGGGCTGGGATCCGGCGTGGCGGAGCGCCGAGCCGAAACCATCCTACGACGTTGTCATAGTCGGCGCAGGCGGCCACGGCCTTGCGACGGCCTATTACCTCGCGAAGGACCACGGCGTTCGCAACATTGCGGTCATCGAGAAGGGATATCTCGGCGGCGGCAACACCGCGCGCAATACGACGATCGTTCGTTCCAATTACCTTTGGGACGAAGCGGCCCTGCTCTACGAGCACGCACTGAAGCTCTGGGAAGGCCTGACCGAAGATCTGAACTTCAACGTCATGTTCAGCCAGCGCGGAGTGTTCAACCTCGGACACACGCTGCAGGACATGCGCGATATCGAACGCCGCGTGAATGCCAACAATCTCGACGGCATCGACGCTCTCGTGCTCGACGCCGCCGAGGTGAAGCGCCGTATCCCGATCCTCAACACATCGAAGTCGGCGCGATATCCGGTCCTCGGCGCAAGCTTTCAACCGCGCGGCGGCGTCGCTCGCCATGATGCGGTTGCATGGGGCTTTGCGCGCGCAGCAAGTAAATACGGCGTCGACATCATCGAGAATTGCGAAGTGACCGGCATGGATATCGCGAACGGCCGCATCGCGGGGCTCGAGACGACGCGCGGCACGATCAGAAGCGAGCGCGTCGGCTGTGTTGCGTCGGGCCACTCGTCCGTCCTCGCTAAAATGGCCGGCATCCGAATGCCGATCGAAAGCCATCCGCTGCAAGCATTCGTATCGGAATCGATGAAGCCCGTTCTCGATACCGTCGTCATGTCGAATGCGGTGCACGGCTATGCGAGCCAGTCGGACAAGGGCGAACTCGTCATCGGTGCGGGTATCGATCACTACACCAGCTATACGCAGCGCGGCAGCCCGCATATCATCGAGCATACGGCCGCCGCCATCATCGAGCTCTTTCCGATGTTTTCGCGCGTGCGCATGAACCGCCAATGGGGCGGCATTGTCGATACGACACCCGACGCGTGTCCGATCATCAGCAAGACGAGGGTCAAGGGCCTTTACTTCAACTGCGGCTGGGGCACGGGCGGCTTCAAGGCGACGCCAGGATCGGGGAATGTCTTCGCCCATACGATTGCGCGGGACGAGCCGCATCCGCTCAACCGCGCCTTCGATCTTGCACGCTTCTCGACAGGGCATCTTATCGATGAGCACGGCGCAGCCGGCGTCGCTCACTAATTCAGGACCGCGCGATGTTTGTGTTGTTTTGCCCGCACTGCGGCGAAAAACGAGAAGAGGAAGAATTCGGCTACGGCGGCGAGGCGTTCATTCCGCGTCCCGCAACTCCCGAAGCGCTCGATGACGAAGCTTGGGGCGACTATCTCTTCATGCGCAAAAATCCCAAGGGCTGGCATTGGGAAATGTGGTCGCACAACACGGGGTGCCGCAAGTTCTTCGTCGTGAAACGCAACACAGCGACGAATGCCATTGCCGGATCGTGGACGTTGGCCGAAGGCCGCAAGGCCTATGATGCGGAGGGCGGCTCGACGTGACCAGTTATCGGGTCCGCCGCCCCGGCGCGCGAATAGATTTCGACAAGCCGCTGACGTTCACCTTCGATGGCCAGACCTACGATGGCTTCGCAGGCGATACGCTAGCCTCGGCGCTGCTCGCGAATGGCACGCGAATGCTTGCCCGCAGCTTCAAGTATGGCCGCCCGCGCGGCATCGTCGGGAGCGGCCCCGAAGAGCCGAACGCACTGATGCAGATCGAAACCGGTGCGCACACCATTCCCAATCTGAAGGCGACGCAGGTCGAGCTTTACGATGGGCTCGTCGCGCGCCGGACGACAGGCTGGCCGACGCTCGAATTCGATCTGAAGAGCATCGGCGGACTGTTTTCGCGGTTCATGCCGGCGGGCTTCTATTACAAGACATTCCAAAACCAGAAGCTCTGGCCGAAGTTCGAGCACATCATCAGGCAGGCCGCGGGCTATGGCAGCGCGCCGTCGGAACCGGACCCGGAAACGTACGATCATAGCCATCGGCACGCGCAAGTGCTCATCGTCGGCGGAGGTGCGTCTGGATTGCTCGCGGCGCTGACCGCAGGACGCGCCGGACTGAAGGTCGTGCTTCTCGATGAGCAGAACGAATGCGGAGGCTGGCTCCTGTCGTCGCCGCATAGCGTCATCGGCGGCGAACAGGCAACTGCTTGGCTGAAATCTGCGGTTGGCGAACTGCAAAGCATGCCGAACGTGCAGGTTTTCACGCGTACGAGCGCCTTCGCGCTCCACGACATGAATTTGGTGCTCGCCGTCGAGCAGCTTCAGGATCATCTGCCGATAGCCGAGCGCGTCGCCCATCAACCGCGCCAGAGGCTGCACCGCATTCGCGCTGAGCGCGTCGTATTGGCGACGGGCGCGATCGAACGGCCGCTGGTGTTCGGCAACAACGATGCTCCGGGCATCATGACGGCATCGGCGCTGACGACATACCTCAATCGCTACGGGGTTGCCGTCGGCAAACGCGTTCTTCTGCAAACGAGCAACGATCACGTCTATCAGGGCGCGTCCGATCTCGCGCGCGCCGGCTGCGAAGTCGTGCTTGCCGATACGCGCACGCGGATAAATCCCGCCTGGGAAAAACGTGTGCGTGCCGCCGGTGTCGATGTCAGAACAGGATTTGGCATCGCCTATGCGCGCGGAAGGCGCGCGGTCACCGGCGCGCAGTTGGTAAAGCTCGACGCCAAACGCAATGTCGTTGTCGGCAGCGGCCCCTCTATCGACTGCGATGCGCTCGGAAGTTCAGGCGGCTTATCGCCGACGGTCCATCTCTACTGCCATGACGGCGGCCGGCCCCATTGGGACGAAGAGAGATTGGCCTTCGTTGTGCCTGAAGCGGGCCGCGCGAAATCCGGCATCTACGGCGTCGGCGCGGTGACTGGCGAATTCGGCTTGCAGATCGCGCTTGAGCAGACTGCGCGCGTGATGCGCGATCTGCTGTCATCGCTCGGCAAGTCCGCGCCCGCATCAGGAGGCAATCTAAATACCGATGAACCGGATGCGATCCCGGCGCGGCGCATCTTCCGAGTTCCGGACGGCCGGGCCGAAGGGCACGGCAAGAAAGCGTTCGTCGACTTTCAGAACGATGTCTCAGCGGCCGACATACATTTGGCAGTGCGCGAGAACTACCGTTCGATCGAGCATATCAAGCGCTATACGGCGCTGGGGTTCGGAACGGATCAAGGCAAGCTCTCCAACGTCAACGGCTTCGCGATCGCAGCCGATGCGCTTGGCAGAAGCATCCCGGAAGTCGGCACGACCACGTATCGCCCGGCTTATTCGCCCGTCACGTTCGGCACGCTCGCCGGTGCTCATGCGGGCGATACATTCGAGCCGCGGCGCTATTCGCCGATGCATGCAGCGCATGTTGCGCGCGGGGCCGAGTTTGAACCGGTCGGCCAATGGTTGCGGCCCTGGTATTTCCCAAAGCCCGGCGAAGACATGCACGCGGCAGTGCGCCGGGAATGTCTTGCGGCACGGCGAGGCGTCGGCATCATGGACGCCTCGACGCTCGGTAAAATTGACCTACGCGGCAAGGACGTCCGTGAATTCCTCAATCGCGTCTACGCCAACGCCTGGACCCAGCTTGCGCCCGGCAAATGTCGCTATGGCTTGATGCTCGATGAGAACGGCATGGTGATGGACGACGGCGTCACCGCGTGTGTTGCCGACAACCACTTTCTCATGACGACGACGACGGGCGGCGCCGCGCGCGTCATGACTTGGCTCGAGAAATGGCACCAGACCGAGTGGCCCGAACTCGATGTCTACATGACATCGGTTACGGATCACTGGGCGACCGCCGCAGTCGTTGGCCCGAAGAGCCGGCAGGTCCTCGCAAAGATCTGCGGCGACATCGACCTGTCGACGTCGGTTTTCAAATTCATGGATTGGCGCGAAGGAACCGTCGCGGGCGTTCCCGCGCGCGTGTTCCGCATCAGCTTTTCGGGCGAACTCGCCTTCGAGGTCAACGTCGACGCAAATTACGGCCACCACGTCTGGGAAGCGCTGATGGACGCGGGCCACGAGTTCGATATCACGCCCTACGGTACCGAGACGATGCACGTCTTGCGCGCCGAAAAAGGCTTCATCATCGTCGGCCCGGACACGGACGGATCGATGACGCCCCTCGATCTCGATATGGCGTGGGCCGTCGGCATGAAGAAGCCGTTCAGCTTCATCGGCAAGCGTTCATTCGCGCGAAGCGATACGGCGGGCCCCAACCGCAAGCGGCTCGTCGGTCTCCTGACGGATGATCCGCAAATCGTGCTCGCCGAAGGCGCTCAGATCATCGAGCGCGCCGATGTGACGCCACCTGCCGCGATGCTCGGCCACGTCACGTCGAGCTACTACAGTGCCGAACTCGGCCGCTCGATTGCCATGGCGGTTGTCCGCGACGGCATCGCCCGGAGGAGTGAAGACGGGCGCAAATCCGGACGAGACATTCTCTACGCCTACGCTGGCGGCAAAGCGCACAAGGTGACAGTCGTCTCGCCTGTTTTCGTCGACCCGAAAGGAGATCGGCAGAATGTCTGAGCCAATGATGCGTTCGCCGCTCCATTCGTTCGGTCTGGGCGAACAGGCAAAGCCCATCGATGGCAATCGCGGCGTCTGGGCTAACGAAATTCCGCACCTCGGATACATCAGCCTTCGCGGCAACGGTGCCGATCCGGCCTTTGTCACCGCTACATCAACATCGCTCGGCGTTTCGCTTCCGCTCCAGCCCTGCACGTTCGCATCATCGAACGGCCTAACGATTTTGTGGCTCTCGCCGGACGAATGGATGATCGTCTGTCCGCGAGCTCAATTGTCCGCACTGCTGGGAAGTCTGCGTCAAGCTCTGACGGATGTGCGAAGCCAGGTCGTCGATAACTCCGGTGGCTACACACAAGTCGTGCTCGAAGGTCGCAATGCCATCGACGTTCTGCAGCATGTCAGCGTCTATGATTTTGCAAGTATGGAACCGGGCCGCGTCGTCGGCACGACATTCGGGAAGTCGTCGGTCTACGCATTTCGCCAGGGTAACGGCTACCGCTTGGTGATCCGGCGCAGCTTCGCCGACTACATTTGGCGCTACCTCGTGCGCGCTGCCACGCCCTACGGATTGGGCATCGCCGACATCGCCGGCAGCCGCCTCACTGAAGAGGGAGCGCCAGCATAATGCGTTACCCTTCGATTTTTACGCCCATCAAACTCAACCAACTGACGCTGCCGAACCGCATCTACTCGACGGCGCACGCCGAGGTTTACGCGGAAGCCGGTGGCATGCCGGGCGATCGCTACATTCGCTATTATGAAGAGAAGGCCAAGGGCGGCCTCGGCATGGCGATCTGCGGCGGGTCGAGCCCTGTGTCGATTGACGTTCCGCAAGGCTCTTGGCGGCCTGTCAACCTGACGACCGATCGCGTGATCGAACCGATGGCGCGGCTGGCGGAAACGGTCCATCGCCACGGTATGAAGATCATGATCCAGGCGACGCATATGGGTCGCCGTTCGGTCTATGCCGGCGATCCGTGGCCGCATCTCTCTTCGCCGTCAGGCATCCGCGAGTTCGTCCACCGTGGCAATTCGAAGGCCATCGAGATCGAAGACATCCGTCGCATCATCGGCGATTTCGCGGCCGCCGCGAAGCGCGTGCAAGCATCGGGTTTCGACGGCATCGAGATCTCAGCCGCCCATCAGCAGTTGATCGACCAGTTCTGGTCTCCGCGCTCAAACATGCGCACGGACGAATGGGGCGGCAGCCTTGAGAACCGCATGCGGTTCGGTCTCGCGGTGCTGACCGCCGTGCGCGAAGCCGTCGGCCGCGACTTCTGTGTCGGGCTTCGTATGTGCGCCGATGAGTTCCATGAGGATGGACTTGATCACGAAGTCCTCAAGGAAATCGCACAACGCATGTCCGAAACGGGCATGATCGATTTCATCAGCGTGATCGGTTCAGGCGCAGATACGCATAACACGCTGGCGAATTGCATGCCGCCGATGGCGCTGCCGCCCGAGCCGTTCGTGCACCTTGCCGCCGGTATAAAGTCCGTCGTGGACGTTCCCATCCTGCACGCCCAGGGCATCCGCGACATCACGCAGGCGGAACGCATCCTCGCGAACGGCCTCGTCGATATGGTCGGCATGACCCGCGCGCATATCGCCGATCCGCATATCATGAAGAAGGTGCGCGAAGGACGGGAAGACCAGATCCGTCAATGCGTCGGCGCCAACTACTGCATCGACAGGATGTATTCCGGCTCCGACACGCTTTGCGTCCAAAACGCTGCGACGTCACGCGAAGCGACGATGCCTCACGTCATTACGCCGGCCAAGGGCGCAAGAAAACGGCGCGTGGTGGTCGTCGGCGGCGGACCGGCCGGTCTCGAGGCCGCTCGCGTATCGCGATCGCGCGGCCATGACGTCGTTTTGTTCGAACGCAGTTCGGCGGTCGGTGGCCAAATCAACCTCGCAGCGAAGGCGCCGCAGCGCGAGCAGATGGCGGGCATCGTCCGCTGGTTCGATCTCGAAACCAAACGCCTTGGCGTCGACCGGCGACTGGAAACGGAAGCGACGCCCGAGATGGTGCTGAGTGAGCAGCCCGACATCGTCGTTCTCGCCACCGGCGGCCGGAGCTTCACCGATCAGGTCGCGAACTGGGGCGCGAAGGACGGGCTATCCGTCAGCTCCTGGGATATCCTTTCGGAGAAAGTGGCGCCTGCCGAAAACGTTCTCATTTACGACGGCATCAGCGCGCACGCCGGATTCGGCACCGCGGATTTTCTCGCCAGTCGCGGTGCAACCGTCGAGATCGTAACACCGGATACGAAGGTCTCCGACGACGTCGGCGGCACGACATTTCCGATCTTCTACCGGCGCCTCTATGCGCAAGGCATCATTCCGACCCCGAATTTCTGGCTCGATCGTGTCTACGCGGAAGGCAACAAGAAGGTCGCCGTGCTGCGCAACGAATATACCGATGAGCTTGAAGAACGTGTCGTCGATCAGGTCGTCATCGAAAACGGCATCACGCCGAATACCGAGCTTTACACATCGCTGAAGGATCGATCTCTCAATCGCGGGCAGGTGGATCTCCCATCGCTGTATGCCGCTCAACCGCAGCCCGCGCTTGAGGAAGCGACGGACGGCGAGCGCTTTCTTCTGTTCCGCGTCGGCGATTGCGTCTCGATGCACAATATTCACGCCGCTATCTACGACTCGCTCCGGCTGTGTAAGGATTTCTGATCGTGTCCGTTGCGGTTGCCGTCACGGTACTCTTTTGGGTGTCTGTCGCGACGCTGGCGATAGGTTTGGCGCGCCGGGCACGACTGTGGCGAACGGGCCGCGAAGCCACCGTCGAATGGACGGGCCTTTTGACCGTTCCCAAACGGTACTTCGTCGATTTGCATCATGTCGTCGCCCGCGATCCTTACATCGCGAATACGCATATCGCCACCGCGGGCGGCGCATTTGCGGCCCTGGTGCTTGTGGCGATCAACTACGGCCTCGGACTTTATGCGCCTGTGCTGGACTGGGCCATTCTGCTCGCCGCAATCGTTATGCTGACCGGCGTATATTTCGTCTGGATGAGACGGCGTCATCCGCCACTGAGACTGTCCGGGGGCGCTTGGAACAGGTTGCCGTATACGTTGACTGCGTTCGCCCTCGGGCTTGCTCTTCTGACGTTGATCCCATCGCAGACGCTGTCCGCTGGAATAGCCATCGCGGCGCTTCTGCTCCTGTTGGCAGGATCGTCAGAACTTGCGCTCGGCATCGGCACAGGCGGTCCGATGAAGCACGCGGTCGCAGGGCTTCTGCATCTCGCATTCCATCCTCGGCCCGAGCGCTTCGCGGGTGTGCGGTCGACCGCGCTGGCGCCGCTGGCATTGAGCAATCACGATTTCGGAGCGCGCAAGCCGTCTGATTTTCTATGGACGGAGCTCCTGAGTTTCGACGCGTGCGTGGAATGCGGAAAATGCGAGCAATCCTGTCCGGCGTTTGCGGCGGGCCAGCCGCTCAATCCGAAAAAGTTCATTCAAGATCTTGTCGCCGGGCTATCGGGCTCGAACGATAGCGCCTACGCGGGAAGACCCTATCCAGGCATCCCGATCGGATACCATCGCGGGTCGCTTTCCGAAACGATCGTCCCAAAACTCATTGAAGCGGAGACGGTTTGGTCCTGCACGACATGCCGCGCATGTGTCGAAGAGTGCCCGATGCTGATCGAGCACGTCGACGCGATTGTCGGTATGCGCCGCAGCCTCAATCTCATGCAAGGAGAGGTTCCCGGAACCGCGCCAGAAACTTTGAGCAATTTGCGCGAGACCGAAACCCAGGGCGGGCACGCAAAAGCGGCGCGATACAACTGGGCAGTCGATCTCGACGTGCCCGTGGCCGAACCCGGCAAGCCCATCGATCTGTTGCTCGTCGCGGGCGAAGGCGCATTCGACATGCGCTATCAGCGGACCCTCAGAGCGCTCGTCAAACTTATGAAGGCAGCGAGACTTGACTTCGCCGTTCTCGGCGAGCGCGAGCGCGATACCGGCGACACCGCACGCCGTCTCGGCGACGAGGCGACGTTTCAATTCTTGGCGAAGCGGAATATCGAAACGTTTGCGTCGCTCGATTTCAAACGCATCGTCACGTCCGACCCGCATGTGCTGCACAGCTTGCGCAATGAATATTCAGCCCTCGGCGGAAAATATACAGTCATTCATCACACGGCGCTTCTGGCTGAGCTGGCCGAGCGAGGAAAGCTGCAGCTTGGAAAATCGCCCGAGGTGAGGGCCTTGACCTATCACGATCCCTGCTACCTCGGACGCTATAATGGCGAGACGGAAGCCCCACGCGCCCTCTTGCGAAAGCTCGGCATCGAAGTGCGCGAAATGGAGCGCTCAGGTCTGCGCGGCAGATGCTGTGGAGGCGGAGGCGGCGCGCCGCTGACCGATATTCCAGCCAAGCAGCGCATTCCAGATATTCGAATGGGTGATGCGCGCGATGTCGGAGCGGACGTCATCGCGGTCGCGTGTCCGCAATGCACCGCCATGCTGGAGGGCGTCGCCGGCGCGCACGCCGAGGTGCTGGATATTGCCGAACTTGCCGCCGCCTCGCTGGAGGCTCAAGCATGAGCGACGTGAAACGCATCAATCCGCGTCGTCCTTATCGCATTTCGCCTGCGGGGCTGCGCCGTATCGTGCTGGGAGAAGTCGCATCCGCAGATCCGCATATGGGCGTGACGGCAGATGAGAGGCAGCAGGCGAAACCTTTGCGCACGCGCGAGCCGGCAAAGCGCTGGCACATGGCCGTCGCCCATTCCCATCGCGGCCGCCTCGACGATCATGCGCGCGAAGCCATAGCGGCGGCTGCCATCCTTGCAACGGCGGACACGGGCGTCGTCGCGGTGATCCTCGGCGAACTTCATGAGAACGCCGGAGAACTCGGCGCAGATAAGATCGTCGTCATTCCAGACCTCGACGCCAGCCGATTTCAGCCGCAACGAGAAGAGGCAGTCGTTCGGGCGCTATTGGAAGAATTCGCAGCCGAGCACGTCTTCCTGCCCGACAACATGTCCGGAGATGGCGACCTTGGTCGCCGCTTGATCTCCAACGACGAAGCCTTCGCAGCAACGCATGTGATCGAATTGGACGCGCGACATGTCTCGGTGGGGTGGTCCGGGGGCGCGGCGCTCGCGAAGGCTCCGCTGCCGCGCTTCGTGCTCCTGGCGCCCGGTGCGGTGGACGCGAAACTGCCGTTCGCCGGCGCTGGTGAACTTTTGCCGGCTCCGCAACTGCCGAGCATAACCGAGGCTTACCGCGACCTCGGGCTCGAGCCGACCGAGACCGCAGACATTGCGCTTGAAGAAGCGGACTTCATCGTCTCCGCCGGGAATGGCGTTGAGAACGTCGAGACGCTGGGCACGCTCGCTCGCACGCTCGGCGCTGCGATCGGCGCAAGCCGTGTCGCAGTCGATGAAGGCAAATTCTCCCGCGACAAACAAATCGGCGCGTCCGGAAAGACGGTGAACGCAACCACCTATTTCGCGATCGGTATTTCAGGAGCGGTTCAGCATCTGCAAGGCATCAAGGGCTGCCGTCATGTCATCGCCATCAATCGCGACGGCGGTGCGCCCATCGTGAAGCGCGCCGACCTCACCGTCATCGGGGACGCCGAGGAACTCATGCAGGCGTTGATCACGCGGGTATCGCAAGCGCGGGAGCAGGGTGAAGTTCCGAGGTTGAAGCCCGGGGTCGACGGATGAGTAATGCCTTCACAGTCGCGGCTCTGGTCTCGGCCGGCCGGCATCCGGTGAGCGGCGCGCCGCGAGCTTGCCGCGGTGATGCCGTCGCGATGGCATTGGGTCGTCGGATGGCTGGTGACGGTCTTCGTGTCGTTCACGCCGGTGCCGCAGAAGAACCGTCGCTTCAGGATTATCTCGCGCTTGGCGCAGGCGCGATTGAGGCCTTGCCACTCGATAGCAGCAGCAATGCTGTCGCGTCGCTCGCCGCTCACTTGAAGAATGTCGACATCATCCTGACGGGCAGCAACGCGGAGGCGGGCGTTGGCAGCGGTCTGTTGCCGTACGCGCTGGCACGGGCTCTGGCACGCCCGGTCGTCGCGAACGTCCTCGAGGCGCGCGTTCAAAAAACGAGGGATGAGGGCTGGGACGTCGAAATCCGCCAGTTCTTGCCGAAGGGGCAACGGCGGCGGATCGGTTGTGCTCTGCCGCTTGTGATTGCCGTTCATCCGCTCGCGCCGGTTCAACTCAAATATGCATATGCTCGGCGCGTGTCGGGCCGTATAGAACGGTTTCCGGAAACGCCCACAGACATTTCCATAGTGCTGCCCGCTTGGGCCGTGGAACCTTCGTCGCGCCGTCCCATTCGGCTCAAGGCGCGGGAGACAAAGTCCGGCCACGCACGAATGCAGGCGGCCGTCGTCGCCGAGGCGAAAGGTGGCATTGTCGCTTTTGAAGGCTCATCCGTCGATAAAGCACAAGTGATGCTGAACTATCTGAGGGAACATCGGCTCGTCGATTTCTAGCATGCCCGTGCGAAGGGAGGATCACATGCAAATATCCAACGAACTGCGGGCGATGATCGGACGCCGCCGGCCAGGGTATAGCCTTGAAGCGCCGTTCTATCGGGACAAAGAGGTGTTCGACCTCGATATGGACGTCATCTTTGGGCGCCACTGGATCTATGTCGGCGTCGAACCGGACATTCCGGAGCCCGGCGATTATTTCACAGTGCCGTTGGGTCGCGCCTCGGTCGTCGTGGTGCGCGACGACGATATGACGATCCGCGCTTTTCATAACGTTTGCCGCCATCGCGGCGCACGCCTCTGCGACGGCGACAAAGGCAGCGTCGGCAACGTCGTTTGTCCATATCATCAGTGGACATATGATCTGACGGGCAAGCTCATTCACACCGAACACATGGGCGACGAGTTCGATCGCAGCCAGTTCAACCTGAAGACGGTGCATGTCGGCAATGTTGCGGGCCTCCTGTTCATATGCCTCGCCGACGAGCCGCCGTCCGATTTCGAACAGATGCGCCGGGAAATGGAGCCCTATATTCTCCCCCATCGGATCAGCGACTGTAAGATCGCCTACGAGGAAGATCTCATCGAGAACGGCAATTGGAAGTTCACGATGGAGAACAATCGCGAATGCTACCATTGCAAGGCGAACCATCCGGAGCTCACGGTCTCGCTCTACGAATTCGGCTTTGGCTACCAGCCGTCGCCGGAAAATGCCGATGAGGTCCAGGCATTCCGCGAGTTGATAGAACGCGAGCACACGCGGTGGGAATCGTGCGGACTTCCCTCCGTCGAACTCGAATTCCTCGATAGTCGCGCCACGGCCTTCCGCACCGAACGCCTGCCGCTCGACAAGGCGGGTGAATCGCAAACGATGAATAGCAAAGTCGCGTGCCAGAAATTGCTGGGTGATCTCACGCAGCGCAATCTCGGCGGCTTGTCGTTCTGGACTCAGCCGAATTCCTGGCATCACTTCATGAGCGATCATATCGTGACCTTCAGCGTGCTGCCGATCGATCCCGAACGCACGTTGCTCAGGACGAAGTGGCTCGTACACAAGGATGCGGTCGAAGGCCGGGACTACGATCCGAAGGAGCTGAGCGAAGTGTGGCATGCAACCAACAAGCAGGACGGGTCGCTTGTTGAGCGCACGCAAATCGGTTCGCAAAGCGCAGCCTACCAGCCCGGACCGTATTCGCCCTACACGGAGGAGCTGGTGGAAAAATTCATGTCCTGGTACTTCAAGCGGCTGCGTACGGAAACGGGGCAGGAATCCGCAATCGTCAGCCCATTTGCAGCGAGCGCCTGACAGATCATGAGTGATAAAGGGCGGCCGAGCCGCCTGGGGCCGGAACTTTGGGACGCAACGCCCGGCAAGTGGAACGCCGCTGAGGACGATACGCTCGTGTGCGCGCACATGCGCCAGGAGACGCACGACGTCAAGAGCTTCCTCTTCCGTACGCAGTCGCCGCGACTCTTCCGCTTCCGGCCCGGCCAGTTCATCACGCTCGAACTCGAGATCGATGGCGCGGTGATCAATCGCTGCTACACGATCTCTTCGCCGCCGACGCGACCCGACACACTGTCGATTACGGTGAAGCGCCAGCCCGGCGGCAAGGTCTCCAACTGGCTGCATGACAATCTGAAACCGGGCGCGAAGATAAAGGCGCTCGGACCCTCGGGCGACTTCAGTTGCACGCTGCATTCAGCCCCGAAATACCTGTTTCTTTCGGGTGGCTCCGGCGTGACGCCGTTGATGTCGATGGCGCGCACGCTCTACGAACTCGGCGAGGATCACGATGTGGTCTTCGTCCACAGCGCGCGCTCGCCACGCGATATCATTTTTCGCCACGAGCTGGCGATGATGACCCACGGCACGAGCCACTTCAGAACGGCGTTCGTCTGCGAGCAGCAGGGCGAAGCGCGTGACTGGAGTGCACCGACGGGCTATCTCACGTTGCCGCTTCTGAAGTCGATCGTCCCGGATCTTGCTGAGCGCAAAGTCTTCTGCTGTGGGCCGGAAGCCTATATGGCAAATGTTCGTGCCATGCTGCGAGACGCCGCTTTCGATATGGCGCACTACCACGAAGAAAGCTTCTCGTTCGAACGGCAAGGCGTGCCGCTGATCGAAGCCGACGCCGCAGCATCGGGAGCGGAAGCGGCCGGTGCCAGCTTCAAGATAGAATTCACGCGATCGGGTCGCACGATCGATTGCCGGCCGGATCAGTTTATTCTCGATGCAGCGCGAGCCGCCGGAATGCGGCTTCCGTTTTCGTGCAGCAAGGGCGTGTGCGGCACGTGCAAAAGCAAGAAGCTTTCGGGTCAAGTAGAGATGAAGCACGGCGGCGGTATTCGCCAGCGTGAGATCGACGTCGGCATGATCCTGATTTGCTGCAGCAAGCCGCTCGAGAACATCACGATCGAAAAGTAACTCGCGCTCATCAATCCTTGCGTCGCAATATGGCCTGCAGGACGTCGCGAATGCCGATGGCGCCGACAAAGCGATCTTCGTCGTCGAACAGTGCGACAGGCGCGGTGCCAGACTTGTGCATGGCGAGGATGACTGTCTTCAGGCTCGTGCCGGGCCTCGCCCAATAGACGGGTGAAGAGTCTTCGCCAACGTGCTTTTCGCATTCGCCGCATGTCACCCAGGCTGCCTGGCGGCCGTTGCATTCGGCCGCCTGCACTTTGCCCCCGGCATCGATTTGGAATCGCGTGGTCTTTCGCCGGTCGAGCCAAATCCAGTCATCGTCCGTACGCTCGAGGTCGCGCATGTCACGCATGACGTTCCAAGCGGTGAGCACGGACAACGGATTAACGTTGGCAATGAAATCGCGGACGTAATCGTCGGCAGGTTGCAGCACGATTTCTTCGGGTGCACCCGATTGCACGATCCGCCCACCTTCCATGATGGTGATGCGATTGCCGATCTTGAGTGCTTCCTCGAGGTCGTGACTGACGAAGATGATCGTCTTCTTGATCGACTTCTGCAATTGCAGGAGTTCGTCTTGCAGCTTGGTGCGGATGAGGGGATCGAGCGCCGAAAACGGCTCGTCCATCAGCAGGATCGGCGCGTCCGTCGCGAACGCGCGGGCGAGGCCGACGCGCTGCTGCATGCCGCCCGAAAGCTCATGCACATGCTTCTCGGCCCACGTGTCGAGCCCGACAAGTTTGAGCTGGCGGTCCACGCGCTCCGTGAGTTCCGCATGTGGCACACCGGCGAGTTCGAGGCCGAGCCCCACATTCTCCCGCACGGTTCGCCACGGCAGCAGCGCAAACTGCTGGAAGACCATCGCGACCTGCTTCTGGCGCATATGACGAAGCGTAGTGGCATCACACGAGGCGATGTCCACCATCCGGTCTCCGTCCTTCACCAGGACAGCGCCGCGCGACACCTTGTTGAGTCCGTTGACGGCGCGCAGCAATGTCGATTTGCCGGAGCCCGAAAGCCCCATCAGGACGGATATCTCGCCTTCATTCACGGTGAGATTGGCGCCGGCCGCGCCGAGCACGGCGCCGGTCTTGGCGAGGATTTGCGCGCGTGTCGCGCCCGCATCGACCATGGCCAATGTCTTCGGGATGTCCTTGCCGAATATGATATCGACGTTCTTGAAGTCGACCGCGATGTTCATTTTCGCACTCCCGCTTGAACCGAGAGCGCCCGATCGAGAATGATGGCGAGAATGACGAGCGCGAGACCCGCTTCGATGCCGAGCGGAATGTTGCGGTTGGCGAGAGCCTTATTGACCGGATTGCCGAGGCTCGGGGCACCGATGAGTGTCGCGAAGACGACCATCGACAGCGAAAGCATGATGCACTGCGTCAAGCCTGCCATGATGGAGGGAAGGGCCGCAGGCAACTCCACCTTCCATAAGAGCTGCCGCTTCGTCGCGCCGAAACTTTCGCCGGCTTCGAGCATCGGCTTCGGAATGGACGTCAGACCGAGGTAGGTCATGCGCACCGGCGCCGGCATCGCGAAGATGATCGTCACGATGAGTGCAGGCGCGGCTCCGAGTCCGAACAGAATGAGAATGGGAATGAGATAAACGAACGTCGGCATCGTCTGCATCAGGTCGAGTAGCGGCTGTGCCACCTTCCAGACCCTTGGGTTGTGAGCAGCCCATATGCCGAGTGGCACCCCGATGGCCATCGAGAGAGCTGTGGCGGCGACGACGAGAACCAAAGTTTGGACGGTTTCTTTCCAAAGGCCCTGGTTCAGAATGAAGAGAAAACCGATCAGCACGCCGATGGCCAACGGTTTGGATCGCCGGAGCCAGTAGGCGAGCCCCGCGAAAGCGACGGCAAGAATGACCGGCGGGACTTGCAGAAGGAGAGCGGATGTCCCGTCGACGACCGTTTCGAGAATCCCGGAAATGGCATCGAACAGCCACTGAAAATAGTCCGTCACGAAATCGAACACGGACTTGCCGAACTGGCCTATCGGAATTTTCCAGGCGGCAATCAGCTTCGATACGGGATCCATCGGCGCTCCCCCCTGAGCTGAAGCTCATCCCCGTATCGGACGGTCGCTAGATGCGGCCGTCCGGACTTGTCGGGTGAATTTCGTTGATGATGCTATTTCGCGAGTGCGGCTGCAACGGCAGCCTTCGCGTCGCCCCCATCGACTGTCGTGACACCTTCAAGCCACGGCGTGGCGGCGGTGGGGTTGGCCTTTAGCCACGTGAGAGCGGTCGCCTTGGGGTCGGCGCCGTCCTTCAGAACCGGTCCCATCATCGCGCCTTCCATAGCGAGATTGAACTTGAGGTTGCTGAGGAATTTACCGACGTTGGGACATTCCTTCTCGTAGCCCGCGCGCACGTTGGTGCTGACGGTCGCGGCGCCGAAGCCGCTGTCGCCCATGCCGTCGAGATAGGCGATCTTCATTTCGCCCATGACCGGATGCGGCGTCCAGCCGAGGAACACGATCCACTCGTTCTTCTTCATCGCCTTTTCGGCTTGGGTCAGCATGCCGGCTTCAGAACTTTCGACGAGCTCGAAACCTGCCAAGTTGTTTTCCGGTTTGGCGATCATGCCGCTGATGATGCGATTGCCGTCGTTGCCGGCTTCGATGCCGTAAATCTTGCCGCCGAATTTATCTTTATGCGCGCCGAGATCCTTCAGGCTCTTCACGCCTGCGTCGGCCACGTACTGCGGAACGACGAGGCCATAACCCGCGTCGCTCAGATTGACGCCGATCGTCTCGACGGATTTGTCGTCCACATAGGCTTTGATGTCGGCCGTCATGCTCGGCATCCAATTGCCGAGGAATACATCGATATCTTTGTTCTTCAAAGAAGCGTAGGTCACCGGGACCGACAGCGTTTTGACCTCAGGCGCGTAGCCGAGGGCTTCGAGAAGGTTTTGAGCGGTAGCCGTCGTGACCTGAATGTCGGTCCAACCGACATCGGCGAAGCGGACTTTTTTGCAGCTCGCACTTTCTGCTGCGTGGGCCGTGGTTGCGGCCAGACCCAGGGCAAGGGCGACCCCCATCGCGATGCGTGTCATGACAACTCCTGTTGTTGGCGGTACCAGGTGTTACTGACAACAGACCGCCTGATCGGATTGGAGCAAGAGCCGGTGATCCTCCTGCGTTGGCAATCTGTTGAAGGCGTCACCCGAGAGGGTAACCCCAGAAGCTAAGCACGGCCACTCGCCGTCGATTTCACAATTGCGACGCGATTCTGCGTTTACGCGCCTAACGAACATACTCCTTTCACTTTGAAAGTAGTTTCTGCACTGCCGGGTTTGAAAATCGGCCTCCCCAGAACGGCGAACTCAGATCGACGGCAGTCTCGCGCGGCTCGTTTCGCGTCGCAGCGGAGGAGAGGCGTTGAACTCCTGCGCCTCGGACTTCTGCGGCTGACGCTCGCTTCGAGGCGTGCGTCCGTAAAGGGCGCGATAGGACTTGCTGAAATGGCAGGTCGATTGGAAGCCGCAGGAAACGGAGATCTGCGTAATGGACATCTGCGATTGGAGAAGCAATTCGCGCGCGCGCCGTAGCCGGAGCTGCAGGTAATATTTCGTCGGCGTCGTATCGAGCGTCTCCTGAAACATCCGCTGAACCTGACGCAGAGACAGTCCCGCCAGCTTAGCGAGTTCGACCGCGCTCAATGGCTCCTCGAAGTTTGCTTCCATCAGCGCCGCGATGTCGACCAGGGCGCCGTGGTTAAATCCCAGGCGCGCTGCCAACGGAATGTGCTGCCGGTCGTAGCCATCTCGCACGCGCTCGAGAATGAATTGATTGGAAATCTCGGCGACCAAGGTTTTTCCGAAGCTGCTGCGCACGAGCGCGAGCATCATGTCGATCGGCGCTATGCCGCCCGTGCAGGTCATGCGATCGCGATCGATGACGAACAGCTCTTCCTGGAACTTTACCCGCGAGTGAAACTCGCGAAGTCCAGCCATATTCTCCCAATGGATCGTGCACTTGTAGCCATCGAGAAGACCGGATTTCACAAGCGCATAAGTGCCGGTGCACAGCCCGCCGAGCACGACCCCGTCATGCGCGATGCGGCGGAGAAGATTGACGACTTTGTCGTTGACGAAGTTCGCGACGTTGGTGCCGCCGCAAACGAGCACCATGTCGAGGTCGTCCGCGGCGTCGTAAGTCGCTGCGCTCGAATACGACATTCCGTTGCTCGACGGCACAGGCCGGCCATCGAGTGTAAGAATTGTCCAAGAGTAATGGGTTTGGCCGCTTAAGCGGTTGGCCATCCGAAGAACTTCGATCGCGCTTGAGACGGCGATCATGGTGTATTCGTCTAAAGTCAAAAACCCGATCCTGCGGATCGTGCTCAACTTTGCCGGAACTTCGTTCACGTCGCAAAAGCTCCCACGTCAAACGGGAAGGCTAGATTATGTCGTGATCGGTGCGTCTGGGGCTTGCCGCTCCCGGCATAAAACCAAGACGACAAGGTTTGCGATCGTAACCCCGATATCAAATAGTACCACCAAGTCGTATTTTGACAAGTTCAGATAGCGCGTTCCGGACACATTCGGTCGACGCCGGTTGAGTTTACGGTCGTTGTCGCCGCCGAAGTCATTTGCGTCGTATCTGAGACAGCTCGGAATAGGCACAGGCGGCATAGGAAAGAGCGCTTTGGGAAGCGGCGGAAACGTGCGCACTAATAGCTTTCACCATGGGCGAGAAAGACATCTCGCTCAGCTGAATTCCTAGGCAATTGAGTACTCATGGTGCACGTGCTGCAGAGCTACATCGGGGGCCGGTTCACCGCCTCCAAAGCCGCCGAGACTTTCGAAAACACCAATCCTGCAACCGGGAAGCTCATCTCGCGGGTTGAAATCGCGCTTGAGCCGGAGGTCGATGCTGCACTGCGTTCGGCCGAGGAGGGATTAAAGCTTTGGTCCGCCATATCGGGCGCGGAGCGCGGTCGCATTTTGAATAAGGCCGCCCGGATATTACGCGACCGCAATAACGAACTGGCTCGCCTCGAAGTCCAAGACACAGGCAAGCCCATTCAGGAAGCGGAAGCCGTCGATGTCGTCAGCGGCGCCGATTGCATCGAATATTTCGCAGGCGTCGCCGGCTCATTGCGCGGCGAGCAGATCGCGCTGAATAACGCCTTTGTTTATACGCGCCGCGAACCCATCGGCATATGTGTCGGCATCGGCTCGTGGAATTATCCGATCCAGATCGCGTGCTGGAAATCGGCGCCCGCATTGGCCTGCGGCAATGCGATGATTTTCAAAACTTCGGAATTGACGCCGACGACATCGGCAAAGCTCGCCGAAATCTATACGGAGGCAGGCGTCCCCGATGGCGTCTTCAACGTTCTGCACGGCGACGCGCGAACGGGAACTCTGCTGACGTCCGACGCGCGGGTCGCCAAGATCTCGCTGACGGGCTCTGTCGGAACGGCGAAGAAAATCCTCGTGGCCGCGGCAGCGTCCCTGAAGCGAACGACGATGGAGCTGAGCGGCAAGTCGGCGCTGCTTGTGTTTCCGGATGCGGATTTGCGCCAGGCCGTATCGGCGGCGATGCTCGGCAATTTCTATACGCAGGGCGAAATCTGCACGAACTGCACCCGCGTCTACGTCCATGAGGACATTCACGACCAGTTCGTCGAATTGGTCGTCGAGCGCACGAAGAAGCTCCGCATTGGCGATCCGTTGGCGCCGGAGACGCAGGTCGGTGCCTTGATCTCGCAAGTGCACATGGATCGCGTCTTGGGCTTCGTCGCGGCGGGCCAGAAAGAGGGCGCGCGCCTCTGCTACGGCGGTGAGCGCGTCGACGCGGACGAACTCGCCCAGGGGAATTTCGTGCGCCCGGCCGTGTTTACCGAATGCACCGACGATATGAGCATCGTCCGCCAGGAGATCTTCGGACCGGTGATGGCGGTTCTCAAATTCCGCGACGAAGATGACGTCATAACCCGCGCGAACGCTACCCGCTTCGGCTTGGCGGCTGGCGTCTTCACGCGGGACCTCGCGCGCGCGCATCGTGTCGCCGCCCGTCTCGAAGCCGGGATCTGCTGGATCAATAACTACAATGTAACTCCGGTCGAGATGCCGTTCGGCGGCATCAAGGAGTCGGGCTTTGGCCATGAGAACGGACAAGCCGCGATCGATCATTACACGCAGTTGAAGAGCGTCTACGTCGAGCTCGGCGACGTCCAATGCCCCTATGAATGACAAGAATACTCGGCTTCACTCCTAAGACCTGGGGATCTGTCCAGAGATGAGCACCGCCCAAGACTTCGATTACATCATCGTCGGCGCTGGATCCGCCGGATGCGTGCTCGCCAATCGCCTGACGGAAGATCAGGGTGTCCGCGTATTGGTTCTGGAGGCGGGACCGCAAGACCGCAGCATCTTCATTCACATGCCGTCCGCATTTGCCTATCCGCTGGCTGGCACCAAATACAACTGGTGGTACGAGTCGGAGCCGGAACCGTTTCTCGATAACCGGAAGATGTACTGTCCGCGCGGCCGCGTCGTCGGCGGTTCGTCATCGATCAACGGCATGATCTACATTCGCGGGCATGCCTTCGACTATGACGCCTGGGCACGGCGTCAGGGTCTCCAAGACTGGAGCTATTTCGATTGCCTCCCGTACTTCAAGAAATCCGAGACGCGGCTCAAGGGCGGTGATGCCTATCGCGGCAGCTCTGGGCCGCTCTTCGTGACAACGGCACCCTGCACGAATCCGCTCTACGACACCTTCATCGAGGCGGGCCGCCAGGCGGGCTATCCCGTCACCGAAGATATGAACGGCCGCCAGCAGGAAGGCCTCGGCCGGATGGACATGACCGTCTACAAAGGACGGCGATGGAGCGCCGCCAAAGCTCACCTGCGCCCGGCGCAAAAGCGCGGCGGCGTCGAGCTCAAGGCGAAGTCTCTGGTCACGCGCATTCTCTTCGAAGGCAAGCGAGCGGTCGGAGTCGAATTCAGCCGCGGTGGCCGTCTTCAGTCCGCCCGCGCCACGCGCGAGGTCATTGTCAGCGGCGGCGCGATCAATTCACCGCAAATCCTGATGCTGTCCGGCATCGGCAATGCGGACGAGCTGAAGAAGCTCGGCATCCCGGTCGTGCAGCACGTGCCCGGCGTCGGAGAGAACCTGCAAGACCATATCGAAGCCTACGTGCAATACGAATGCAGGGAGCCGGTCTCGATTTACAGCGCCAACAATCCGCTGGCGAAGCTGAAGATCGGCATCGAATGGATTTTGACGGGGAAGGGCCTCGGCGCGACCAACCATTTTGAATCGGGCGGCTTCATTCGCAGCGAGCCCGGAGTCCTCCACCCGGACCTGCAATATCATTTCTTTCCGATGGCGATCAGTTACGACGGGACCTCAGCCGCGAAGGGCCACGGTTTTCAAGCGCACATCGGTCCGATGCGTCCGACGAGCAGCGGCTACGTGAAACTCAAATCGTCCGATCCACGCCAGTACCCGCGCGTGCTCTTCAACTACATGCAGACGGAACAGGATCGCAGAGAAATGCGCGCCGGCATCCGCCTGACGCGCGAGATATTCTCTCAGAAGGCATTTGATCGCTATCGCGGTGATGAGCTGACCCCGGGCCCGGCGAGCAACAGCGACGCGGATATCGATGCATTCATTCGGGCGAAGGCGGAAAGCGCGTACCATCCATCCTGCTCCTGCCGGATGGGGACGGACGACATGGCGGTCGTCGACGGCAAAGCGCGGGTCCACGGCGTCGAGGGCTTACGCGTCGTCGATGCCTCGATCATGCCCGACGTCGTGAGCGGCAATCTGAACGTCCCGACGATCATGATGGCAGAGAAATTGGCCGACGTTATACGGGGCAGGGCGCCGTTGCCGCGCGAAGAAGTTCCGGTGTGGGTCAATCCCAACTACCAAACCAGCCAGCGTTAAGAAATTCGCTCGGAAGGCGTGACACATCGCCGGACAGGAACGCGCGTTATCTCTAGGATGAATGCCGGATTAAGCTTACCTTCCGGGCGGAGGTGCGCGATGAGATGGTTGCTGACTGACCGAAAACCCGATGTCGTGTATGCGGGCCGCCAGCACGTCTACCTCGACAGGAACGGCGCCGAGACGAGCGATCCGAGTGCAGCCTTGACGTTCGAGACCCGGGGAGCCGCAGAGGCCCACCGCCGGAAGCTGAAGCGCCCGTATGATTGGGTCACGACGACGGCCGGGAGTTGAGGCTAACTCTGAGGGAACCCCTGACGTTGCGACCGCGTTCCGACGAACGCCCAGGCATGCTATCCTGTTAATTGTGTACTGCGTTCTCGAGGAGTTTAACGATGGCAACCGCGCGGTCCTTCTGGAAAGGACATTTGCGCTTGGCGCTCGTTACCATTCCCATCCGGTTGGTTAGCGCGACCGCATCCGAAGATAAGATCGCCCTCCATCAGGTCGACAAAAAATCGAAGCAGCGTATTCGCTACCAGAAAGTTGCGGGCGAAAGCGGCAAGGTCGTGCCGCAGTCCGACATCGTGCAGGGCTATGAGCTCGACGACGGCAACTATGTTCTCTTCGATGCGGATGAGCTGGACAAGCTGAAGTTGTCGACACGCCACACCGTCGAGTTGACCGAGTTCGTCGAAGCTTGCTCCATCGATCCGTTGTACTTCGACAACCCTTATTACGTGCTGCCCGACGGAGACGTCGCCGAGGAAGGATACCGCATCATCCGCGACGCGCTCCGGGCCACCAAGAAATACGGCGTTGGCCAGCTGACGCTGCGAGGCCGCGAGAACCTGATCGCAATGAAGCCGTGCGGGGACGGCTTGATGATCGAAACGCTGCGCTACGCCAGCGAAGTGCGCGACGCCGATGAGATCTTCGACGGGATCGGCAATGAGAAGCTTCGTCCCGAGCTTGTCGACATGGCGAGGCAACTCATCGACGAGCGAACGCAAAAATTCAATCCCGCCGACTTCAAGAACCATTACGCCGAAGCGTTGCGCAAGCTCGTGAAGGAGAAGGTTGAGGGCGGCCTCTCGACCGAAGTTTCCGGTGGCGACGAACAGCCGTCTGGTGGAACGGTCATCGATTTCATGGACGCTTTACGCCGCTCCACGCAAAAATCAGGATCGAAGCCGGCGGCGGCATCGAAAACCAAGACCGCAGCGTCCCGCCAAAAGCGGGAACCGGTGAAGCGCGCTCCGGCAAAGACGCCGAAGAAAAAATCGCGCGCACGCGGATAACAAGACGGATTCCGACAGACTCGTGTTACTTTGTGTGCGTCGCGAAGTTCGCTGCTCGATCATATTATCGATGTCCACGAACGCCGCGTCTTTTCAATAAATGTGAGTACGGGAAGCGTTGTTGCCTGATTGCGTTGGCAATTTCAGGAGGTTTCCATGCACCCCATTTTTGCGCTCTGGATGTGGATGATGATGATCCCGCATTTCACCCAGCAGCTGTTTCTGCCGTTCTGACGAGCTTCAATCGCTGATGGATTTGACGACGGGGCGGCGAACGTCGGTCGCAGGCTTGTCTTCACGCAGCCCCTTGAAGGCCGCGTGCCGAAGCAGGCCATCGGAGGTCCAAGCGCGATATTCGATTTGCGCAACAAGTGCGGGCGTAACCCACGTCACGTCTCGTCGCTGCAGGTTCGTGAGCGATGAGACGAAAGACGGAGCGTCGATGCGCAGCGGCTTCAACGTACGCATCAAGCTGCTTGCGGTCTTGTTCGTGTATCCCGTGCCGACACGTCCCGCATAGACGAGGCGCTTCTTATCGTAATAGCCGACCACGAGCGCACCGATCGCATTGGGTGCGGCCTTGGATTTGAGATATCCGAGGATGACGAATTCATCGACCTGGACACACTTCGATTTGAGCCAGTCGTCGTGACGGCCCGAGCGATAGGGCCGGTCGATGCGTTTTGAAATGATGCCTTCGAGCCCGAGCTTGCAGGCATGCGCGAGCATCTGCGCTCCGTCCGCCGCAAGGTGATCGCTGTAGCGGATTTGTCCGGACTTTGATTTGCCCGCGAAGAGGCCCTGCAACGCGGCTTTGCGATCGCCGAGTTTGACGTCGAGAAGGTTCATGCCGTCGAGATAGAGAAGGTCGAAGCAGTGGAGCACGAACTTCTCGCTGTGTCCGCTTTTGAGCGCGTCGGCGAGAGCTGAAAAACTCGAATGCCCTGAAGCGTCATCGGCGACGAGTTCTCCGTCGATGATCGCCGAGCCGTCGTGAAACTCCGAGAGAAGCTGCGGAAGTCTGCCGAAACGTTCAGTCCAGTCGAGGCCGTTTCGCGTCAGCATTCGCACCGACCCCTTCTCGATGCGCGCCTGAATGCGATAGCCGTCGAACTTGATCTCGTGCACCCAATTGTCGCCGGTCGGCGGTTTTGCAACGAGCGTCGCAAGACAGGGCGCGATAAAGTTCGGCATGGCCGATTTGATTGCGCCCGCAATCTTCAAGGGGCGAGCAGCTGAGCGGCGATTCTCGATTGCTGCCGCGGCCGCGTGCTTTGATACGCGCCCTGAAATGTTGGTCTTCGCGGTCACGCGCTTAAGGTCCGACGAGCTTCTTGATCGCGTTCTTCAGCGAGCGATCCGAGGAATCGTAATCCTCCCACGCGGTCATCTTTTTGAGCAGGGAAGGGACGGTGTGTACCGTGAAGCGCTTAGGGTCGAGCCCTTGCTTGACCTGACGCCAAGTGAGCGGCATCGATACGGTGGCCCCCGGCCGTGCGCGCGGCGATAGGGGCGCGACTGCGGTCGCCATGCGGTCATTGCGAAAGTAGTCGAGAAATATCCGGCCCGTTCGAAGCTTCTTCGTCATCTTGATGAGATAGTCTTTCGGGCTGTCGGCCGCCATTTGTTGGCAAATGGCCCCGGCAAATGTTTTCGCATCGGCCCAGTTCGCAGCATCGCCGCGATTTGTTTTGAGCGGCGTGACGACGTGAAGGCCTTTGCCGCCCGTCGTCTTGCAAAAGGCAACGAGACCGACCTTCTCGAGCCGCTCGCGAAGTTCGTTGGCCGCGCTTACGACGCGAGAGAATTCGACATCCGGCGCCGGATCGAGATCGAAGACGAGGCGACCCGCGATATCGGGCTCGAGTTCCGCGCAGTTCCAGGGATGAAACTCGAGCGACGCGATCTGCCCAAGCGCGATCAACGCCTCCTCCGAGTTCACCTCGATATAAGGCTCCCGATCTCCCGAAATGCGAACGAGGTCGATCTCGGGCGACATGCCCTTCATCGCATGGCGCTGAAAAAACATTTCGCCGGTTATGCCGTCAGGCGCGCGGATCACCGAACAGGGGCGGCCCTTGATATGCTCGAGCATCCACTCGCCAACGGTTTCGAGGTAATGCGCGAGATCGATCTTCGTAACGGCGGGATCTTCGCCCGCGGGCCACAGCACTTTATCGGGATGCGAAATCGTAATTCCCAAAACGACGTTCGCCGCTGTCCTCGCCGCAACGGCCTTTTTGGGTTTCGCCGCTATTCGAACCGGTGTTCGCTTCAGCGGTTTCGTTGACGCCGGACCGGGTTGAGGCTCGGGATCGTCGTCTGGCTGATTGGAATTCCAGACAGCGTTCGGCTTCGCAGCCGTCCGCCGCCGCGTGATGAAAGGCTCCGGGCCCTTGCCCTGTCCAGCCGCGATCTGCGCCATCGTGCGTTTCGAAGCGACCGAGCGATCCTTCGCAAGGATCGCGTCGGCATCGCCCGAATGGGCCCCCTCATCGCGATGCTTGATGAGGAGCCAGTTGTTGCGCTTTCCCCCGAAGCGATCGTTCTTGATTTTGACGAGCACCCAGCTGCCTTTGAGTTTATCGCCAGCCAGGATGAACTTCAGCTCGCCCTTGCGCAGCTGTTCCTCGGGGCTTTGATCGCCGACCGGCGCCCAGAACCCGCGGTCCCACAGCATCACCGTTCCGCCGCCGTACTGACCTTTGGGAATGGTCCCTTCGAAATCGCCATAGTCGAGCGGATGGTCCTCGACTTCGACCGCGAGACGTTTGTCTTTGGGATCGATAGAAGGACCGCGCGTCACCGCCCACGATTTGAATACGCCGTCGAGCTCAAGTCGAAGATCGTAATGGAGATGCGAGGCATCGTGTTTCTGGATCACGAAGCGGAGATACTTCGCCGGACGGACATCGGCAGCGCCGCTCGGTTCGGCGGTTTTGGTGAAGTCACGCTTGGCGCGATACTCGGAAAGCTTTTTCTTTGCCATTCGAATGCATCCCGCCCGGTCGAGGTCGAAAGTTCGAGGTCGAAAGTCCGAGTTCGCAAATGTCGTTCAGGTCTTAAGGGATCGAAGTTTCAAGTCTACAAGGTTTCAAGTCAAAGCAAAGCCGCCGGAAGCGTAAAGCTCCCCAGCGGCCTGGGCACCTGGCTTAAGGGCGCCTGACGCACGCTGGTGCATGCGTCTGTTCAAAAAACGGCTGAAGAACGCGAATTGTTCCCAATCTCGCTCGTCAAGCCCACGCCGTCATGTCGGTATTCAGCAGCCGGATCTTCAGAAGATCGCGATTGATGTCGTCCTTGTGGATCGAGGCCAACACCTGCTTGGCCAACCAGTCCCGGCACTCCGGTCCGTGCGGCCCGCTCCGAACGCGGCTCGGTAGCGAAGTCCAAACTTCGTTCAATACGCTTTCAGCCAATGTGAGGTCTTCGGGCCCAAAAACATTGTAAGCGACAGACATGTCAAATCATCCTCCGCGTAAAAATCACTGTGCGCCGCTTCTCGCCTCCTGGAAATCCCTCAACTCAGTCAAGCAAGCACTATGCTGTTACGGAACGGTTTATGTCGAACCGTGTTTTGCAGGCGATTGATGAACACCTACGACCGGGGACGACGCGAGCGCCGTCGACGGCTGGCGCTGTGAGTGGCCGGGTCCGGCAGCGGAGCCGCAAATCGCCGGACGTTGAGCAATCGCATTGAACCCGTGACAGCCTCGGTGAAAGCCGCGCCGGCCGCTGCGAGCGACGTGAGCGACGCGCCTGACGCCTCACTTCCTCCCAGAGCAATGTGCTAAGGTCGAACAGCTAGCCATCTCCGGTTAGTGCTGTGCGGAACTGCAGCATTTACCCACCCGTTATTACAATGGATGTCGTGAGGGCGTCCGTTTGAGAGAGACCTAGGAGCGTTCTAGATGAAGGTAAAAAGCGTTGCTGCGCTGGGAGCGATCCTGCTCCTCGCGCTGGGCACGACTGTCGCCGATGCGAGACACGGTAACGGCGGTGGTGGCGGCGGGCCCCGTTTCAGCGGTGGCGGCGGAGGCGGACCACACTTCAGTGGAGGGGGTGGCAATTACCGGAGCGGGAATTTTTCCGGCCGGACGTACCGCGCCGGTCCGAACTTCGGCGCTGGCAATTTCCGTGGCAACGGACCGCGCGGTCCGCGGATGGGTGATCGCGGTCACCGAAATTTTGCCGGCAATTATTACGGAAACGGCGGCCGGCACCATCACCGCCGCGGACGGTTTATAGTCGGCTATCCTTACTATTCTTACGGCTATTACGATAACGGCTACTATGGCTACGATTGCGAATGGCTGTACCGCAGAGCCATAGAGACGGGCAGTCCGTACTGGTGGAGACGATATCAGAATTGCGACTACTGATTGTGCAGCGCTGAAGCTGATGAAGGTTCCGGGCTTCCCGGAACCTTCAACGTATTACCCACAGAATATCACGGGCTAGAGGTGCCGGTTCCGGCTGGAGATGTCGGAGCGCGAGCGTCGGGATTGGAGCCCGCGGCGGGATCATTCGGCGTATTGGTCGAAGGACCCGGTTGAACATTCTCATTCGTCGTTGGATCTGCTGGAATGCCGGCCGGGCTCGATACGCCCGTGTCGCCGCTGCTTGCGCCGTTCGACGGCGCTGGAGTTACCGGCTGCGTCTTAGTCTGAGGCGTTAGCGGCTGACCGTTATTGTCGTAGGTCGCCTGCGCCATGGCGCCGGCGGAGCCAGCGGCGAGCAGGCCGAGAGTCACTACCGCACCTTTAATAACCTTCATCTAAATCTCCTTATCTTGTGGACGTTCCCCAAGGCAAACGGCCTCTCGTCGCCGTTGGTTCCGCGCAAATTCGTGCGATCCATCGATGTTCTTCGGAGGCGGCTAACCATCGCGCCGAGGAAAGAGTTTCTTTGATCAATTCAATTCAATGTCGCTCGCGATCGAGAGCACTGTGCCGTCCATTCGCGACAATCCGGCCCAGGAACAGGCGGCCAAAGCTACGCATGGAAGTATTGGTTCCACTTATTCCGTTTTGCCGCCGCGCGGATTGTGCGATCATCAGCTGAGAATCGGGGCTCATGGCGTTTTTTCGTCGCAAAGCTCGAGACGGTTCTTCGGCCGAATGGCGTAGTGCAACGGTCCCGTGGCTCAATGGATAGAGCGTCGGAATTCGACTCCGAAGGTTGCAGGTTCGAGCCCTGCCGGGATCGCCACAAAATTCATCGCCACCAAATTCATCTCTAAAAAACTTGATGCGAAAATTGGAGCTCGATCGCTCGGTCGCGAGATTGCAAATTCAATCCGTCACCTACATTTAACCACGGACCGCATTTCTCAAACTAACTCTAGCGATGAGTCGCGGCTGCATTAGTTTGCCTTCCACCGGGGCCCTGAAACAGACAATAGAGAGTAAGTCCGCAATGACCATGTCTCTCCGCCCCCCTCATCGTCCCGCACACAAAGGAAAGATCTTTGCGCTGAGCATCATCGGCGCGGTTCTCCAGCCGTCACTGACGAGAGCGCAGGATGCGCCTGTTACGCCGCCGCAGGCCCCAGTCGTCGAATCGCCAATCGTCGAAACTCCAGGCGTCGAATCCAGCGAACCTCCGGAACCGCTGATGGGTACCGCAGCCGTCATCTGCGCGAAACTCGCGGCCAAACCCGCAGCACCGTTTGAAGAGAACGATAGCGCCGCCGTTTCGACGTTCTATCAGGCACGCCAATGCCGGCCCTTGTGGGTCGATGAGCAGGGGCCGACGCGTGCAGCAACGCTTGTAATGGCAGAGCTGGGCCGGGCTGAGGACTGGGGTCTCAAGGCGTCGGACTTCGAACTCGCCGCAGTAAAGGAGCCGACCCTATCCGGCAGTTGGACTCCGGAGCAGACGGCTCAGGCCGAACTCGAAATCAGCGCCGCTGCCTTGCGGTACGCCCACGAAGCCGAGGGCAGCCGCATTTCAGAGCCTGAAAAGCGCCTCTCCGGCTACTTGGATCGCGCCCCCGTCATCACCGATGCAACGTCTGTACTTACGCGATTGGCCGCCGCGCAGAACCCTGACGAGGCATTGCGCGCGTTTCAACCGTCGCAGGACCAATTCCTCAAACTCAAGGCGCTCCTCGCACGTTTGCGGGGCCACACGCCCGCGACCGAGGCGGATCGCTTCGATATCCCTCGGCGAGGCGCGATGCTCCAGGCCGGCGTGCGCGATGCCGATGTCGCGACGCTGAAACAGAGATTTGGAATTGCCTCGGCTCCGGGATCGGAACAGCTGTATGACGATCAGCTGGCAGCGGCTGTCAAAAAATTCCAGGCATCGAAGTCACTTCACGCGGACGGTATCGTCGGCGCGAGCACGCGAGCAAAGCTGTCCGGCGAAGACTTTGTAACGACTCCTGAGAAGATCGCGGCCGTGGTCGCCAACATGGAAGAGTGGCGGTGGATGCCGCGCTCGCTCGGCGCGACCCACGTCTTCGTCAACATTCCAGCGTTTTCGATCGTGCTTACCGACAACAATAAGCCCGTGTTCGAAGAGCGTGTCGTCGTCGGCACGCCGAGCACGCAGACGCCCGTGTTCTCGAAGGACATGACGAAGATCGTCCTGCGTCCAAGGTGGAACCTGCCGGACTCGATCAAGATGACGGCTCTTCGAACCGGCCGCTCGATCGAGCGGCAAGGCTACGTCGTCATGCACAACGGGCATGTCATCGACAGCAGCCGCGTGAACTGGTCGAAAGCCAAGCTCAGCAATTATATGATCTATCAGCCGTCGGGTGACGACAACGCGCTCGGCCTCGTCAAGCTGCTCTTTCCGAACAAGCACTCGGTTTATCTCCACGATACGCCCTCGCGACATCTCTTCAACGAACGCGTTCGCCTGTTCAGTCACGGCTGCATGCGCGTGCGAAATCCCCAGCAGTTCGCGCAACTCGTCTTCAACATCGACCGTGGACACTCGAGCCCGAACGTCGGGCAGCTCGTCAACAAAGGTCCCATGGACAATCAAATTGCCCTGAATACGCCGATCCCCGTCCATGTTGGATACTTTACGGCCTGGGTCGCGAACGACGGCACGCCGCAGTTTTTTGACGACTACTACGGCCACCAGAAACGCATCACGCTCGCGCTCGCCGGCAAGTGGAAAGACATCGACGTCACCCAGGAGCATGTGACGCCCGAGACGCTGGAAACCTCAGCGGTCAAGAAGGTGCACTACCGCTCCGCACGAAGAGACGAAGACGACGACGGAGACCGCAGGAGGCATGGTGGCGGCTATGATCGCCGTGGCGGATACGGAAGCTACGGCGGAGATATGGGATGGATGCGCTCCGGCCGCGGCTACTCCTACGGCAACACGGTCGGCGATGTGATCCGCCGGGCGCTCGGGTTCTGAGTTGAATTTTGAGCGGCCGTCGCGGCTACCGCGCGCTCTCGAGCCGGGCGAACCCTTCGCTGAGATCGTGGATCAGATCGTCGACGGCCTCCAGGCCGATGTGGAACCGAAGCGCCGGCCCCGGTCCGCGCCAGCGCGTCGCCGTCCGGTATGAAGTCGGATCGAACGGGATGACGAGGCTTTCGTAGCCGCCCCACGAATAGCCCATGCCGAACAGCTTGAGCCCGTCGAGAAATGCAGCGAGTGCTTTCTCGGGGACAGGTTTCAGGACGACCGCGAAGAGACCGCTCGCCCCGTTGAAATCACGTTTCCAGATCGCGTGGCCGGCGTCACCCGGAAGCGCCGGATGCAGAACCCGGTCGACCTCGGGACGGGCAGCCAACCACTCCGCGACCGCGATGCCCGATTGCTGATGCCGCTCGAGACGGACAGCCAGCGTTCTGAGACCTCTGAGAGCGAGATACGTCTCCTCCGAACCGGGGCACGTGCCGAGCGTTTCCTTGGCGTTGTCGAGATACTTCGCGGCGCGCGCGTTTGCGGTGATCGTGCCCATCATCGCGTCGGCATGGCCGACGATGTATTTCGTCGCGGCCTCGAGAGATACGTCGGCGCCGAGCGATAGTGGTTTGCAAAAAAACGGCGTCGCCCAGGTGTTGTCCGCGAGAACCCAGATGTTCTTGGCCCGGGCAGCAGTAGCAATTGCCGGGATGTCCGGCATCTCGAATGTCTGCGAGCCGGGGGCTTCGACCAGCACGAGTTTCGTGTTGGGACGGAAAAGATCGGCGATGCCGCCACCGATGAGCGGATCGTAATACGTCGTCTGGACGCCGAGCTTCTTCAGCATCTTGTCCGCGAATGCGCGGCCTGGCTGATAGACGTTGTCGGGCATCAGGATGTGGTCGCCGCTCTCGGCGAATGCGAGCACCGCGGTCGAAATCGCGGCGAGGCCCGACGCCGTCAGAACTGTCGCCGCGCCGCCTTCGAGATGAGTTATCGCGTCTTCGAGCGCTTTCGTCGTCGGCGTCGCACGCCGTCCGTACGTGAATGGCTGCGTCCGCTGATTGATGGCATCGAGCGTCGGATAGAGAACCGTCGATCCCCGGTATACCGGAGTGTTGACAAATCCGTGCTGCTCGAACGGCTTGCGCCCGAGGTGCACGACCTCCGTTTCAGGCTGTTCGCCGCGCTCGGAACTGTCGTCTTTTTTCGCCATTTTCAACTTCTCCGGGCGGTTCGCGTCCTCGTGGCGCAACTTTCGTTCATGGTCAAGGCCTTGACCATTCGGCGTGGGCGCGGGATGTGTTGCAGGGCGAGCTACTTATGGGCGGGCGCGCCCGAGGCCGTTGCTTTCGTCTGCTCGAGGGAAAACGAAGAGACTTCAGTGAAGCATTGGCCGAAAGAGTACAGATGAGAAGTGTGTCGAGGCTCTGTGCGGCAGCGGTTTCGCTCGTTGTGATGGGCGTTGGACTGTCCTCCGAGGCCTGGAGCGCGGCGGCCAGCACTCTCGATGCTGTTCGGGCCAGGGGCAAGGTCGTTTGTGGCGTTTCGGACCGTGAGGCGGGCTTCAGCGAAGTCAGCACCCGGGGAACCTGGAGCGGGCTCGACGTCGAATTCTGTTCCGCACTGGCGGCGGCTGTGCTCGGGAACCGGGACGCGGTCAAATATCTCAGCCTGAACCCCGGCGATCGCTTCAAGTCGTTGCAAGACAACGAAATCGACGTGCTGCTCGGCGCAACGACCTGGACGCTCACCCGGGACACGGAACTCGGAGCGCGCTTTACGAGCCCCCTCTATTACGATGGCCAGGGCTTCATCATCCCGCGAAACCATTCGATCGCGAGCGTCCTCGAGCTTTCCGGCGCCTCGATCTGCGTCTTGACGGGTTCGAGCGATGAAACCGCGATCGCCGATTTCTTCGGATCGCGAAAGATGCGCTATCAGCTCATCACGTCCGACCGGTGGGACGATTTGGTCAAGACCTATGCGAGTGGCGGCTGCACCGTCCTGACGGGCGAGGTATCCCTTCTTGCATACGAAAAAAGCCGCATGTCGAACGGCTCTGACCAGATGATGCTGCCGGAAATGATCACGAAGGAGCCGTACGGGCCTGCCGTGCGCACGGGCGACGACGGCTGGTTCGCAATCGTCCGCTGGACGTTCATGGCGCTCGTCGCCGCCGAAGAACTGAACATATCGAGTTCCAACGTCGACACGATGAAGTCGTCTCCCTCCCACGAGGTGCGCCGCTTTCTCGGTCTCGATGCCGATCTCGGCGCGCCCCTGGGCCTGGCGCGCGATTGGGCCTATCAAGTCGTCAAGCAGGCTGGCAATTATGGCGAGATCTTCGAGCGGACGCTCGGGCAGGGATCTTCGTTGAAGCTCGATCGCGGCCTCAACAATTTGTGGAGCAAAGGCGGCCTGATGTATGCGGCGCCCTTCCGCTGATAGAAGTCGCGCCAAGGTGCCGGGCAGAGATTGCCGGAGAAAATGCACGCGAGCTCGTGAACCACGAGGTTAGTCATGGGCGACAAGGCAACGCTTGAAACACTGCTGAGCGCCGCCGTTTTTCTGATCCCGATCGCGGTCCTTTTCACCCTCATTTTGCTGTTGTCGCGGCGTCGACGGCCAGCCGCGCAATCTCAAGCCGCGCAATCTTCATCCGCGATGCCTCAAGAACCGTCGAACGAACCAGGGCACGCCCAACCACTGCACGCACTATCCCGCACGCCCGCTGGCGTTGCTTTGCTGGCGCCCGATCAGCAAGCCCAAACGCCGCTTGCGCCTGTCGAAAGCGTTGAAACAATCCTCGAGAAAATTGAGACGGCCCTCGCTCGCGGCGAAAAGACCGCGCTTTCCGGCCTCTACTATGAGTTGGCGGCCGCTCACGCGCGACTAGGTAAAGCGGACGCGCGCATGGCGGCGTTGCGGTCCGCAGCCGGATATGGCGCGCTTCATGGGCCGCCCGGTGCACACGCTGCAGCTCGTCTAGCGCTGGGCGAAGCAGCGCATAGCGCGGGCGACCTGACCACGGCTTGCGAACAGTGGCAAATGGCGCGCACGGCGTATCTCCAAGCGGGCGAAGCCGAGCATCACGCCCGCATCGAAAAGCGGATGCGGGACAACGGCTGCCCGACGGACTGGGTTCTTACCGATTTTTGAAATCGAGTGTCGAGCCGCCTTGCGACCCGCCTTGTTCCGTCGGCATGATCGTCGTTGCGCCGGTGGACGACGGCTGGCCGCGCTGTTCATGCGACACGATCATCATGACCTCGACGTTGACGTTGTCGCCGTCTTTGATCTGAAAGGGCTTCTGGAAAATATGTCCGCCGGAAGAGGCCGTCACTTCATATTTTCCCGGCGCCAACACATGCGTCGGCAGCGCGCCGACGCTCTCCTTGATCGTCTCGCCGTCCTCGGTCTGTATCGTCCAGCGTGTGTCGGGCATCGCTTCGCCGCCGGATCGTGTGACGAGCTTGAACGTCGCCTTGCCGCCTGAATGCGTGACCGTCGTTTCCGTCAGCTTGCCCGCCTCGACGGTGATATCCGTTTCGATTTTTGCGTTGGCATCGCCATACTGCGAAACGACACGGTAGATGCCGGAATTGAGCCGGATGATCAGGTTCGGCTTAGCCCCCGTGATGACGGCCGAATGGCTTTCGAACTGATCGCGATCGTCGGCGAAAATGGAATAGGTCACCAAACCGGCCGGCGCAGGCTTCCCGCCGATCAGCGCCGAAAGCCGCAGCCCCCCCGCGTTCAGCACGAACGCTTCGAACGGCGGACCATCGGCAGCCTTGACGACGATCTTGCGGGTTAGATTGGCCCGTCCGAATGCGGCGTTGACGGTGTATTCGCCGGGATTGAGTTTGAAGAACGGACTAGCCTCATGTGACTCCATGAGCAGCTTCGATTTTCCCGGCTGACCGGACGACTGAAAAACCCGCCACACCAGCCCTTGATCGATCTGCTGGCCGTCGCCCGTCAGCAGAGCGACGAACTTGACGCCTGGGCCTTTCGGGGTCTTGCCGCGTTCGACGGTGGTGGTGTTCCGGCGCTTCTCGATCGATGGACCCCAAGGGCCGGTCGGCGGTCCATCAGGGATCGGCTCTTGCGCGAACGAAATCGTCGCCCCGGCGATCGATAGAAGGGCGACGAGGAGCAGAGCCGCAGTGCCGCCGATCATTCCGCGCCGTTGCCGCTCATCCCGCGATCCGCATGATTTCACTGAAGCTTCGGTCATCCTGGTCCGATCTCGATCTTCTGGCTTTCACCGGCGCGAACTTCGAATGAAGCCTGCCCGTGCTTGCCGCGCGCTTCCAAGCGCACCGTGTATCGGCCTGGAGCCAAGAGCGCTGTCGCCTCCGTGCCGGTGGCACGCCATGTCGGCATGCCGCTCTCGTCGGCGACTTCCCAGTAGACGTCGCCGGCAGGGAGCGCCTCGCCCGCGGGCGGAGCGAAGTTCACCTCTCCGGCGGCGATGTCGATGGTCGCTGTCTGGGGTTTCCTAGCCTCTATGACGACTTCCTTTGTCGCCGAGATGTGTGAGACGACCAGTGACGCGGTGATCCGGTAACGCCCCGGCGACAGGTCGAGCGAGAGATCCGGACCCATCGCGCGTGCGATACCGGTGTGATCGCCATCGATGCGATCGACGCGATAGAAAATGTTCTGATCGGCCTTCGCGGGAGCGCCAGCGACGAGAGCCGAGACCTTGAGCGGCGTGAGGACGAGCTCCAGCGTTTCGCTCACGGTTTGCCCGGCGCCGACGGCGATGCGCTTGCGAACGTCGCCGCTCTTCGAGCGCGCGCTGACATAGTAGGTGCCCTCGGGAAGGGTGAAGCTCGCGTTCGCACTACGCGATCGCGCGACCTCGCGGCGGCCGTCCGGACTTTCAGGATCGTCCGCGGAAACAGCGAATAAAACGTCTGGAATGCTGGCGCCGTCTCCCGCGGCCGCGGAGAGATCGAGACGTCCTGTTCCGAGCGATATGTCGAGCGGCTTGGCATCTCCGGCTGCGAGTTGAATGGATTGCGCCGCGCGTGCCGCGCCGTCGACTGCTGTCAGCGTGTAGGTGTCGGGCGGCACATAGAGATCGAGCGCGCCGTTGCTCGCGATCGCGACCGGCTTATCGCCGATAGAGACGGTCAAAACGGCATTGGGAGATGGGTTGCCGCCTTTGCTCGAACTCACGCGCGCAACAAGATGCGCGGCGTTGAATGGCACGATGATGCTCTGCTTGTCTCCATCGGCGATTGTGAGGTCCTGACGCGCCGTCAGCGCGCCGAGTTCGGCCTCGACCTCGTAGCTGCCGGCCGCGAGCTTAGCGGTGATGTCCTGACCTTCCGACTGGGCGAGCGGCGTTTTCTCGCCACCTTTATAAACGCGCCATTTGACCGGAACTGTGAGAAGCGCGCCACCGTCGACAAGGGCGGCCGATGCTCGGAGCGATGCGCCCTCGGGCGGCGGCGGCGCCGTCGGCTTGCCGTCGCCCGGATTGGTGCCGCCCGCAATCGGCGCGCCCGGCGTTAAAATGGCGAGCCGCGTCGCCTCGTCGATCGCTGCAGTGAGACCGTTGGAATCCACGATGTCGTAGTAATGGCCGCCCGTCGCCTCGGCGATGCACGCCATGCGCGGCCGTTCGTGGGCCGGAATGCCGATGCCTATGACTTGAACGGCGACGCCCGGTGACGTCTTTGCGAACCCGGCGGCGACGGCGCACGTATCTTGCCGGCAATTGTCTGCGCCATCTCCGATAAAGACGATCTGGGCCGGACGTGATTGTCCGATCGCGGTCATGGCAACCGTGAGCGCCGACGTAAGAGGGCCGGGGCCTCGCGGATTGAGCTTGGCGATCGGATCGAGAACGGCTTGACGCGGACTGGCGGGCCCGGCGATCAATTCCACGTCGTTGCAGTCGCCGCGGCGGCGGTGCCCGAACGAAACGAGGCCCAGTCGCGTCGAATTCGGCATGGCGAGCAGGTTGCCGAGTTTCTCGCGCACGATATCGATCTTGGCGCGGTTATCGGGCGGCAGGCGCGCCCACATCGAACCCGAGCCATCGAGCACGACCATGGCTGTCGGCGCATCGCCGCTGACAGCCGGCCCGGCGGCGATAAAAGGGACGGCAGCAATGACAGCCGCGACAAATTTCAAAAAATCCCGGCGCATTTTATCTCCACGCCCATTTTTCGCTCATTGTGTCAATTCTGACTGTAATGGGCCGCTTGTAACAGGCCGGAGCCTCGTATAGCGAGACAGACACGAATTAGTACGGAACATGACATGAATCCCGATATTTTTGAATTTCTTGCGGCAAGACGGTCAGTGAAGCCGGATAGGCTCGCAGCACCTGGACCGAACGCCGAGGAACTGCAGAAAATCCTCACGACGGGCGCGCGCGTTCCCGACCATAAGAAGCTCTCGCCTTGGCGCTTTATTGTTTTTGAAGGCGACGCTCGGAAGGCGGCCGGAGAAATCTTCGCCAAAGCATGTGAGAAAGAAGACCGCCAGGCGCCGTCGCCAATCCGCCTCGAAACCGAGCGCGGCCGGTTCCTTCGCTCGCCTGTCGTCGTCGCCGTCGTGTCGGCCGTAAAGCCGAAACCCGGCGCTCCGGAATGGGAGCAGGTGCTGTCGGTCGGCGCCCTCTGCTTCAATATGTGCCTCACCGCCAACGCCCTCGGCTTCGGCACGTCGTGGCTGAGCGAGTGGATCGCCTATAGCCCGACCGTCCGCGAGGGGCTGGGCCTTGCCGAAAACGAGAAGATCGCAGGCTTCATTTACATCGGCACGCCGATGGAAAAGCCTGAAGAGCGTGAACGCCCGAACATCGACGCGCTCGTCAGCCACTGGCCGGCCTCGGAAGCGGCGGGTTAATGCCCTGTTAACCACAACGTGCGACCGTTCGGAATACGCGTCAGCGATCCTGATTCGTGGCGGCGGGATCAGCACCGCCATGCCCGAAGAACGGGATGTAGCACTTGACCAAATCATGGCCCTCCGCCGGTGCTCCGAGGCATCTGTAGGAGGGCCAGTCGGTTTTTGGGGCTCTTTCCGCGCCTGGCGGCCGGCTCGCGGAACGCGAGTCGCCTGGCACCACTAAAGATTGCCTGGCGGCCGGCTCTCGGAACGCGAGTAGCCCGGCGCAGACAACTAAAATTTAAACTGCTCCGTCAGGATGCGCTCCTCGAGCCCATGCTCACGGTCGAACATCATGAAAAGCTCGATGGCGCGGGCCTGCTCGATTTCGACTTTCACCACGTGGCGGGTCTCGAAGTGATCGGCAACGGCGCTGACCGGCCGCTTCTCCTCCTCGAGAACGGTGATCGTAATATGAACCCGGTTCGGGACGAGGGCGCCGCGCCAGCGCCTCGGCCGAAAAGGGCTGATGGGCGTTACCGCCAGAAGCTGTGATTTGATCGGCAGGATGGGTCCGTGGGCCGATAGATTATAGGCTGTCGAACCGGCGGGCGTCGAAACCAGGACCCCGTCGCAAATCAGCTCTTCCAGGCGGACCTTTCCGTCGATGGCGATCTGCAACTTGGCGGCCTGATAACGCTGGCGGAACAGCGAGATCTCGTTGATCGCCAAACTCTTGTGAGCCTTCCCCGCCGAGTCGGTCGCGATCATCGACAGCGGGTGAATGCGGCTGATCTCGGCAGCCTGCAGCCGCTCGATCAGGTCGTCTTCCCTGTAGTCGTTCATGAGGAAGCCGACCGAGCCCCGATTCATGCCGTAAATCGGTATCTTGTCGTTGATGAAGCGGTGTAGCGTCTGCAACATGAAGCCGTCGCCGCCGAGCGCGACGATGGCATCGGCTTCGTTGGGTACGGTTTCGCCGTAACGCTTGATCAAGGCCGCCTGCGCTTCGATCGCTTCGGGAACTTCGCTCGCGACGAAGGCGATGCGTTCGAATTTGTGTTTTTCTTTCGGCATCTAGGCCCTTCGATTTATGAGGGGTCGCGCAGCAAGGCAGGGAAGCTCGCCCAAGTGTCGACAAACGACAAGCCCCCCTCGCGGGATATCGAAGAGGAACCCGCGACGCCAGCCGGCGATGTGGTGATGATTTACGCCACGTTCCCGGATCGGTCCGCGGCGTTGGCTCTGGGCCGGGAGCTTGTAGAGCAGGGCCTGGCCGGATGCATTAACGTACTGCCCGCGATGACGTCGATCTATGTCTGGAAGGGCGAAACGGAAACCGCCGAAGAAGCCGTGTTGATTGCCAAGCTCTCCCGCCAGGGAGCCGATCGCGCCGTCGCGCATATCGTCGCCAATCATCCCTACGAGACGCCCGCGGTCCTCGTCGTTCCGGTGGTCGGAGGAAGTTCCGATTATTTGAATTGGGTCGTCGGCGGCACGCGGCCCTGACGATCAGCACATGACGACCCGCATCTGGCGATCAATAGATGCCGCCAAGCGACTGCATCACATTGTAGCGCATCGTCCCAGGCCGGGGATCACCACGGCGGCCCCGTCCCGATGAGGCATATTTTCGTCTCGGCCTATCTTCGTAATAGGTGCGCCGGGATGACTTCGACTTCGCCGCATGCGCATTGGCGCCGTCGTTCTCGATGGCGATGGGAACCGCGTTGGTGTCCGCACCCGCGTCGGCAGAGAGATCGTCCGTATCGCCGCTGTCGCCAAGAGCTGCAACTTTCGGGGAGACATCGGCTGCCGTATCGGTCGGCGGCCGGACGGGCGTGACGACCGTCCATCCCTGAGAGGCCGGCCCCTGAAAAGCGGATGAGGCGCTGCGAGCGGCACTGTTCGACGGAGACAGCGGCGCAGTCTCGACGGTCGCGGCTCCGATCGACATCAGCCCCGGCGGCAGCTCTCGGCGCGGCGCAGCCGCAACCTCGGCCACATTCGAATTCTGGAGCCAGGGAAGCTTTTCAGGCTCCGCCGTGACCGTAGGCTGCTCATTGCCGGAAAGACGAGCGGCGGCCAGTCTGCGCTCATCGAGGCGCTTCGAACGTTTCGTCGCCTGAGCGACGACCGCGCGCGGCACGCAACGGCCGCCGTCCGCGATCTGGCCAGCTGGACATTCGGCGGAGCACACATCTCCATGGTGGCTCTGCACGAGCGCGAGCAAGACGTAATCGGGATTGTCCGTTGGAAGCGTGGCATTGGCGCGATCCATGAATGCCGCCAGGGCACGCCGCGTCGAACCGTTCCATGCGCCGGTGATCTCTCCTTCGTAGCAGCCGACGCGTTTCAACTCGCGCTGCAGATCGCTCGCCAGTTCGGCGCGCGTTTCGGGATCACCGGGCTCCGCCGATTTGAGAGGTGTCGAGACGGTACGCGCCGACGTCACCACGGTGGTCCACGTTCCGGGCTTCTGCGGAGAAGCAACCGCGACACCGGCGCCTTCGTCGGGGATCACCTCGTGAAACACGGGCGACGCAGCTGAAAAAATCTGAGTTCCGCTATCGCTCCGATAGTCACGGTCCGGCGCCGCCGAGATGCGCGTGACCTCGGAGAGGTCTGCAGTGTGATCGGATGCTGGAAAAAGATAGCTGTATGTGACGAGCAGGGAAGTCGCCGTCAGCAACAGCACTCCACCGAGACGCGGCATGGCGCAAACTCCACTTAACGCACTCGCACGTGGCTTGCACCGATAACGCCGTGGGCGAAGCTTCTGACGTGCGCCAGGACAATGCATCGCCGGCGAGACTTGGTAAACGGGAATTGCGAACACCCCGCGTCGGCACGGTGGAGTGTTCCTAAAGCCTCACCTCGCTGTTGCGCCGGAACGTCGCTCTGCAAGCGCCGCTGCCACATTTCAGCCGTGCATAAGCCTCGGGCGACCGGTGCAAAACCTCTTGATAACCGGCGTTTTTCAACCGTCGGCAGCGCCAGGAATACTCAGGCTGAGACCATTGCGGAGCTCAGGCAACCGAATCCTACAATTCTGATTCTTCTCGCGATTCGATGATTCACATCGCGGAGCGACTCAGTTAGGCGTGAAGGGGAGGGGAGTTTAATTACGAAGTTTTCCACCCTCGGCCTGCCTTGAGGAAAAGATTTATCCACCTCTGATTTCTTGCGGCGAAATCGTGGCGATACTTTGAGGCAGCGTTGGGAGTGGCAGCTCTGGTTTGCTTGGTTGCGCGGTCTCCGCGTCGCTCGTCTGCCGGTGTCATGGGGATGACATCGGAGCTCACAGCCGAACGAAGTGGACATCATTGGCAGCCACGCCCGTTGTGCGTTCCGGAGCCTGGTCGGCGTCCCCCCTCGGACGCAGGGACCACAAGACGAAATGGCCGGTATTGTATCCGCGTAACGTAACCGGCCTCTCACAGGAGAGGGCACACGATGAGACACGTTTTAGGCGTGTTGGGGGTTCTAGCAGCAGGCGTATTGCTCGCCGTATCAGCTGCGATGAACTGGCGTTTCGGCTTCAGTCTCGGAAGAACCGAGCTTGACGGCGAAATCTACGGCGCAGCTTCAGCTGCGGCCGACTGCATGAAAGCACTGGTACCGTTTTTCTTCTTTGCCGCAGTTCGAAATAGAATCTGGTCGCAGGCGGCTGCGTCGGCGCTCGTCTGGGTGGTCGTTACGGCCTACTCAATGACATCGGCGCTCGGACACGCAGCGTTGAACCGCTTCGATTCGACCGGGCAGCGTGCTCAGGAAGCTCAAGCCTATCAAGATTTGAGAGGCGAGCTGAAGCGTGCGCAGGAGCAGGCCGGATGGATCCCTCAGCATCGACCCTATGAGGCGGTGCAGAGCCAGATCGACGGCATGAAAATGCAGAAGGCCTGGCAATGGTCGGACGGCTGCACGAAAGTCAGTTCGAAAACCGAACGGACATTCTGCCAACAGCTGACGGCTCTCGACTCCGAGCTCGCATCCGCAAGCTCGGCGAAGCAAGCCGACGCCCGCATGGCCGAGCTTAAAGCGAAGATCGATGCGACCGCAGGTTCGCCTGCTCTCTCCGAAGCCGATCCGCAAGCCAAGGTTCTGACCGAGCTTGCGAATGCGTTCTTCCCGAACATCAAGATCGAAAACGTGCAGATGGCTTTGACGCTGTTCGTCGCGTTGCTGCTCGAGATCGGTTCTGGGTTCGGCATGTACGTCGCATTCAGCCAGTGGCGGCTCTATGATCGCCAGCCAATGCCTGTCACGCCCAGAATGGCGCTGACGGAGGGAAGCACCGCTGCGGCAGCGGTGGCGGTTCCGGTGCTCACACCGATTACCGTTGAAACGAAAAAGCCGCGTTCTGGCGCCAACGACAACCGGTCGATCGAGATTCCTCTCGAAGTACCCGTTGCCTCGACGCCCGCAATCGAAGCTCAACCCGCTGAAGTGCATCAGGTTGAGACGAAGGTTGCAGAAAGCCGCAGCACGATGCCCGTCAGGCGTCTTGCCCCGGAAACCAACACTGAACGTTTCTACAAGGAGAACATCGAGGTCCGCGACGGATCAAGCGTCACGGCTACTGAACTCTACGAGGATTATTGTTCGTGGTGTGAATCTAAGAACAAGGAACCCGCAGCACTTCCGAGCTTTGCAAGAGAATTTGCAGACCTTGGCGTGAAGAAGGAAAAGGTAGCCGGCCGAGTGCGCTACATCGGTATCGCACTGAAGTCCGACATGGTTCTCGAGGAGGCTATGAAACCGCCTCTCTTCGGCACCGTTGCAGCCTAGCGCTGCTTCGTGAATGTGAGGCCCGCCTCGGCGGGCCTTTTTTTCTTGCAAGTTTCCAACTTTCGACGGCCCGCCCAGTGCGGGCCTTTTTTTGTTTAGAGCACTGTTTCTTGAATGGCCCGCCCCGCGCGGGCTTTCACATTTTCGAGTTGTGCAATGTTGTGATGGGCTAACCGGGCGTTCCCTCCTGGCGCTTGTCGGGACAGTGTGAAAGAGTTGGCGCACACGCCGCAGGTCTAATGCGACGCGCCCTCCAACACTCAAGAGGTTTGCTATGGCCAAAGGCCAACAGCGTTCGAACAAGGAAGTCCGCAAGCCTAAGAAGAGCGCAGCTGCGAAATCGCAGCCCGCGACGAGTTCCGTCACCGCCACGTTTGCGAAATCGCAAAAGGCCGGAAAGCGCTGACCCGCCGTTCCCAGTTTGACGAAAAGGGCCTGCTGTCAGCGGGCCCTTTTTTGTGTCGCGCCGAACGCCACGCTTAGCGCGCTCGAAGTTCGGACGCTAAGTCCGGCAGGGCCCGTAAGGGGTCAAGATCGTTTTCCGGCGAAGCGGCCTCAGGCCCACAACTATATTTTCCACTGTCCCCCGTCTTGGGCGCGGCCATGAATTGCAATCCGGCCGTAAAGAAGAGACCTACGAGCAAGTCGCAATAGGCGACCATCGAAGCGAACGATCCGAGAAATAAGAATGCGCATTCACGCGCCGGAGCTCACGGCAAAAGACGGTTTCGTAACGTTGAGCGCTCACGTCAGTCTTGAGCGCGACGGCGGGAACTTTCCCGACGAGCTCTGGTTCACTGTTCCGCAGCGCTACGAACATCTCTGCTCGCGCGCCGTCGAGCCGTTCGTCGTGGCGCTCAGTTCGCTTGCCTCGGCACGGAATGAGGAAATCCATATCGATGGCCCGTTCTCTGATCGTCTTAGTCTTGGCTTCGATGAATATTGGAAGGTCGTGCATGCGTGGCTTCCAAATGAATTCCACCCCGTTCGCCTGACGGGCGGACGACTGACACCGGAAACCATTTCGCCAGGACATCCGGCGGCGGCGTTCTCGGGCGGCGTCGATTCATTTTTTACGCAGTTTTTGAACAAGGACCGGCCAGCCGGATTCCGCACCAAATACGCGATGTTCGTCCATGGCTTCGATATTCCACTAAAGGATGCGGATATCTACGAAGCCGCGGCCGCGCGGTATGAACCGCTGCTGGCTGAGATGGGTGTCGAACTCGTCAGGGTGACGACCAATGCCCGCGCTTTCGTGCGGTCGATTCCGTGGGAAATATCGCACGGCAGCATATTGAGCGGCACCGCGCTCATCCTGTCGTCCGGCGTCAACCGTTTCTTCGTCCCGTCTTCGCTCAGGTACCTGTCGCTGAGGCCGTGGGGATCGAGCCCCTTGATCGACAACTTGCTGTCGACGGACCAGACGCAGATCATCCACGACGGAGCGCTCAACTCGCGCTTCGACAAGTTGAGCGCGATGAAGGATTGGGCGCCTCTGCGGGAAGCAGCAAGAATATGCTACGAGCGTCCTTCGGCTTTTCACAATTGCGGGGTGTGCGCCAGCTGCCGCGGCACGATGATGATGCTGGCGTCTCTTGGCGTCCTGGACAAATTCCCGACGTTTCCCAAGGTTCGCTCACCGCATCACTACTTCCGCGTTCCTTTGGATAATCCGCACGATTTGCACTGCGCGAGCCAAGCCATCGCCGCCGCGGAGGAGAGGGGAGCCACGAGCTTGGCCTGGGTCCTGCGCGCCGCCGTGCTTGAAAGCAACCTGAAGAGGTCCGTCAGGGAGTTGCGTTTGCGGACCCGCCCGTTCCGCCGGTTTTACCGGCGTCGCGACCTCGCGACGGCTTAAGAGCTGGCTACGCTACGCGCAGCCAGCCACCTTCACCGCAAACGCGTAGTTGAAAGCCGTATCCTTTAGCCCGTCGAAACGCCCCGAGGCGCCCCCGTGGCCGGCGCCCATATTGGTCTTGAGAAGCACAAGCTTGTCGCTTGTGTTGAGCCGGCGGAGCTTCGCGATCCACTTCGCCGGCTCCCAATAGGTGACGCGTGGATCGGTCAGGCCGGCGAGAGCAAGGATGTGCGGATAATTCTTCGCCTCGACGTTGTCGTAGGGCGAGTAGCTGCGGATGTAGTCGAAGTCCTCTTTGCTCGCGAGCGGGTTGCCCCATTCGGGCCACTCGGGCGGCGTCAGCGGCAGATCCTTGTCGAGCATAGTGTTCAACACATCCACGAACGGCACGTCGGCGATGATCGCGAGGAAAAGGTCGGGCGTCATGTTGGCGATTGCGCCCATCAGCATCCCGCCTGCTGATCCGCCGTTGGCGACGATCCGGCCACGCTGCGTGAAGCCTTCCGAAATCAAATGTTCGCCTGCGGCGATGAAGTCGGTGAACGTATTTTTCTTCTTCTTCATCTTGCCGTCGCTGTACCAGCGATAGCCTTTGTCTTTGCCGCCGCGAATGTGCGCGATCGCAAAGATGAAGCCGCGGTCGACGAGCGATAGCCGCCCCGTCGAGAACGATGCTGGCATAGCAATGCCATAGGCGCCGTATCCGTAAAGAAAGAGCGGCGCGGAGCCGTCGAGCGGCGTCGTCTTCTTGTAAAGAAGCGTGACAGGAACGAGTCCGCCGTCCTTTGCGGGCGCGAGAAGCCGCCGCGTCACGTACTCCGACGGATTGTGCCCGCTCGGAATTTCCTGCCGCTTGCGCAACGTCCGTTCGCGCGTCGACATATCATAATCGTAGGTCTCCGCCGGTGTCGTCATCGACGAATAGGTGAAGCGGATGCGCGTCGTATCGAACTCGTATCCCGAACTCAGCCCGAGCGCATAAGCTTCTTCGTCGAACGCAATCGTATGCTCGCCGCTGCAGTCGAGAAATTCGTCCGTCTCGGGCTTCATCGGCGTGACGACGATGCGCGGCAGGCTCTCTTCGCGTTCGAGACGCGTCATGAAGTTCTGAAACACGCTGACGTCGATGATCAGGCGTCCGGGCTTGTGCGAGACGATTTCCCGCCAGTTCGCTTCCCCCGGATTTTCGATGGGCGCCGTGACGATGCGGAAATCTTCCGCGCCTTCCGAGTTCGTCGCGATAACGAGCTTCGCGCCGTGATGTTCGACGTTGTACTGGTGCCCGACGCGCCGGGCGGCAACGAGCCTCGGCCCCGCGTCAGTGTTCTCGGCATCGATGAGCCGCACTTCGCTCGTTTCGTGATCGTGGATGTCAATGAGGATTAACTTCCGCGATTGCGTCGACGACAATCCAACGAAGAACCCGGAATCGGGTTCGGCGTAGACGAGTTTGTCTTCCGAAGCAGGTGTTCCGAGCGCGTGGCTGTAGACGAAGAGCGGCCGCTGATGCTCGTCGACCTTGATGTAGAACAGCGTCTTCCCGTCGCTCGACCATTCGAGGCCGCCGTGGGTGTCGGGGATTTCGTCGGCGAGATCGTTGCCCGTCGCGAGATCGCGGACGCGGACCGTGTAGAGCTCTGAGCCTTTGTCGTCGATCGCATAGGCGAGGAGCTTATGATCGCCGGAGTGGGCCGTGGCGCCGAGATCCCAATACCCTTTCCCCTCGGATTCCTTGTTGCCGTCGAGAAGGACTTCCGGCTCGTCCACCGAGCCACCGCGGAGAATACGGCAGAGCTGCGCGTATTGTCCGCCTTTGACGAAGCGGGGGAAGTATTCGTAGGGGCCGTCGGGCTGCGGAACCTGCCGGTCGTCCTCCTTGAGACGCGCCTTCATTTCCTGGAACAAGGTTGCTTGCAGCGCTTCCGTGTCGGCAAGCATCGCCTTCGTATAGGCGTTCTCGGCTTCGAGATGCGACCGGATGTTGGCGGCAAGGACGTCGGGCTTCCGCATCACCTCTTGCCAGTTGGCGGCGCGAAGCCAGCCGTAATCGTCGCTGAGGGTAACACCATGGTGCGTCACGACCGTCGGCACACGCTCCGCGACCGGCGGGCGCGGCTGAGCCGCAGCCTCGTCTTCGATGGCAGCAGGCGTTTTCGTTTGGCCGGTCATGGGGTGCGGACCTTTTTGATGGTGGGAACGGATTTGCGCTTCTTCTCGACCGCCGGGGCGCGCGCGTCAACGCGCGAACATGCCCGAGTAATGATCAAATGGAGAGGCGGGATCGCCAAGCATTAGCGATGTCGTAATCTAAACAGGGGCCGAGATTGACAGGGAAGTCGTCCTGTAGTCAAAGCTTTCGCAAGTGAAGTGGAGTTGATCTCCAAGTCTTCTCTAAGTGGTGTTGAGATCCGCGACGGGCTTTGCCGGTAACGGTTGTACAAGGCAAAGGCGGGATGTGGACATGGATGGACGCGCGGTGCCGGGTTCTCGGTCGCCAGAGGAAGCGGAAGACAAACGAATGGAAAGTTCAGCCTCCCCCGAACTCGTGACGATCACGGCGACGATCGTCGCCGCCTACGTCAGCAACAACTCGATCTCGTCGACCGAACTGCCGGGTTTGATTGCTGAAACCCACGCTGCTTTGAGCCGAGCAGCGGGCCGCACCGTTCCGCAGGAGCGGGAAGAGGCGAAGCCGAAAGTCGCAGTGAAGAAATCGGTCATGCCGGATTTCATCATCTGCCTCGAAGACGGCAAGAAGTTCAAATCGCTGAAGCGTCATTTGCGGACGCACTACAACTTGTCGCCGGAAGAATACCGCGAGAAGTGGAGCCTGCCGCCGGACTATCCGATGGTCGCGCCGAATTATGCCAATGCGCGCTCCCAGCTCGCCAAGAAGATGGGCCTGGGCACCCGCAGGGAGAAGTAGTGGCACCCGCAGGGAGAAGTAGCGGCCCGCGTCGGGAAAAATAGCAGCCGTCGAAAAATATCAGCTTGGGCTGATCGAAGGACTGGCGCTGACCGACGATGCCGCAACTATCGTCTATGAGTTAATCGGTCCCCGCCGCCCCGGACACGATTTCCGATTTCGGAAAGTTCGAGCGCGGCGAGGGCTCGGCGCTCCTCCTTGAGCAAATGATTGAGGGCGGCGTGGCGAGCCACGTCATATGCCGCGTTGCATGCGAGCCCGCGCCGCCGCTCCTTTCTGATCTCGCGCTCGATGAGGGCGACGAGCTTTCGTCTCCCTTCGGGGCTTCGGTCGGCGAGATCTTTAGGCCAGACCGGTAAGAGCTGCGCAGCGTCGCGTGCACAACTGGACTCTGAATTGCGATGACCCCCGCGCCACGCATTTCGAGGCGCTCTGGTGTCTCGTATCGAAACGCGATTTTGCATGCCGCCGACTGTGCGGCGGTCGCGAGATGCGGGGATATCTTTCTAAGAATGCAATCCCGTTAGGGTGAACGCGAGTAGCGACAAAAAACTTATCCCCGCGATGTGGCACGGCCGTATTCTTCTCATGCAATGGAACAGATAGCGTCTTCAGTTCTGACCCGGAACATCGCCGGGGCCACCGCCGAGGATGGCAGCATCGGTGGCACAATACTCGGACCACGCGTACGCTTGATCTTGCGCGGTTCGGCGTCGTCTTCGCCGGCGCAGCAAGATCAGTCCACGTCCAATCTTAATCTCAGGCAGGCCGAACATCGCCACCGCTGCGCGCGCCTCGCGATCGATATCGCGATTTCGAACGTCTTCGGCATCGGTTCGGAAGGACTTTGGCACTGTACGCGCGGCGCCAAAGACATCGCCGAGGCGCGGCAGGTCGCCATGTATCTCGCTCACGTCTGTTGCCGCATGACGCTGACCGAGGTCGGAGCCATGTTCGGCCGCGATCGGACAACGGTCGCTCATGCCTGCCTCAAAGTCGAATGCCGGCGCGACAACCCGGCGTTCGATCGCGCGCTCGACGTGCTCGGATGGGCACTGCCGACGCTGGTGATGCGCGAAGCCCGCTCAGGGAGCCAGAAATCCGGCGCCCAGAAATCTCACCCCCGCACCAAGGATCAGCAATGCAAGTAAGAACGTCTCGCGCTCGCCGCGTTTCGCAGAGTGCTGAGCATCAAGCGCCCGAACGCAATCTCGCGGAAAGCCCGCTTGCGTGGCTCGCGCGGCGCAAGGACAAGGACGGTCAGCCGATGCTCACCGATGCCGAATTCGATGCGGGCGAAAAACTCCGCGCCGATTTTTGGTTTGCGCAAATGACCCCGCGCGTCACCACCAACTGGTCGGCGTTCCTGAGTGGGGGAGGCGGTGCGAGAGGCGCGCCGGACATCGGGCCGGATATTCGCGATTCCGTTGTAGCAGCGCACGAGCGGGTCAAGCGCGCGCTCGCAGCCGTCGGACCTGACCTCGCCGGCGTTCTGATCGACGTCTGCTGCCATTTGAAGGGCCTCGAGGCGAGCGAGAAGGCGAGCGGCTGGCCCCAACGGTCTGGCAAGATCATTCTGCAAATCGCGCTACGCCAGCTCGCTCGGCATTACGGAATGCTTCCACCGCCGCCCGAAGCGAATGATCGAAGACCGGCGCGCGTAAGGCATTGGGGTGCGAGCGACTACCGCCCTGCGATCGACCCCGGCCAAGTCTGAGCCCAGGTCCAAGTCCAGGCTTCAGCGTGTGCTTCGAAGTTAAGCCGCGAGCATCTCGGTCGCGTCCGAGCGGATGCGTTTCACCATCGAGGCGAGCCCGTTCGAACGTTGCGGTGTCAGATGATCCTTGAGGCCGAGGCTCGCGAAAATACCTTCGGCGTCGGTCTTCAGGATCTCGTCGAGCGTCTTGCCCCGGTAGATGATGAAGAGGAGGGCGATCAGGCCTTGGACGATGTGAGCGTCGCTCATGCCCTGCATTTCGAGCTTGTCGCCGGCGCTCGGCCCAGCGGTCGAGGCGACGCGGTCAGTCGCCAGCCAGACCTGGCTCGCGCAGCCTCGGACCTTGTTGGCGTCCGTTCGAAGGGCGTCCGGGAATGGCGGGAGCGCGCGCCCCAGCTCGATGACATAGCGATAACGGTCCTCCCAATCGTCGAGGAGCGCGAAATCGGCGCGAATGTCGTCGAGGGTCATCGGGAAAGTCCAGCCTGCAACCCGCTTAATCGGGCATTCACCTACAATACACATAGGTATGTAGGCCGGTCGAGGGCAAGGCGGTACGCGCTTGGGGCGCGACCCAATAGCTTGAGCTCAATCGCCTAAGTATTTCTCAAACGCCGCTCTTGCTGGTGTTCTTGCCGCGCCAGTCCGGCATTTTGTCGACTGGCGTCAGAGTGCCGCTCTCTCGCTCCAGAAGAGCGGGTGCAACCCGGCCTTTGCCCTCATCGAGGTGTAAGTTCGTGTTGGCGAGGCTCGAAGCCTCCCGCTCGCGGATCATGTCGTAGGCGAGCTTGGCGCCGAACTCGGCCTTGGCAACGAACAATGACCAATATTCCGAGCCTTTCGCGCACGTCGCAGCGTTGCGGTCGCAGAATGTAACGACCCATTCCGCCGTCGACCCGGCGCGATCGTAAAGACGCTGCTGCTGTTCCCGGTCGGACGGAAGCAGTGCGACGGCGACCGCGGCAAACGTAGCAATACGCAACAAACCCATAGCTCAAACTTTCCCATCTGCGGCCGAACGTGGTTCGGCCGTTGAACGGACTGGCGGTGAAGGCTCTTACCCTCGCTCCATGGGTACCAGCCCCGGCTCAAGGTCACGCTAGTTTGTGCAATGCAATTCGAACCGTTTTTGCTTCAAGTTTTAGATAAATTGGATGTGCTTTGCGGGCCCGAATCTCCCGACGGTTAAGCAGGTCTTAACGGCTGACTCGCCATACTTCGCGCTTGGGGAACGAGCAACGGGCGTCAGCATGACCGAGAGGGATATTAAGCTCGCAGCTGTCATATCGCTGCTGGCGACGACGAGCGTGGCTCTGAACATGTTCGTCTTCCAGAACACCGCCAAGACGAGCGCCATCGAAACGGGCGGCATCGTGACGGATCGCACCTCGTGGGTCGATGGTCCGGGCATTGCGCTTGGACCGACGTCGCCGGGTCCCGCAGCCGACCAGCCCGCAGCCGACGGCGTTTTGCCGCCTGCGCCCTTGGGCCAAAGCGACGATGCCAACCGCGCGGAGCTGACGAAGGGCATACAACGCGAACTTGGCAACATCCGTTATGAGCCCGGTCAGCCAGACGGCGTTTTGGGAATGGTCACGCGCGCGGCGATCTTCGCTTACGAGTACGACAACGGCCTCGTGTTGACGGGCGAACCGAGCGAACAGCTTCTGAGCCAATTGATCCTCGGTTCTTCGTCCATGTCGCCGAGCGCCGCGAGGCCCGGCAAGACAATGACGGCCGATGGCGAAAGTCTCGTACGCTCCGTCAAGCAGCAACTCGCGACGCTTGGCTATCAGACGGGCGTTCCGGGTTCCGCGATGACGCCCGAGTTCGCCCGTGCCGTCCGCGAATTCGAGACTGACCAGAAGCTGAAGGTCACCGGCCGCATATCCGGTCCATTGATGAGCCGGTTGATCCGTCTGCAGGGCGAGCCGAAGGCGCGGCGCGAGGCGATAGCCAAGGCAGCGAAGCACTAGGGGTTTCCCGATGCTTGCTGATAACGTACCGGGATGCGCCTCAAAACCGAAATCTGGGTCAAAGCCTATCTGCGTCGTTGCCAGGTCAATGGCGCGCATGGCGTCGTCGCGCGTCATGGCGACGACGACGCGGGAGCGGTCTTCATCAAGATCGTACGTCCCGATCAAACCGCAGCCGTTTTCTCCCCCGCACCGGCCGGCCTCGACGACGCCGACGTCGACCGGCGCTGGGTCGCGCGCTTCAAGCAGGATTTCGTGCCTGATGCGGACGCCGAGAAGCTCCTGAAACGCGAAGCCGAGTTCGACAGCGACGTCTGGATCGTCGAGATCGAGGACCGCGAAGGGCGGCACTTTCTCGGCGACGAATTGATGAGCTAGCAACGCTACCGGACGTTCTGGATTTCATTTTACCGTCCGTTAAGAACTCCCGGACTCTACTTCATTG